>PIVY01000105.1 GCA_003353795.1 bacterium
TTTCAACCTCATCGTCGGCGGCGAGGATAGGGACGACATCGCCGAAGAGGTGCTCGTGGAGTCCAAGTACGTCCCAGCCATCGAAAAGGGTCGGTGGGACCTGACGCTGACGCTCGGCTTTTTCAACATGAACAAGACTCTGCTGGAGCACGAGAATCTCATTTACAAGGCGACCGACGAGGCTTTCTTCTACGGCGACGTAAAACTCGTGAACGAGTCGGCCTTCAACCCGATTCTCCGCCTGGGCTACACGGTCACCAAATGGCTGGCCTTCGAGTTGCAGGGCGGCATGACCTTCTCGGAATACACGTCCGAGATCACCGATCCGTGGTCGGTCGATCCCGTGGGCGGCAATCCGACGCAGGTAGAGGAAGTCGGAGAATTCGACGCCGAGAATCGGTCAGCCCTCATCTTCATCGGCAACATCAATGCACTGTGGTACCCGCTGAACATGTATGGCGACGGCGTGGGTCGCTGGCATCCGTACGTCACCGCGGGTGGCGGCGTGGCCATGTACAACATCGACTCGAACTACGTGGACGATCCCTCCTCCGGCGCCAACATCAACGTCGGCGTCGGCCTGAAGATCATCGCCGACGATCTGATCAGCGTGCGCATCGAATTCCTCTATCAGATGCACGAGATCCAGTTCGAGCCGGCCGAGTACTTCGATTCACGGGACGCCGACACCAAGCAGGTGCCGGTCTACGAGTTCGACGACGCAGGGCGTTATGCTCCGGTCAAACTGTACGCGCCCCAGGGGCTCGATGGGATCACCTGGCAGATCGGTTTCTCGATCAACCTCTGATCCAGACATAGCGGCGACGACATCCTAGCCCTCGGTTGCAGCCCAGCAGCCGAGGGCTTCGTGTCGGAACTGCAGTGCTTCGCGGACGTCCGCTGCGTCCACGGACCGGCGACCATCCAGCGCCGCCACCGTCCGCGCCACCCGGCAGGTTCTCAGGATTCCCCGCAACGAGAGCTGCAAGGGGCGGCGCGCGTCGTCCAGCACTTTCAGCGCGACGTCGCCGAGACCATAGGCTCGGGCCCGCCGCGCCAAGGACCAGCGTGCCGGAGGTTCGCCACTCTCCCGCACCATGGCGCGGGCGGCGGCGATCCTATCGCCGAGATTCCCGCCGCCGATCTCACCGGCATCGCCGCCGCCAGAGAGATCGGCCGCGACGGTATCGCCCATCTCCACGGCCAGATCGAAGCGATCGCGTAACGGACCGGACAGCCGGGCACGGTAACGGGCCAGATCCTGCGTCCGGCACGTGCACGCCCGCACCCGGCTGCCCAGGAAACCGCAACGACAGGGATTGCCCGCGGCGACGAGCTGGAAGTCTGCCGGAAATCGGCGCTGCCCCGTGCTTCGAGCAACCCTCACCACGCCCTCGGCCAGCGGTTCCCGCAAGGCGTCGAGGATCCGGCCGCCGAACTCCGGCAACTCATCGAGGAAGAGGAGCCCCCGGTGAGCCAGGGTGACCTCACCGGGGCGCAGGTTGCCGCCGCCGCCCAACAACCCCACCGCAGTGATGGTGTGGTGCGGCGCCCGCAGCGGCGGCCGACGGACCAGACCCGGATGGGCCAGCAAGCCCGCGGCACCATGAATCCGGGTCACCTCGAGGCCCTCGTCGTCCCTCAGGTCGGGCAGGAGTTCCACGAGCAACCGGGCTAGGCGAGTCTTGCCCGCGCCCGGCGGGCCCAGCAGCAGCAGGTGATGGCGCCCGGCGGCCGCCAGCTCCGCAGCCCGTGCCGCGAGCGGTTGAACCAGAAGGTGGATCCCGGAGGGTGCCGGCGCGACTGGGGGCTCGCGCAGTGCCGCTGCCGTCGCAACCACGTCAGGACGCACGCCACGCAGGAACCACGCCACAGCCTCGTCCAGATTGCGCACCCCGACAACATCGAGGCCCGGCACCAGTGCGGCCTCCCAGGCTTGCTCGGCCGGAACCGCCATGACGGTCTCTCCCCGACGACGCGCGTCCAGAGCGATGGCCAACAGTCCCCGAACCGGCCGCACCTCACCAAAAAGGGACAACTCGCCGAGCAGGAGTCCCGCCCCGGCGCGCGCCGAAGCCCTGCCGCGGCGCGCGCGCTCGGCGGCGATCACCGCCACGGCGATGGCGAGGTCGTGCCCCGAACCCTCCTTGCGCACGTCGGCCGGCGCCAGATTCACCGTCACCCGTCCCGCCGGCAATCGTTGTCCGCTGTTGCGGATCGCCGCCAGCACGCGTTCGCGGCTCTCCCGCACCGCCGTGTTGGGCAATCCGACCAGGTGGAATGCCGGCAGCCCTCGCGTGAGGTCGACCTCCACCCTCACCGGGAATCCATCGATCCCTCGCAATCCGCCCGTGTCGACAACCGTACCCATGCTGACCTCCGCGTCCGCTACGCAAGGCACGGACCCGGGATCGGAACCGGCCGCATCGGCCAGGAGACGGGTTTGCCGCCGGGTGGTTGTCAGTGTGGGGAGACGTCTCGGGGGCGGCTGTCGCCCAAAAGAGGGTAAAAGAGAAAGGACCTCCCGTGTGGGAGATCCTTTCCTGTCAACGCTACGGGTAGGCCCCGCGGAAGACCTGGGAACGGTCTCTTAGAGATCCTGGGGGCGCACGGTCTTACGACCGTTGGCCAGGGCGCGCTTCTCGGCACCCTTGATCAACTCGCGCACCTTGGCGTCGAGGGCGTCATAGAACTCGCCGCTCACGTTACAGTCCGTCACGGAATCCTTGGTCTTGCTCTTGCTGATAATCAGGTCGGCCATGGGGGTGCTCCCTCATGCTCGGGTCTGAGATTGGCATTCGCGGCGCGTTGCGCGGGGTCGAATGCTACGATGGGCTCCATCTCACCAATAGCTGCGCTGCCGGCACGATGAGCGCCTTGCGCTTGCGGGCACACAATCGGCTCGACAGGGTATGGTGTCAAGCATTAGTTTGGTGCTGTATCGCGCCTATTCCCCTGAAAAAAGCCTTCCGGGCCCTTTTGCAAGGAGTTGCCCATGCGTGCAGACCAGGTTCTCGCCTATCTCGCCGAGCATCAACAACGCCATCTCGACCAGCTCTGCGACTGGCTCCGCATCCCATCGATCAGTTCGGAAAGCGAGTACGACGAGGACACGAAGCGGGCCTGCGCATTCGTCGCCGACGAGTTGCGCGAACTAGGATTGGCCGTGGAAGTCATTGACCGCGGCGGCCACCCGCTGGTGTACGCGGAGACCGAACAGCGGCCCGATCGCAAGACCCTCCTCTTCTACGGCCACTACGATGTGCAGCCCGTGGATCCGCTGGAACTCTGGGACAGTCCGCCGTTCGAACCGGTCATCAAGGACGAGCGCATTTACGCGCGTGGATCCAGCGACGACAAGGGTCAGCTCTACTGTCACATCAAGGCCCTCGAAGCGTTCATGAAGCAGGGCATCGAGTTGCCGGTGAACGTGAAGATGATCATCGAGGGCGAGGAGGAATGCGGCGGGCCCAGCATCTACGACTACACCGAGGAGAACCCCGAGAAGCTTGCCTGCGATGCCGTGGTGATCAGCGATACCACACTCTACAACGCCGAGACGCCGGCGGTGTGCTACTCGCTGAAGGGGCTCTGCTACATGGAGATTCGCCTGTCCGGCCCGGGCATGGATCTGCACTCGGGCAGTTTCGGCGGCACGGTCCAGAATCCCGGCAATGCCATCGCCGAGATCATCGCCAAGCTCAAGGACGCGGACGGACGCTGCCTGGTGCCCGGCTTCTACGACGACGTGCTGGACCTCGAACAGGATGAGCGCGACGCGTTTGCCTCGTTGAACTACACCGACGCCGTGTTGAAGCAGGAGACCGGTGCGCCGGAGGCCTTCGGTGAAGACGGCTACACCACCCTGGAGCGCATGTGGGCCCGCCCCACCTGCGACGTCAACGGCATCGCCAGCGGGTACGGCGGTGACGGTGCCAAGACCATCGTGCCGGCGAAGGCTGTGGCGAAGGTCTCCATGCGGCTGGTGCCCAATCAGGACCCCGCGAAGATCGCGGCGGCGTTCCAGGAGTTCGTGCAGTCCGTGTGCCCGCCGGGCGTGGCCTGCGAGGTGGAGAACCTGCACAATGCCGAGCCGGTGCTCGTCAGCCGCGGGTCGGATATGATGAAGGCCGGCATGCGGGCGCTGGAGCAGGGATTCGGCGCCAAGCCGGTATTCATCCGCGAGGGCGGCTCGATTCCCATCGTCGGCACGTTCCAGAGTTGCCTGAAATCGCCGGTGCTCCTGCTGGGCTACGGGCTGTCCACGGACAACATCCACAGCCCCAACGAGAAGTTCGACATCGTGAACTTCGTCAACGGCTGCCGCACCACTGCGGTCCTGCTCGAGGAGGCGGCCGACGGGTGATCGAGTTTGACATCAGGAGCGGTTGCTCCTAGTTTTTCGGCTCCCGGCGGTCTCCGCCGGTCATGGCGTCCCCGTCGTCTAGTGGTTAGGACACCGCCCTTTCACGGCGGCAACACGGGTTCGATTCCCGTCGGGGATGCCAAAATGAATCAGCGGCCCTTAGGGGCCGCTTTTTCTTTGCGTGTCCTCCATGTCCTCCACGGCCGCCCCATCAGGCGGCGTCGGCCTCGTCTTCGCCCGCACCGACCTGCAAGAGTGCAATGCCGCTCCCTAGAAGCGGTCCGAGGAACAGGACGATCAAGACTGCCCGATCGATCCAGTCCGTGGCACTCACATCGTGCATGCCAAGGCGCACGAAGAAGAACACCGCCGCCACGAGCAACAACACGCCGGCGATCCGCGGCCAGCGCCGCGAGAGCCAGGCCAGGGCGAAGAACGGAACGGCGAGAAGCAGGCTCATGAACAGGCCCACCGGCCCCTGCCACTCGGTCCCCGTATTCGCCGCCACGATGAACACCATCCAGAATCCTCCGAACGCAAGAAGGACCCTCATGGCGGTCTTCTTGGCACCCCAGAAGCTGAAGAGCGAACTGAAGAACCAGGTGCTCCACAGCAGCACCATGAACAGCGTGGCCAGTTCCTGGGGATTGCGGACCATCCGGTCGCCGGAGCGGAAGTAGGCCATGAGCACCGTGGCCAGCAGACCCGCCACGAGGAACGCGTGGTAACCGGCCCGGTGCGCGGCGCGCTGTTGCCATTCATCCTTGTCGCGCAGCCAGCCCAGTTCGCGCAGAACGCCTGGCCCGAAGGTTCCGAGCCCCACCAGAACCAGGAACCACCAGCTCACGCTCATGAGCAGGAAACCGGCGACGACCAGGCTCGCGGCGATCAGCGTCGCCGGCGTCTGTCGCCATGGGATCAACCTTGTCAGACGACTCATCAGTTGTTCTCCTCATCCAGTTCGAAGAGGTCCTCCACGGGGACCTCGAATTCGCGGGCCAGCCTAAGCGCCAGGCCGATGGTGGGGCTGTATTTGCCTTTCTCGATCGACAGGATGGTCTGGCGAGTCACGCCGACGCGGTCGGCCAGGTCCTGTTGGGTCATGCCGTCGGCGAGGAGGCGATAGCGGCGCAAATTGTTGCGGATGTCGTGTCTTGGTTTCATGCAAGCAACTGTATAGTTAACTTTCCATGTTGTCAAGCTTATTGTACATAATTGATGGCGAGCCAATCTCCCCCAGTATCGGGAATGCGTGCTAGAATCGGTCGACAGCGCCGCCCAACGAATCACCGGAGGCCAGCCATGTCCGAGCCCCTGCCGCGCCGCTCCCGGGCCCACGACCTGTTGACCAACGCCGTCGAGGCCGCCGCCGCGTTTCGCAGGCTCGATCAGGACGCGACCGACCGCATCGTGCGAGCCGTGTACCTGCGCGCTCTCGACGAGCGGGTCGCCCTGGCGCGGATGGCCGCCGAGGAAACCGACCTGGGCCGCTGGCGCGACAAGGTCGTCAAGAACATGATCGCCACGCAGCTGGTCTACGAGGACATCAAGGATCAGCGCACCGTGGGCGCGATCGGCGAGGATGCGCGAGCGGGTATCGTGGAGGTCGCCCAGCCGGTGGGGCCGGTGCTCGGATTCGTGCCGGTGACCAATCCCTCGTCGACGACGATCTTCAAGATCCTCATCGCACTCAAGACCCGGAATCCCATCATCATCAGCCCGCCCCAGGCCGCCCAACGGACCTGTGTTGCAACGGCAACGATCTGCCATGAAGCAGCCGTGGCCGCCGGCGCCCCCGACCACGCGGTCCAGTGGCTAACCAAGCCGACACCGCGCAGCGTGGACGAACTCATGGCCGATCCGAGGCTGGCGCTGATCCTCGCCACGGGCACCACGCGGCTGGTGCAGAAGGCGCTGCAGACCGGACGGCCCGTGCTCGGCGTGGGTCCGGGCAACGTGCCGGCGTACGTGGGAGCCACTGCCGACGCCGCGTATGCCGTACGCACCATCCTCTCCTCCAAGCTACTGGACAACGGCACGGTCTGCGCGAGCGAGCAGGCGGTGGTGGTGAAGGAGTCGGAGGCGGCGCGGGTACGCGCCGAGTTCGAGGCCCAGGGCGGATATTTCCTGGATCCCGAGCAGTTGGCGGCCCTGGGACGGGTGGCGGTGGACCAGACGCGCGGCACCATGAGCGCCTTGGTGGTGGGACAACCGGTGGAGCGTATCGCCGCCGGCGCAGGCATCACCGTGCCGCCCGGAACGCGAGTGCTGATGGCGCCCCTGCACGAGGTAGGCCCGCAGGCGCCGCTGTCCACTGAGATCCTGGCTCCCGTGCTGGCCTGGTACGAGGAACCCGACTTCGACGCGGCCATCGACCGCTGCTCGGAGATCACCCGCCACGGTGGGCTCGGCCACACGGCGGTGATCCATTCCAACAACGACGAGCGCATTGAGCATTTCAGCCAGGTGGTGGACGCCGGTCGCATCCTGGTGAACGTGCCGGCCACCCAGGGAGCGCTCGGCGGCATGGTGACCTCGCTGGCGCCGTCGTTCATGCTCTCGTGCGGCCCCGGCGGCGGCAACGTGACCATGGACAACATCACGGCGCGGCACCTTCTCAACGTCCACCGCATCGCCCGGCGCCGGCCCAACCCGCGCTGGGCGGCGTTGCCGCCGGAACTCTTCCTCGATGAGTCGGTGGATGCGGCCGAACTGGAGCGCCGATTCCACCGCAACTTCTGACTGCTCGACGATCTCAGGCCAGGTCGAACACGAGAAACTCCGCAGCGTCGCCGCCCTCGATCCGCAACGCGGTCTCGTCGCTCACCGCCGCGCCGTCGCCCACGTCCAGGTCCACACCGTTGACGGTCAACGATCCGTGCGCCACCTGGATCCAGGCGTGGCGGCCAGGCGCCAGGTCGTAGGCCACGGTCTCTCCCTGCGCCAGCGTGGCTGCGAGAATCCGCACGTCCTGGTGGATGTGCATGGCCTCCTCTTTCGGGTCGGGCGAGGCGATCAATTGCAACTGTCCTCGCTTGCCCTCCATGTCGAACGGCCGTTCCTCGTAGCCGGGATCGATGCCAGTCTGCTCCGGCAACAACCAGATCTGCAACAACCGAAGCGGTTCGGTGGCGGAGTGGTTGAACTCGCTGTGCATCACCCCGCGACCGGCGCTCATGCGCTGCACGTCGCCATGTCGCAGGACCGAGCCGTTGCCCATGCTGTCCTTGTGCTCCAGGGCACCCTCGAGCACGTAGGTGACGATCTCCATGTCGCGGTGGCCGTGCATGCCGAATCCCTGGCCGCCCTGGATGATGTCGTCATTGATCACGCGTAGGGTTCGGAATCCCATGTGCGCCGGGTCGTGATATTCGCCGAACGAGAACGAGTGCCGCGCTTCGAGCCACCCGTGGTCGGCGTGCCCACGTTGGCTGGCGAGTCGTCGGATGATCATGGTTCCGGTCCCTTCTTGGGGCGGCGACGTTCGCCGCGGTGGAGCCTCTCAGGGCGTCGGGAGTATGTTTCGTCGACAATATATGTTTCAACACTTTTTGTTGCCACGCATTATATCCTCGAGCCCCATTCGCTTGTCAGCCGCCCTTGCGCCGACGACATTTGGCGCTTCTCATCTTCCCCGACCGGCAGGACACCATGTCGCGCGACTCCACCAAGATCGGCGTCCTTTACGGCCTGGCCGCATACCTCGCCTGGGGACTCTGCCCCATCTATTTCAAGGCCGTGGCGCACGTGCCCGCCCAGGAGGTCCTGGCCCATCGCGTGGTCTGGTCGGTAGTGCTGCTCGTGATCCTGCTGGCGCGTCGCGGCGATCTCGCGGCCACCTTGCGCCGCGCTCGCGAACCTCGACTCCTGGTCACGCTCGCGGTCTCGACCGTGCTGGTGGCCCTGAACTGGTTCGTGTTCATCTGGGCGGTGGCCAACGATCGCCTCCTCGAGGCCAGCCTGGGCTACTTCATCAATCCGCTGGTGAACGTGCTGCTGGGTATGGTGTTTCTGAAAGAACGGCTGCGCGCCCTGCAGTGGGTCAGCATCGCGCTGGCGACCGCGGGCGTGGCGGCCATGGCCTTGCGTATGGGCGGCGTTCCGACCATCTCTCTGATCCTGGCATTCAGCTTCGGATTCTACGGACTCCTGCGCAAGACGGCGCCCATCGGCGGCATGGCCGGGCTGACCGTGGAGACCGGCATGCTGGCCCCGGTCGCCGTGGTCGCGTTCCTGTTCTGGCACGTTCAGGGAGAACTGGTGTTCGGCCATCTCGACCGCGGCACCGACTGGTTGCTCGTGGCCAGCGGCGCGGTCACCGCGTTGCCGCTGATCTGGTTCACCAACGCGGCACGACGCCTGCGTTACACCACCGTGGGATTCCTGCAGTATCTGGCTCCCAGCGGGCAGTTCCTGCTGGCGGTGCTGGCATACAACGAGCCGTTCAGCAGTACCAAGCTGCTGAGCTTCGGGCTCATCTGGATCGCACTGGGAGTGTTCAGCGTGGATACCGCACTGGCCGGCCGACGCTCTCGGACGGCCGACCAGTGCGAAGCGTGACCGCGGTCAGTCCCGCGGCAACTGATCGATCTTGGCGGCGAGGACGAAGTCGCCCTCGGCGAGCCCATCGATCTTGTGAGTCCAGACCTCCACCTCGACCCGCCCCCAGGTGAACGAGATGTTGGGGTGGTGATTCTCGGCCTCGGCCACCTCGCCGATGCGATTGACAAATCCGAGGGCCCCCACGAAATCGTCGAATGCGAACACGCGTCGCAGGTGATGTCCCAGGACGACCTCCCAGTCTGAAACCTGGGGATGCAGCTTCGCGATCTCATCCTCCTGCAACTTGGGCACGCCGCCGCTGCAGGGGATGCAACTCTTGTTCGCGAGATCGGACATTCAGATTCCTCCGTCGGGATGAGGGGTTCGCGCTAGCCAGCGGCCGCAGTATCGGCATCACGAAACGACGCTCTCAACGAGACCGCAACCTGCTCGGCCGTGTGCCCCTCGATGCCTCCACGCGGTACGTGGGCAACGACCTGGCCATCTCGCAGCACCAGGAAACAGGGACTGCTCGCGGGGATTTCGGGGAAATGCTCGCGTAAGCGCTGGGTCGCCTCGACGTCCTGACCGGCGAACACCGTCGCCCGCCGCTCCGGGCAGGCGGCATCCTCGGTGGCCAGCAACAGTGCCGGCCGCGCGTTTCCGGCAGCGCAACCGCAGACCGAATTGACGAATAATAGCGTCGGGCCCGCCTTGGCGGCCGTGACGAACTCGTCGACCGCCTCGGGAGTCCGGAGTTCGGCGACACCGAGGCGAATGACCTCGTCGCGCATGGGCTGAACCATGAGGGGGGAATAGGCCATGATTTCTATACTCCTGCAAACGGCCGCAGCGGGCCGGTAAGTACATGACTGATGGGGTCAAGTTTTGCCCAAGCTATACGGTTCCCGCCGGTTCGCAAGACGGATCCTTCAGCGGGATACCGGGACGGTCTCGTTGATGAACTCGTCGAACATGGCCGCCTCGCGCTGCTTCATGTCGGCGTAGGCCCGCGCCCTGGCGATGGCCGAGAACAGACCATCGACGTCGTCGCGAGTGTACCGCTCCTCCTTGGCCAGCCACCAGATCCGCGCCTGGACGAGGCTGTCCGGCTGCATGAGGACCAGTTCGACCGTGGCTCGAGCACCGAGGATATCCAGGAGCGGCGACGGAAGCAGGGAATCGGGCAAGGTTTGCGCCGGCGCCATGTCGGCGACGATACGGGCGTTCCAGGAATGGGTCCACCAGTCCGGATCCACATGAGGCTCCGGCTCCGGCCTTTTCAGCGTGTCCGGTTCCGGCGTGACCACGACCTCGGGCGGCGGGAACTGGATCTCGAGATCCATCAGTTCCAGCACCGTCGGCACTTCCGATGCCGCGTGACGACCGAGATCACGGTCCGGCACCAGCAACCACCACCACGACTCCGGTACCAGCAGCGCGGCCAGCACCAGCAGCGCGGCCGTCGACCAGGCGACCGGCCAGGTCCAGCGGGGCGGGCGATGGGGCAGCAAGGCAGACATGAGCTTCCATACGCCGGGTCAGCCGGCGGGTTCCTCGGGATCCGATGCGGTGCCGTCGAGATCGTGGTGGGACAGGCGTCCCCCCACCAGCGGGCCGGCGCAACCCTCCACGTGCAGGGCCAGGGAATCGTCGAGTGCCGTCACGCGGCCGGCGGCCAGCGGCGGCGGCAGCGCCTGGACATCGTCCGTATCCGGCAGCCCTTCGGCCCAGATCCTCACACGGCGCCCCAGGTCCCCGCAGCGGCCTCGGTAGGCCGTCGTCAACGGCTCCGGGCCTGCGACCTGTAGCTGCGCCAGGCGTCGCCCCAGGGCCTCCAGGAGAGCGCCAGTGAGCGTCCCGAGATCTACCGCGTCCGACTCCGGGCGGTCGTGCAGGCAGGTGACCCCGGGAACGAACAGCGTCGGCGGCACCGGTGGCGCCACCGCCAGATTGACTCCGATCCCGTAGACGAGCGAACTGATCCGCGACCCCCGGCTCTGAGCAGCCGAGATCACGCCGGCCAGCTTCGCGTCGCCCACGGTCACATCATTGACCCACTTGATCCGCCAGGGAAGATCGGGCGCACAGCGATCCAGCGCGTCTCCCACGGCGACCACCGGCAACGCCGGCACGCCCACCGCGTGGCGCGTGGCATCCAGATCCACCGGGATCACGCAGCTCAGGTGCAGATTTCCACGGTGGGCCCGCCACGGACGACCCCGATTGCCGTGGAAGCCCCGCCCGTCCAGGGCGACCGCCGCCAACGGTCCCGGCAATCGTCGACCGTCGCGGGCGAGATCCAGGAGCACGTCGTACTGCGATCGGTCGGCATGATCGACGACGGCGAGTCCGGCCCAGTCGTGGTCGCCTGCGGCCGCGCGGGCCACCCGCCCGGCGTCCGCTCCGGGCAGAAGCCCGGCGAGGATCTCCACCGAAGTATGTTCGGGTTTCGTCAAACGGGGCTTGACGTGAGGTGCCTCCACTAGCGAGTCTAGCGGCTCAACGCTCCAGTCGGAGAGATCGGTCAGAACAATCATGGCCGGACTCCTTGTGAGGGGGAGCGACGATCCCGGGCATCATGCACGCCGGGACCGTGGCTGCCAAGAGTTCCGCCGCCCGGATGCCGATCGAGGGCGGTCGGCGGAACCCGACCGGAGATAGCCGCGCTGCCTGCGCGGCACGACGACGCGACCGTCGCCGTGCAACCGGCACCCTTCGTCGGTACGGCACTCTAGGAGGAACCATGAACAACTTGTCAACGCGGACCTGCCTCGCCGCCGTCGTGCTGCTGGCTGCCACACCGCTGGCTCACGCGGGCGGATTCAGTATCTACGAGGCGGGAGCCAAGGCTACGGGCATGGCCTGTGCGGTCACCGCCTCCATCGACGATGGTTCGGCCATGTTCTACAACATCGCCGGCATCGGCTTCATGCCGGGCACCGTCGCCGACATCAACGTGATGCCGGTGCAACCCCACTCCAAGTACCTGCAGGCTACGCCGCCGACGCCTGGAGCCACGGGCGAGACGGCCAAACCGACCTTCCTGGTGCCGGGCGTGGGCGTGACCCACCGGACCAGCGGACGCTGGGGCTTCGGCGTCGGCGTGTCGGCGCCCTTCGGCCTCGGCGTCGAGTGGGAGGACCCGACCAACTGGACGGGACGCTTCACCAGCTACGACGTCCTCCTCGAGACCATCTACGTCACGCCGGCGGTCAGCTTCCAGGTGATCCCGGAGCTGTCGCTGGCCGTGGGCGCAGACATCGCGCACCAGACCCTCGAGTTGCACCGATTCAGCCCGCAGCAGTTCGGCGGCAACAACGATCTGGTCAATGTCATCAACGCCGACCTCGAGGGCACCGCCGAGTGGAACGTGACGCCCTGCTTCGGCGCCATGTACAAGCCCTCGGCGAAGTGGTCCTTCGGCGTGATGTACCATCCGAAGAAGACCATGAAATACACCGACGGGACGGGCACGCTCACCAACGTCGCCCCGGATGCCCTGAGCGGCGCCGTCGACGCCGCCATCACCCAGCTCGGCGGCAACAACTACAAGCTGACCACGGAACTGGGCCTGCCGCACATGCTGAGCCTGGGTGTGGCCTACCGCTTCACGCCTCGGTTCCTCGTCGAGTTCAACGCGGTCAACTTCGGCTGGTCGAACTTCGAGAGCCTCGAGCTGACCTTCGACCCCGACCCTACCGGCAGCCTCTCCTCGACCATCCTCGAACGCTACGAGGACCGCTGGCAGTACCGCATCGGCTTCGATTTCGACGCCACCGAGAAGCTGAAGCTGCTGGCCGGCTACGCTCGCGACGAGACTCCGCAGCCGGTCGAGAGCATGAGCCCGCTGCTGCCCGACGCCACCCGCAACGACTTCTCCATCGGCGCCCAGTACGCCACCGGCAAGTGGCGCTTCACCCTCGCCTGGATGGCGGTGCTGAACGAGGCTCGCAGCAACGTGGTGGACGGCGCACCGGCCATGTTCCCCGAGGAGCAGAGCAACCCCGACGACGTGCAGATCAAGACCTTGGAAGCCGGAGCATACGAGACCGTCGCCAACGTATTCGCGTTCGGCGTGGGCTATCACTTCTAGAGGAGGTGCCGAGATGAAAACCATCAAGTGGATCCTGACCGGCGCCGTCCTGCTGACCATCTTCGCCATGGGTTGTACCCCCGGCGATCCGGAGCAGACAGCGCTCACCATCACCCAGCCCGAGGGCTCGGACGCTCTGCAGCGATACGTGGCCATGGGCAACAGCCTGACCGCCGGGTACATGGACAGCGGCCTGATCATGAACGGCCAGATGTCCAGCTACCCGTTCCAGATCGCCATGCAGCTTGGCTACAGCTTCGACAGCAGTACCGACGATTGGTTCGCCCAGCCGCTGCTGGCCTGGCCGGGTGTCGGCACCACCAGCCTGTCTGACGAGGACTACGCAGCCGGCATGCTGCACTTCAACGGTGCCGGCGTCTCCGTGGTCGACTCGACGCTGCTGACCCAGGTACCGGCTCTGGCGCTGGCCAGCGCCTACCTATCCCCGTACAACAACCTCGGCGTACCGGGAGCGACCACCCTCGACGTCACCGAGGCCCTGGATAGTTCGACGAGCCAATCCCCCGGCAACAGCTACTTCGATCTCATCCTGCGCAACCCCACCTTCGGCAACGTCAACATGCTGAACCAGGGGATCTCCCGGGCCCCCACCCTGGTCTCGCTCTGGATCGGCAACAACGACGTCCTGGGGGGCGCCACCGGTGGCGATCCGGTGATCGGTGAGAACGTCACGCCGCCGGCGGCCTTCGCGGCCATGTTCGAGGGAATCGTGGCCGGACTCCTCGACGGCGTCCAGGCTCGCTTCGGCTACACCCCTCATATCGTGGCCGGCAATATCCCGTCCATCACCAGCATCCCGTTCTTCATCCCGAAGGCGATGTTCGACGGGATCGTGGGCGGGGCATACCCCACCGTTGAGGTCGATGTGGCCTACGTCGTCTTCCCGGCCCTGGGTGCGGTGCAGGGCGGCTTCACTGACCCGTTGCCGACCAACTGGACGTTGACCACGGCCGAGGTCGCCGCGGTCGAGGGCGCGGTGGACGGCTACAACAGCGCGATCGACGCCCTGGCCACCGAGTACAGCTTCACCGTAGCGGACATGCACACCGAGCTGGGCTCGATCGCCCCGCCCGAGAACACCCACTTCCTGTTCCTGCTGCAGAGCATGACGCCGGCGGAAGCCGCGGCGACGACGCTCTTCTCGCTGGACGGCGTGCACCC
Source organism: bacterium (assembly GCA_003353795.1). Taxonomy (GTDB): domain Bacteria; phylum Krumholzibacteriota; class Krumholzibacteriia; order LZORAL124-64-63; family LZORAL124-64-63; genus Glo-17. Next base: position 14,187 of record PIVY01000105.1, read on the forward strand.
CAACAACCGGGGCTACACCCGGGCGGCCAACGTGTTCATCGGCGCCATCAACACCGAACTGGGCCTCACCGGAGCGGACGCCGTGCCGGAGGCCGCCGACGATGAGACCTGGGATCCGACCTATCCGTCGCCGATGCCGCCTCCGGGGCTGGCGGCGTTGACTCGCTAGATTTCCTGGCCCCCATCCCTGGCGGGGGAGCTTCGCGCTCCCCCGCCTTGCCTATGCGGCGGTCCGGGGGTTACTCTGTGATCGGGTTTCGCACGACGTAGAGCCGACATCGCCGCACAAGGGAGAGCACACGCAATGGGTAACCGCCGGCCGGGATTGGGAGACTACGGAGCGAAATTCGGGGTGGGCCCCGCCGTGTTCACCCTGCTTGCCCTGAACGTGGGCATCTTCCTGCTGCAGTTCATGCTGCGGGCCGTCACCGGTCGCGACCCGCTCTTCGAATGGGGCGCCTACCACACCGGGTTGGCCATCCAGATGGGACAGATCTGGCGGTTCTTCACCTACATGTTCCTGCACGGCGACTTCTTCCACCTGTTCTTCAACATGCTGGGTCTGTGGCTGTTCGGCTCGCGCATCGAGGCCATCTGGGGCTCCCGTACGTTCGCCTGGTACTACATCGTCTCGGGACTCGGCGGCAGCGTCCTCTATGGCTTGATGTCTCTGCTGGGCGCGCAGGCCGACCACGCCATGGTGGGTGCCTCGGGCGCGGTCTACGGCATCCTGCTGGCCTTCGGACTGGCCTTCCCGGACGCCGTGATCTTCGTGCTCTTCTTCCCCATGAAAGCCCGCTTCGCCGTGATCATCTTCGGAGCCATGGCGCTTCTGGGCTTCGGCGGCGCCAACATCGCCCACATGGCGCACCTCGGCGGCATGATCACCGGCTTCCTGTTCCTCTGGATCTTCACCGGTGGCCGGATCACCCAGCCCCCCCGCTTGCCGGGTGGCGGCAAGCGAGCTGGCGGCCATGCGAATCCAGGGCGACCAGGGTCCTTCACCGACCAGTTGCGCAACTCGTTCCACCGCTGGCGCACGCGCATGCGCCTGACCGTGGTCGACAGCAAGGGTAGCGGCGCGGGCAAGGGATCCGCCAAGCCAGGCAACGGTTCGGGCAAGCCCCGTCGCGAGGCGAGCCGGGTGGACGAGATCCTGGAGAAGATCTCCAAGGAGGGCCTGCAGAGCCTCACCCCCGAGGAGCAGGACATCTTGCGCCGGGCCAGCCGCAAGAATTAACAATTTGGATACGCCCATTCATTGGTGATATGATCTCCCCGGTTCCATGACCACCAACGGGGAAGGGGAGATCGTGCGACATATCCTGTTCATTCTGCTCCTGCTGCCGGTCGTTGCCGGCGGCCAGGAACTTCTCGACTGGAATTTCGATGACGGAACCATGGGCCCATTCACGCCCCTGGGTCCCGGTTGGGACGTCATCGACGGCAGCCTGTTCTGCCACGCCGAGGATTACGCGTTCTTCTCCTCGGTCCTCGCCGGCAGCCCCGACTGGAACGACTACACCGTGGCGTTCGACGTGCGCGCCGAGGGCGGCGTCAACCACATGCTCCGGTTCCGGATCACCGACTTCCAGGACTACTACGAGGTCAACGTGCGAGCCGCACCGTTCAACGACGTGGTCATCGGGCGCATGGATTACCTCGGCTGGCAGACTCTCGCCTCCGTGGCTCACGACACCCAGCTGGGCGTGTGGCACCACGTCGAGGTGATGGTGGAGGAATTCACCATCGCCGTGCGGGTCGATGGTCAGGATGTCCTCGTCTTCGACGACTCTGAGCGGCCCGACGAGCTGCGCACGGGTTCCATCGCCCTGGTCTGCTTGTCCGGTGGCTACGCGTTCTGGCAGGACGTCTGGTACGACAACGTGACGGTGAGCACCATGTCCGTCTCGGTGGCGTCGACCACCCTGTCCGCGGTCCGGGGTCTCTTTCACTGATCCTGGCTGCAACGCGTCGTTGGCTCCGCGCCAGCGACGCGTTATGCTGCCCGTCATGAACTGCGACCTGAGCATCGTCATCGTCAGCTGGAACACCCGCGAACTGCTGGACGACTGCCTCGCATCGTTGCCCGCGGCGACCGCCGATCTCTCGGTCGAGGTGATCGTTGTCGACAACGACTCCCGCGACGGCACGCCGGCCATGGTCGCCGACGGATATCCTGATGTGCGCCGGATTCCCACCGGTGCCAACCTGGGCTTCACCCGCGCCAACAACCTGGCTCTCGCCGAGGTCACCGGCGCCCGCATCCTGCTCCTGAACCCCGATACCGTCTGTCCGCCGGACTCCCTGCGAACCCTCTGCAAGCGCCTCGATGCCCTGCCGGACGCCGCCGCTATTGGCCCCGACCTCCGCGACGGCGACGGCCACGAGACCGAATGCTGGGGCGATTTCCCCCGCCCCTGGCACCACTGGCGCTACCTCGTCGACCCTCGCCTGCGCTGGCTCCCTCGTCGCTGGCGCGAACCGGGCCTCGGCCGCCTCGCCTCCACCCTCCGCCACCACCTCGGCCACCGCGATCCCGTCACCGGTGCCGTCACCGTCGACTACGTCAAGGGCGCCTGCCTCCTCATGACCCGCCACGCCCTCAACACCGTGGGCCCCCTCGACGACCGCTTCTTCATGTACTTCGAGGAAACCGACTGGTGCCGCCGAGCCCAGGCCGCCGGGCTGCGGATCTACCTGTGCCCCGACGTCACGGTCACCCACCTCGAAGGCCGCGCCACCGAACTGGTCTCCGAGTTCTCCCTACGCCAGTTCCACCACTCCTATCGCCTCTACCTCCAGAAGCACGAGCGAAGCGACGTGCTCACCACCAACCGCCGAGCTCTCCGAGCCGAGTACACCTGGAAAGCGTTCCTTCGATCGCTCTCTCCATTGCCCGAGTCCCAGGCCATCGCCACCCAACACCGCTTCATCGCCGCCCTCCAGTCCACCGACGATATCGCCCCCACGCCCCCAGTTTCGCCCGAATAACCCCCTCAAGAAGGCCGAGGCGCCTCGCCGATGGTAGATTTCGCACGTCATCCGCACGAGGGGTGTGGGTATCTCCACAGCAAGGGCGGTCCGAATGGACCGCCCAATGCGAGGACTTACCCACACCCCTCGTGCGGATGACGTGCGAAATCTACCGCCGCCGAGGCGCCTTGGCCTTCTTCTCAAACTCCGCGATGAGGTCCTTGTCCGTCTCCAGCGACACCACCCTGAACTCCTCCACGTGCAGCCCGGGATCGTCCATCACGTTCAGCTCGAGGTCGAAGTTGCGGCACATCTCGCGGAAGTGCTCGGCCCGTTCCTCGAGCAGATAGAGCGCCAGCATGGGGTTGGCCTGGATCTGCAGGCGGCGTTCCTTGGTGACGATGGCGATCCTGTGCACGAGCCGCTCGATGCGATTGCCCATGGTCTCCAGCGACATCACCTTGCCGGTTCCGCCACAGTAGGGGCACTCGCTGCTGAGCTGGCTGAGCAAGGAAGGCCGCACGCGCTGGCGGCTCATCTCGATCAGGCCGAGACCGGAGACCGAGAAGACCTTGGTGCGGGCGCGGTCGCGCTTGAGGTGGTTGCGCAT
>PIVY01000451.1 GCA_003353795.1 bacterium
GACCCAGGCGCTGTTGATCTTCGCCTTGCAGGGCCGCGTCGATTGGTGGCTGGGGCTGTGCCTGGCGAGTGGCACGATCGTTGGAGCGTACCTCGGTGCCCGTTTGACGGTACTCAAAGGCGACCGCTGGATCCGGCGGGTGGTGACGGTGGCCGTCCTGGTCTTCGCGGTCAAGCTCTGGTGGTCGGCCTGACCTGGTGGTCGGCCTGACCTGGTGGTCGGCCTGACGATACGCCAAGCGACCCCTGGTACACTCGTGCGGTGAACCGGCTCGCGACTCTTCTGCGTTGGCTGGCGCTTCTCGTCGGCGCCTTGGGCATCGCCTGTTTTCATCAGATCTACCGGCCGGCGGACATCGGCAGCTGGTTCGCCGCCGTCCGTCACTTCGTCCCGTGGGCGGTCGCCCATCCCGCCGTGCCGATGTCGGCGGCGGTGACCGTGGTGGCGGCTCTGCGAGCGCGGCTCTGTCGGCGTGCCCTCGAGGCGCAGGTTTTCGAGACTCGCCAGAAAAGCGTCCATCAGCTCGAGATCGACGGGGCCGCGACAGGCATGTCTGCTGACGCACCGGGCCGCGACGCACCGGGCCGCGACAGGCTGGCGGGTGCCCCCGAATCGGTGGTCGGCGCCCCCGGGTCGGCGGCTCAGCGCCGACGCGACCGGTGGCGCGCAAGGCTCGAAGCGCATCTTCAAGGTGACGGTGACGTCGTGGGATTCGTCGACGAGCTCTTCGGTTGCGCGATCCGCGCCGGCGCCAGCGACATCCATCTCCAACCCCTCGAGATCCTCACCCGGGTGTCGTTGCGGGCCGGCGGCCAGCTCGAAGAAGTCGCCGCCACGCCGCGGGCGCACCACGACGCCATCGTCCGCCGGCTCAAGGTGCTCGCCCGCCTCATCCCCTATCAGACCGACCGTCCCCAGGACGGCCACATCATTCTCGACACCCCCCTCGGCACCGTCGACCTGAGGCTTTCGACCCTGCCGACCCACCACGGCGAGAAGGT
>PIVY01000452.1 GCA_003353795.1 bacterium
ACAGCATCCAGGGCGGCGCGGAGGCCCACATCACCGGCAGCAACGTCAACGCCCGGGGCGCCTCGCCGGTCGGCTTCGAGTACACCACCAATCACGGCGAGGTCACGCTCGCGGCCAACGACCGGGTCCGCCTGGATTCCGACTATGACGGCGGGACGGGCACTCCCGGCGCGGTATACAAGTTCACCGGGACCCCCGGGCTCTTCGATCTCTCGGACCGCAATTACGCGGGCGCCGGCTGGACGCCGGTGTCCGACGACGGCAATGTCATCGTCGAGGCCGACAACAGCTCGACCATCAGCGCCCTGATCGACAGCAAGTCCATCGCCGCCGCCGGCGGGATCGGCACGTCGGTGGCCGGGTCGCTCGGCATCTCGGTCGCGCAGAATCACATCGGAGGCCATCTCTGGGATTACGTGCCGACCGACGCGCCGGCGACATTGAACGCCGGCGACCGGGTGCGGTTGGCTTCCGGACTGATCTACGAATACATGGGTAGCAAGGTCACCTCACCGACCCTGACTCAGGGCACCAGTACAGGGCAGCAGGACTACGCCCACGACACAACCAACTCGCTGCAGTCCCCCGGTGGTACGAGCTCCACGTTGCTCACGCACGCCTTCATCAAGGATTCGGACGTCCTGGCCGACGGCAGTATCGACGTGTCGGCCAGTTCGACCGCCGCGATCGGCGCGACCGTGCAGGCGATCTCCGCCGCGATCGGCATCTCCGCGGGCACGGGCGTGGGGCTCAGTGGCGCGGGCGTGTTCACCGAGAACCTGATCGGAACGTCGGTGGAGGCCTATATCCAGGGCGACGGCCCTGCCGCCACGCCTGCCGGTATCGAGACCAAGGGCGGCGTGCTCTCGGTGTGGGCCCAGGACGTCTCGATGATCAGCGTCGACGCACTGGCGGCCAGCGTCGGGGCGTCGATCGGCGGGTCGGTCGGTGTTTCCGTGTCGATCGGCCTGTCCCTGGCCTTCAACGAGGTCGACAGTG
>PIVY01000453.1 GCA_003353795.1 bacterium
TGAGGTTCGGTGTCCCGATCTCCTGAAGCTCGTAGCTCACCCGGACGGTGGGCTTGTCGATCTTCACGATCCGGTTCAGGTCGATGGGCGTCCCGATGACCACGGCGTCGCAATCGACGGCGTTGATGGTCTTCTCCAGGTCGGCCTTCTGCTCGTCGCCATAACCCATGGCGGGCAGCAGGGTGCCGATATCGGGATAGATCTCGAAGGTCTCGGCCATCTTGCCGACCGCCCAGGGACGGGGGTCGATGAGCTCGGCCGCACCCATGCGCATGGCCGCGACCACGCCGGCGCCGTAAGCCATATCACCATGGGTCAGCGTCGGACCGTCCTCGACCACCAGGACCTTCAGACCCTCGAGGGTCTCGAGGTCGCCCTCGATGGTCAGGGGGCTGGCGCCGTCGATGATGATGGCATCGGGGTTGATGGACTTGATGTTGTCGCGGACGGTCTGGATGTCCTCGAACTCGGCCTCGACGACCTTGTTGATCACGACCACATCGGCGATGCGCACGTTGGTCTCGGCGGGGAAGTATTCCTTCTCATGGCCGGGACGATGCGGATCGGCGACCACGATGTGCAGGTCGCTCTTGTAGAACGTGGTGTCGTTGTTGCCGCCGTCCCACAGGATGATGTCGGCTTCCTTCTCGGCCTCGCGCAGGATGGCTTCGTAGTCGACACCCGCGTAGATCACGCCACCGGCGGCGATGTGAGGTTCGTACTCCTCCATCTCCTCGATGGTGCACTTGTGCTTCTCGAGGTCGGCCAGCTCGGCGAAGCGTTGGACCTTTTGGGCCACCAGGTCGCCGTAGGGCATGGGGTGGCGAATGGCCACGACCTTCTTGCCGGCGGCGCGCAGGATGCGGCAGATGGCCCGGCTGGTCTGGCTCTTGCCACAGCCGGTACGAACGGCACACACGGAGATCACGGGCTTCGTGCTCTCGACCTGGGTGTCGCGCTCGCCCATCATCATGAAGTCGGCACCGGCGGCGTTGACGC
>PIVY01000269.1 GCA_003353795.1 bacterium
GTCACCAGCGGCGCGGTTGGCGGCTTCATCAATCCGTCGACCTGGTCGGCGCTCCAGAAGGGCCGGCCGGAGTTCGCGTTCTGGTGGAATGACCGCTCCGTGCGCTCGAACGCGCTGGACAACTGGGGATTCTCCACCAGCGGCTGGCTGGGCTTCGGCGCCAACAGCCAGGTCTACCAGATCGGTGACCAGACCTACCGGGCCACCGACTGGCAGCTCGGCATCTCCGGCGGCGACCGCCGCGGCCGCATCGGCCTCGCCTACCGCTGGACCTCGGCCGATTCGGATGCGCTCGGTCGGGAAAACGCATTCGTGGCCGGCCTGCTGAGCCGTCCGCACCGGTTCGTGTCGGTGGGCATGGTAGGAACGTGGTCGGTGGAATCGCAGGCGCGGTACGGCGTGTTCGACCTCGGCCTGCGCCCCCTCGGCAACGACCGCCTCACCCTCTACGGCGACTACAACCTCGCCACCAAAGATCGCTGGGACGACGGGCGCTGGGGCGCGGGCGTCACGATCCTGCCCGTGCGTGGACTCCACCTGGGCGCCACCATGCGCGACGAATCGTCCACCGGCAAGTTGCGCTGGTCGGCCAATGTGGGCGTGAACGTGGCGGACTTCGGCTTCCACTGGCTGCCGAGCTGGAACAGCGACGGCGACCTGAGGGCCAACACCTTCCTCGCGCGCAGCAATCCGCCCACGCGCAACCTCGCCAACGATATCCGGATCTTCGATCACGATCAGGAGCGGTTCGCGGTGCTGAACCTGGAGAACAGGTACCTCACCTATCAGCAGTTCCGCCTGTTCGACCAGCGTCGCTTGGCCTGGCTCGATCTGGCCGCCGTGCTCGACGCCATCGCCGCCGACGAGAGCATCGACGGCGTGGCGCTCAACCTCTTCGACTTCACCGGCCGACCCTCGCTGATCTGGGAGCTCCGCGCGCGGTTGGAGGACCTGCAGGAACGCGGCAAGGAGATCGTGATCCTCACCGGTCGTCTGGACATCTCCCGCTACTATCTGGCCTCGGTGGCCGACCACCTCATGATGGACCCCGAGGCCGACCTCGTGCTACAGGGCGTGGCCAGCGGCCGGACCTACATCCGCGACATGCTCGACAAGCTGGGACTCGGCTACCAGGAGATGCGCTACTTCAAATACAAGTCGGCCGCCGAGGTCGGCTCGCGCATGGACATGTCCGAGGGTGACCGCGAGCAGCGCCAGCGCCTGGTCGACGTCATCTACGAGGAGTACCGCCGCGGCATCTGCGCCGACCGCCGTCTGACCACCGCCGAGTTCGACGCGCTGGTCAACGAATCGGTGGGCATCACCCCGGCGGCAGCCAAGGACAAGGGCCTGATCGATGCGGTGGGTCGCCGTTCCGATCTCATGCATTGGCTGAGCCGCGACCGACGGGTCGAGTTCGCCGCGCCCCACATCGAGCACCGGGCCGGCAGTTTCCCGGAGGAGAACTGGGGCGAACCGGTGCAGGTCGCCGTGGTCTACGCCGTGGGCGGCTGCCTCATGGACGAGGGGATCAACGGCCGCGCCACCGCGCGCTACCTCAACTCCCTGGTGAACAATCGGACCGTGAAGGCCGTGGTGCTCCGCGCCGATTCTCCCGGTGGCGACCCGTTGCCCAGCGACCTGGTGGCCGGTGCCATCCGGCGGCTCAATGCCGCCGGCAAGCCGGTCATCGTCAGCCAGGGCGACGTGGCGGCCTCGGGCGGCTACTGGATCAGCATGGACGGGGCGGAGATCCTTACCACGCCGCTGACCATCACCGGCTCCATCGGCGTGATCGGCGCCTGGGTCTATGCCGACGAGGTAGGCGAAAAGGTGGGCATGGCCTACGACGGCGTGAAGCGCGGCGACCACGCCGACCTGCTGCGCCCGTTGCGGGATCCGTTCCTGGGAATCGGTATTCCCCATCGCGCCCTCGACGAGGCCGAGTTGGACCTCGCCCGCGAATATATCCTCGAGGCCTACGACGGATTCGTGACCGCCGTGGCCGCGGGCCGCGACCTCAGCGAGGAGCGCGTGCGGGAGCTCGGACAGGGTCGAGTCTGGATGGGCGGCGACGCCGTCGAGCGTGGACTCTGCGACCGTTTCGGCGGGCTGTCCGCGGCCATCGCCGAGGCGCGGCATCGGGTCGGACTCGGTCCGGAGCGCGAGGTGGCGATTGTTGAGTTCCCGCCGCAGCCGCTCATCGATCTGGCCGGTTTGCTCGGCGGTGGCCGTCCCATGGGGATCTCCCTCGGATTCCTCTCGCCCGTGGAGACCGCCTTCGCGGCCCTGGCCGGCGACGCTCCGTGGGAGAGGCAGGCGGCGCTGCCCGTCGGCGAGCCCACGGTTCTCGAGGACTTCGACTACGGCACCTGGTATCTGCAGTCGCTGGATGGTCGCATGGGTAAGCCGCGATTCATCCTGGCGCCGGACGAACTGCCCGACGGCTGGGGCCTGCCGGACTGATCCGGCCCCGTCGGCAGACACACGAGCCCGTCGCACCGAACGGTGCGGCGGGCTTTCTGCAATCCTCGGTCGCGATCAGTTCAGCACGGTGCTCAGCCAGCGGCGAGCCAGGTAGAGCCCTCCGCCAGCGAAGACGAGAGACACGAAGAAGGCCGGAATTGGGCCCATGAGCATTCCCAGCTTCCAGCCGATGGCGCTGAACATGGATGCGATGATATATCCCAGCAGTCGATGCATACCGCCTCCAGTGGGTCACTGGAGGCGGTACTGCAGGAATTGGGCCAGACTTAGGCGCCGCTGCGGCAGTTGCGACAGGTGCCTCGGAGGATCACGTGGTAGCCGTCGATCTCGTGATTCTCGAGGGTGCTGCCGAGCAGGTCGTCCATCAGGGGGAAGACCGTCTCGAGATCGGTGATGTTTTCGCAGCCGGCGCAGTGGAAGTGTAGGTGTGGTTCCGGACGCCCGTCGTATCGCGCTTCCTGGCCCGAGCAGCCCGCCAGGCGCACGGCCTGGCCCGACTCCTGCAAGATCTCAAGATTGCGATAGACGGTTCCGAGGCTGATGCGAGGTAGACGTTCCCGTACCCTGCGATACAGTTCTCCGGCAGTCGGGTGGCTGCACTCAGCCATCAGTTCCTCGAGGACGACCTGTCGTTGCCGGGTGTTTCGACGCTGGCATGTGGTGGTCATGGGATCTCCCTCCCCATGATTGGGCGAATGTGGGGTGGCGAATAATACAAGTTCATTATCGTTAATGGTTGTTTATTTGTCAACAGCGCTAATGTACAGATAACACTCGATTTTGAGACTTGAGAAAAAGAAAGGGGCCCCGAATCCGGGGCCCCCAAAGACCGAATCGACCTTCAGACGGACGATTCTACCACTTGGCGATGAGGCCGAGGGCGATACCGGAGGCGGTCTCGCCCGGCTTGGCCGGCGTGGTCACGTCGGTGTCGGGATCGGTGTACTCGAACGACTGGCCGTGGCCACCGTAGAACGGCGCGAAGGCAGCCATCTCGTCGTTGGACATCATGGCGTAGGTCAGGTACAGCAGCGCGCTCTTGTTCAGGTGGAAGTCCACGCCGATGGTGAGCATGCTGGCGCCGTCGTTCTCGACCTCGCTGTTGGGATCGACCACGTAGTACTGAGCCTTGGGCTCCCACTTGCTGGGACGCCACGAGGCGCCGAGGCCCCAGGTGGTGGAGGTCACGCCCTCCACGCCGCCGGCCTTGCTGACGGAGTGGAACAGACCGACGACCTTGAAGCTCTCACCCTTGTAGCCCGCGCCGATGCGGAAGGCGCCGCTGGCCTCGGAGCTATCGGGCTGGGCCGGGTTGTAGGAATCCTCGAGGGCCTTGCCGTGGCTCTCGTAGCCGGCAGCCACGAAGAACTTCTCGGCCTTGTACCAGACGCTGCCGCTGAACAGAGCCGAATCGTCCATGCCCTCGTTGGGCACGAACTGCAGGTTGAGGCTGACCCGGTCGCCGAACATGGGCGAGTTGTACATCACCATGTTGTCTTCGCGACGGTCCCAATCGTGGACGCTGGTGACGTTCCGGGTCTCACCGATGCGGTCGCGGAACAGGTCGGTCTTGCGGCCGATGGTCTTCACGGG
>PIVY01000106.1 GCA_003353795.1 bacterium
GCCGGTCAAGAGGACAATGTCTGGTCGTCCGCGCCGGAGTCGTTCGAGTCGCTACGTGTCGTCCTCGTCGTCGTTCCAGGCGACCACGTCGGTCACGATGGCGCCGGCGCCCAGGGCAGCGCGTTCGGCGCTGGCGGCGGTCATGGTCCGGACGAGCCCCAGCACCATCATCTGCAGGCCGCCGCCGGCACTGCTGGTGGCCAGGACTGCGCCCACGCCCGTAGCCGGTCCGGCCGCCGGCGATAGCTTGCCGTCATCGGAGTTCAAGATCCGGTGGCCGGACTCTTCCTGGAGCTGCGCGAGCGCCTCGCGAACGCCGACCATCACGTCTTCCACCGGCGCCTCCACCGTGGTCGGCGCCTCGGCCCGCCCGGCCAGGCGATAGCGGCCATCGCGGTGCGCGACGAGCACGGCCTTGGTGGTGGTGGACCCGCAGTCCAGGATCACGTACGCCGCGTTGCCCTGGTCCGGTGTGGAAGAGCGCCGCGCCAGTGCCTCGGGCAGACCCTCGAGGTGAGCCAGGAGCCGCTCGACCGAACCGCGCACCTCCATGAGCTGGGACAACCGGTCCCACTCGTCGCCGGCGATGACCAGGTTGACGAACGGAGCCAGCAGGCGCATGGCCTGACCACCGAGGAACGCCGCGGGCTTCAAACACTCCAGGGTCACGACGGCCGGCGCGGTCAACCCGCGGGACTGGATGCCCCGGGCCAACCGCGCCAGGAATTGGTCGTCGGACGTGGAGAGGCCGACCGGGAGGCTGGCGGCGCCCCGATCCATGCCTAGTCGCGCTGCTTGAGCAGCTCGCCGACTCTGCCCATGTCCAACCACAGTCCGGCGAGCGCCGCAGGCGGCACCCGATCGGCGATGGTCTGGGAGATGTTACAGCCGTGCTCCACGGCCGCCGTGTCTCCCGGCTCGGCGAACCCGGCGGCCACCATCTGGGCTACCTCGAGCACGCTCTGCACCGCCCTGCGGGCGAAGACCCGACTGCCGGCGGCGAAGAGTTCGGCATCATCGTCGCCGGCCTCGGCGAGCGTCACGGCCTTGCGGGCCATGGCGCCTGCCACCTCGCAGCGGCACATGGCGTCGGCCAGCTCGAACTGTGCGATCTGGTGGCGGATGATCTTGCTCTGATGCGCGTCGAGGACCACGTCGCCGATGCCTCGCAGCGCAGCGGCGGCGATGTCGCAACCGCAGTCCTGGCGACGGGCGTGGGCCTCGTCGCAGGCGGCAGCCTGCTCCTCGTAGAAGGCGCCCTTGCTGGAGACGGTCTTCTTCCATCGGAACACACCGATGATATTCTGCTGGATCTCGCTGGTGCCCTCGTAGATCGAGGTTATGCGCACGTCGCGCCGAATCTTCTCCACCATGTACTCGCGCGAATAGCCGTAGCCGCCGAGGGCCTGGATGGCCGCATCGGCCGCAGCGTTGCCGGCCTCGGTGCACCATAGCTTGGCCACCGACCCCTCCACCTGCAGCGCCGTCTCGCCCTCGTCGATCCGAGCGGCGATCTCGTCCGCATAGGCGCGGCCGGCCGCGAGGTCGATCCAGTGGGGCGCGATGAGCTTGAGCAGGAAGCCTTCCTTCTCCACCAGCGGCGCACCGAACTGGATGCGCTCGCGGGCGTACTGCAACGCGCGGTCCAGCGCACCCTGGCCGCAACCCAGACCGAACGAGCCCACCATGAGTCGCGTGTACCCGAAGACGGCATTGGCCTGCTTGAGTCCTTCGCCCTCCACCTCGCCGATGAGATTCGCCACCGGCACTTCGACATCTTCCAGGATCACCGAGGACGTGTTGGAAGCGCGGATGCCGTGCTTCTCCTCGTGCTTGCCGGCCGACAGTCCCGGCGTGCCCTTCTCCACCACGAAGAATGTGGGACCGCCGGGAGCCTTGGCCAGGATGGTGATGATCTCGGCCACCCCGCCGTTGGTGATCCACTGCTTGGCGCCGTTGATGCGATAGCCGGTGACCTTGCCGTCGGCATCGGTGATGGGATCGGCCGTGGTCTTGAGGGCGGCCACGTTGCTGCCGGCCTCGGGCTCGGTCACCCCGTAGGCCACGATGCGCCCCTCGGCGATCATGGGCAGCCAGTGGTTCTTTTGCTCCTCGGTACCGCCAACCATGATGGGGTCGGTGCCCAGACAGATGGCCAGGAAGGCCGTCGCGACGCCCAGATCGGCGCGCGCCATTTCCTCGCTGACCTTGCAGATATCGCGGGCGCCGCCACCGAGGCCGCCGGCCGATTCGGGCAGGAATATCAGGTGCAGGCCCACGTCGGGCGAGAGGAACTTCTTGATGAGATCGAGGGGAAAGATGTCCTGCTCGTCGAGCTCGAGGATCTTGGCGTCCGGCAGCTCTCGGGCCACCACCTGCTTGAGTGTCTGGATGACCATCTCGGTCATCTCGGGAGCCAGTCCGGCGGATCGGGTCATGGATCGTCCTCCGTGATTCGGTTGCGGCGACGCGACCTCCGCGCCACCCCTGGATCCGAGGTCAAATCTGTGCGGGTCTACGGCAACTGGATCTTGCCGCGACCCACGAGCACGCACTGACCGCCAACGTGGATATCCACGGCGCGGCCGTCGACGATGTCGGCATTGACGAAGAGCCGGCTGGGCCGACCCATCTCGAGCCCCTGCTCACCCAGGAAGCTCAGGCTCCGGTCCGCCCTCACCAGGCGGTGTTTGACGAGGTACGCGGCCAGCGATCCGAACGCCGCGCCGCTGGCCGGGTCCTCCGGGATTCCGAAGTGCGGGGCGAACATGCGACAGTGCACGGTGGCCTCGCTGGATTCGGTCTCGAAGGTGAACATGAAGAAATCAGCGAAACCCAGGTCGCGAATCACGGTCTCGGCCTCTTGCCGACGCCACTGGGCACGGCCCACGGCCTGCAGCGATCCCACCGGCACGATGTGGATGGGCAGCCCGGTGGAGATGATCTCGCAGGGCAGGCCGGTGATGGCCAGGTCGCTCTCCTCGAGGCCGAGGGCCCGGGCGACCTTGCCGCGATGGTAGTAGTCGCCGAGAAACGACGGCTCGTCGTGACGCATGCTGTAAATGCGCCCCTCGGGCGTGTCGCGATGATTCACCGAGTAGTGCCCCGACTCCAGGTCCCAGACGAACGGCGCAGGATCGGCCTCGGGCGCGCTTCGGGCGATCTTGCGCCGACTCCCGAGCTCGTCGAGGGCGAAGGTCGCGCCGAGGATGGCGTGGCCGGCGAAGGGGATCTCTACCTGGGGCGTGAAGACCCGCAGCCGGGCGCCGGCGTTGTCGGGACCGATCTCGTCGAGCACGAATGCGGTCTCGCCCGGACCCATCTCCATGGCCAGCTTCTGCATGAGCTCGGCCGGCAGGTCGCTTCCGCCAGGAAACACCGTCAACCGGCTGCCCCCGAAGGGACGGTCGGTGAAGACGTCGATGAGCAGGAAGTCCATCTGGGTCACGGTTCTCGGCACCTCGCGGGACCGGACGAGATCGGTCGACGAACGGGCCCGAAGCATAGGGTTTCCTTGCGACGAAAACAACAGCCGGTTTCCGATACAAAGTCCCCGAGAATGGGATTTCAGATGAGGATTACCGTGGCCGTGGCATGGTCGCGCTCGTGACTCATGGATACCAGCGCCTGCCGGGCGCCGCGGCCTTCCAGTGCGGTGCGGGCCGCGCCGTGCAGGAGCAGGGTCGGCGCCCCGGAATCGCCCCGGACGACCTCCACGTCGCGGTAGGGAACCGCCGACGCATCCGGCCCCAATGCCTTGATGAAGGCTTCCTTGGCTGCCCAGCGCGCCGCCAGAGCGGCCGAGGCAGCGTCGGTCGTGCGATCCAGAACGCGCTGCTCGTCGGGCCGGTAGACCCGGTCGAGAAACCGGTGGCCGTGGCGCGCCACGAGGTCGGCGATGCGTTCGACCCGTACGATGTCGGTTCCGAGGCCCAGCACGCTCATGATCAAGCTCCCATCCTCGTCCGGCGTCGTGCCATCAATAAGCGCCCTTGCGGTCGATGACCGCCGGCAGGGTCCTCAGGATAATACCCACCTCGTAAGCGAGACCCCGCTTGCGAACATACTCCTGGTCCAGTTCCATCCATTCCTCGAAATCGAGATGACTGCGTCCCGACACCTGCCACAGACAGGTGAGCCCGGGCTTGGCCAGCAGGCGCCGTGCCTGCTCGGGCGTGTACTCGGCGACCTCGGAGGGGATCTGGGGACGTGGCCCCACCACGGACATCTCGCCTCGAAGGACATTCCACAGCTGCGGAAACTCGTCGAGGCTGCTGCGACGCAGAAAGCGGCCGACGCCGGTAATGCGTGGGTCGTCCTTGATCTTGAACGCCGCACCAGTCGCCTCGTTCAGGTGCTCCAGTTCGAGCTTGCGATGCTCGGCGTCCAGGCTCATGGATCGGAACTTGAGGCACCGGAAAAGCTGACCGCGCCGACCGACCCGGACCTGCCCGAACAGCACCGGCCCCGAACTCTCGAGCTTGATCATGGCCACGATGAACGGCAAGAGCGGCAACAGCAGGAGCAGCCCTCCGAAGGCCCCGACCATGTCCACCGCGCGCTTGACCACCCGGTAGACCACCTTCTCCGGGCGATCGTAATCCTCACGGACCGCGGCGATGAACGCGTCGTAGCCGCCCTGTTCCTCGTAGAAATTCTCCTTCACGGCGATCCTCCCGCTGACGTCGCCGAGTCCTCGCGCCGCCGCCACCGATCGACCGACACGCCCGGCCCGCCGTAAGCCCGTTCCAGTGTACCCACGCGGGTCAGGGCCGCCGGCAACACGTGCCGCGGATCCAGCCGCCAGGAACGGGCCCAGATCACCCAGACCTCGTCGCGGCCGTCGAGTTGCCGGGCCACGAGGGCATCGGCGGACGCTGCATCGGTCAACTGCGGCTCGTCCCAGCAGCCCAGAACCTCGACGCTGTCGCGCCAGTAGTAATGTACCACCGGCCCCACGGTCGGCACGAGCACCGTCGCAGGCCCACCATCGGCGGCACGCATGGCCGCCACCGCGTTGCGAACGTCGGCCTTGGCATATCGTTCATCGAGATAGAGGCCGGCGAGGGACGCCAGGAACACCAGGCAGAGCACGCCGCTGAGCACCCCCCGGGCACGTCCACGCAGGCTGCCGGTTCCCACGGCGATGAGCGCGATCACCCACGGGAATGCCGCCGCGGCGTAGCGAACGTTGTACGGTTTCACGTTTCGCATGGCCAGCACGGTGACGCTCGCCAGCGGCACGAGGATCCAGAGGACGAGAATCCAGCGGTTCCGATCCAGCCGGCGCAGCGCCGCCAGCAATGCCAGGGCAGCCGGTACGGTGCCGAGGATGAGCGCCGGGACGTGTCGACGCAACACTGCCATGCGATCCGGCTCGTGGAGTTCCGCCAGCGCGGGGCCCAGGCTGAATCCGTTGAGGAGTGCGAAGCCGGTGAACGGCAAGGCGCCGGGATGGAATGTCGATTCGCCCCGGAGCGCCGCGCCGGTGGCCACCCCGGGTACCACGCGGCCCACCTCCCAGATGCCGGCCGCTTCGAGCAGCCATGGCAGCGCCAGCAGCGTGCCGCCACCGAAGGCCAGCCCCCATCGCAGCCAGACGCCGACGCTGCGAGGACGGTCGAGCAGCAGCACGGTGACGGCGAAGGCGACCATCAGGAACAGGAACGAGAAGTTGCTGGTCAGTCCGGCGAAGAAGAGCAGAGCCAGGGTCAGCGTCCGACCCGGCGTGAGGCCGCGGCGAACTGCCGCTACCAGGACCAGCGCGGCGGCCACCGCGAAGAGAATCAGGAAGCTGTAGCCCCGCGCTTCCTGGGCGTACCAGACGCCGAAGGGACTGATAGCCAGCAGCAAGGCCGCCAGGCGCCCGGCGGTGCGGTCCCACATTCGCGCCACCAGCAGGCCAAGCAACGGCACGGCCAGAGCCCCGGCCACGGCAGCGGGCAGGCGCAGCATGAAGACACTGTCGGATACCCGCACCAGCGGCCAGACCGCCGCGTGATAGAGCGGGCCCTGGTAGGCGGCCAGGATCTGTTCGCCGAAGTGTAGGCCCTGGCCCGGCGCCACCATCTCCCAGGTGAAGACCTCGTCGATCCAGATGGACATGCCGTCCAGTCGCAGGAGGCGCAGGCCGAGCGCGATCACCGTCACGAGGATGAGATACGCGGCTCCGGGCGAGGCCTCGGCGTCGTCCTGGCGGTTCAGCCAGCCGGACGGCGCGGCCAGCGACGTTCGTGAATCACTCACCGGCCGCGCTCGTTTCGGGCGCCGGGGTGAACTCGGTCAATTCCACCGAGACGCTGCCCACCGGTAGCTTGGATTTCACCAGGACGGGCATCCGCCGCTCGTCCGCGGTCAGGTAGATCATCAGGTCGCCTTCGTGCTTGAAGATGCCCTCGCCCACCATCACCGGCTGGATCACGAAGCAGTCGAACCTGCCGAGTCCGATCTCGACCTCTTGTCGGCTGTGGACGATGACGCGCATGTCGTAGGTCTCGCGAGAACTGTGCGCCGACAAGAATACGTCGCGCCCCACCTCCAGGTCCAGCGTGCGAACGTAGTAGAAGGCCGAGAGCACGTCGTGGACACCGGCCGGCACCTCGAACTCGCGACCGTCGTGATAGACCGCGAACCCTCTCTCGTGGTCGAATTCCATCTCCACGGTCTTGCGATAGGTCCCCTCGCGCAGTCGCTTCATGAAGTAGCGGCTGAAGAGGCCCTCCTCGTCGATGTAGCTGATCACCTTGTCGCGGACCTTGTAGATGCCGGAGAAGAACCGGTTGCTGCTGGCCGTGCTCTCGATGCGGTAGCAGGGCATGCCCTGGAACTCCACCATGCGGGCCACCTCGAGGACACCCTCGCCCGCATTGATCTTGCCGTAGTTGATGGAGAACACCAGGCGCTCGCCCACCCCGAACGGCGGTGCCGGCAGACTGTCGACGACATCGGTCTGCGCGAACGCCGCGATGCTCGTCACCAGCAAGAACAGAATGACCGGCAGCGGGCGAGTGCGCGGTGCGTCGAACCTCATGTCGTCTCCTTCGCGTCGCCTGGGTGTCCGACACCGACCCGGCGCAACAAGGCCGTCACTTCGGCGGCAACCTGATCGGCGGGCAACTGGTCGAGGCAGGGATGACCCGCCACCGGGCAATGGGTCCGGTTGCACGGTGCGCACGGCTCGTTCCTCGAGACGGCAACATGGCGCGGGTCCTCCGGGTTCCATCCCCGGGGGTCGGTGGGCCCGAAGACCGTCACCGTGGGCACACCCAGTACCGTGGCCAGGTGGCGGGCTCCGTTGTCGGTGCCGACGAACACGGCACAGCCCGCGAGCAGATGCGCCAGTTCCGGCAAGGTCGTCGGTGGCGCCAGTCGAGCGTGCGGAAGCGCCGCCCGGAGTTCGGCCTCGAGCCGGTCGTCCCCCGGCCCGGTCACCAGGACCGGATCCAGCCCGAGATCCCACAGTTGCCGGTAGAGAGCCGCTCCCTGCGCCGCGGGCCACGCCTTGGCCGGCCAGGTCGCGCTGAACACGAGGGCGGCCCGGGGGCGGTCGCCACTCTGCCAATCGGCCGCCCAGGTCTCGTACCGCGATCCCAGGGCCGGATCGTGCGGTCGCGCGCCGTCCGGTCGCCAGGCGGGTGGCGCCAGACCCAGGGCGCGCAATGGATCGAGGAACGCCTCGCCGGCGAACTGCACCAGCTTGCGGTCCCCGAGCTTGTTGCGGGGCACACGAACGTTGTAGGCCCACCGCCGCAACGAGTGGTCGTAGCCGACCCGCAGAGGCGCCCCGCTCAGCGCGGTCCAGGCCGCGGTTCGCGGCGAGCCGAGATAGTCGAGGACGAGGTCGTAGCGTGCGGCGCGGAGGCGGCGTAACCAGCCGAACCCCGACTGATCCGGCGACCAGGCGATTACCCGGAGGTCCTGCGCGAGATCCTGCAGCAAAGGCGCGAACGGCCGGTCGATCACCAGGTCCAGGCGCGCATTCGGGAAAGCCGCGGCGAGTTCGCGCACCGCCGGCAAGGCCACCAGGGCATCGCCCAGTCCCTTGCGCCGGATCACCAGGATCGTCCGGATCGGTCGATCGATGCGTGTCATGATTCACGGCTCCCGGTGGCGGCGAGGTCGTTCACCGCGTCGAGGACCCTGGTGACGTCGAGTTGCGGCAAGCAGATGAACTGGTCGCAATGGTGCAGGCCGCAGGGATAGCAGTGCGGCCGCGTGGCCAGGACCCGGTACGGGCCCAGGTCTTCGTACGGGAACCAGGACCCGGTGTCCGTGGGTCCGAAG
This sequence comes from bacterium, assembly GCA_003353795.1. Taxonomy (GTDB): domain Bacteria; phylum Krumholzibacteriota; class Krumholzibacteriia; order LZORAL124-64-63; family LZORAL124-64-63; genus Glo-17. The sequence goes on from PIVY01000106.1 coordinate 8,284, forward strand.
AGCGCGACCGTGGGAATGGACATGGCCACGCCCGCGTGCATGATGCCGCCGTCCACGCTGATCAGGGTCCGGGCCGCCGCCACCACCGACAAAGCCTCTCGCAGCGCCAGCGGGGGAAGTATGCCTCCCGCTCCGGATGGGATCCCTTCGGCGAGGATCCCGTACTCCGCCGGGCCTCCGGGCGGGCACAGGATCACGGGCCGATGACCGGCGGCAACCAGTCCGTCGATCAGTTCTCGCCAGCACTCGACGGGCCAGGCCTTGGTAGGCCAGGTCGCCGCCGGCGCGAGCAGGGTGAACGTGCCGGACTGGACACCGAGGGCCGCGAGCAGATCCGTCGTCGTCGCGGACTGCGCCGGACGGGCGACCCGCGGCACGAGTTCGCCGGGCCGGTACTCGCCGGCCAGCCATTCCAGGAACGGACGGCCGTCGTCTGCGCGCAGGGGTTCGAGTCGCCCGAGGTGGTGCGCCAGCACTCCGGATGCGATGGCATCCAGCGAGGGATCCACTGCACCATCGGTCGTCGGTGCGACGTGTGTATAGAGCCGACTGCGAGTTCGGCTACGGGTACCGCAAATTCGAGCCGGAATGCCTACCAACCGCAGCAACCAGGCACTGCGAGGATTGAAGAACAGATCCACCGCCAGGTCGAAGCGCCGGCCGCGCAAGGCCAGGATCGTCCCCAGGGTGCCACGGGTGCCGCCCCCGGACACGGTGGAAGCCGCGCGACGGGCCACGGCGTCGGAGCCGCGTCGTTGCGCCGACAGGGCGTGGACCGCGGTCAGGTCTGGATGGTCCTCCAGCAACGGCGCGTAGGGCGCGTCGCAGAGGTACTCGATGGCCAGTTCGGGATCCCCGCGTCGCAGCACCTCCAGCACCACGGTGGACATGGCGATGTCGCCGAGATACCGCAAGCGGGTCACCAGGATCCGGCGCAACGGCCGGCCGTCGAGGGTCCAGCTCACGGCGAGCCCTCCCTCAGGATCCGATCCACGGCGGCCGCGAGATCATCGACCACCAGCACGCCCGTACGTTCACCGAGTCGGGATTCCTGCTCGCGGCCATGACCGGTTCGCACCAGGGCCGGTCGCAGTCCCCCCCCCAGCGCCAGATCCACGTCGGAGATCTTGTCGCCCACCATCCAGGATCGGGAGGGATCCCAGCGGAATGCGCCGGCCGCCTCCTCGAGCAGCCCCAGCGCGGGCTTGCGGCACGGGCAGCCGTCGTCGGGGCCATGCGGACAGTAGAAGAATCCGTCGAGAGGACAGCCTTCCATGGCGAGGATCTCGTCGAGGCGTTCCATCACCGCGGCGAACTCCCCCATGCCGAATCGCTTGCGGCCCAGGCCGGACTGATTCGAGAGACCGACGATGGAATGACCAGCTTCGCGCGCGCGGCACAGCGCCTCGGCCACGCCGGGAATCAGTTCCACCTCGTCGGGATCGCATAGGTAGTTCTTCTCCACCACGAGCACCCCGTCGCGATCGACGAAGAGCACGGGACCCGGTGGCGTCGACACGGCGACGTTCGGACGATCGGGCCAGCGCATCAGGACGAGTCCCTCTCTCGGGCAGCGGCCACGAGACCCTTGAGGGTCCCGAACACTTCCAGACCGGTCAAGGTGTCGAGGCAGAAGACGGACCGGTCGCAGGTCTTGCGGAAGCACGGCTGGCAGGTGAATCCGCTGGCCGTCAAAGCTCTGGCGAAGGCTCCGCGTGGAGCGGTCCAGGCAGCGCTACTGGACCCGAAGAGCCCCAGCGTGGGGACGTCCAGGGCGGCGGCGAGATGCATCACGCCGCTGTCGTTGCCCAGGAAGGCCTGCGTGGACTTGAGCAGGGCCGCCAGGTCCACCAGCGTCGTACTGCCCACAAGATCGATCACCCCCGCCGGGCCGTCCAGTTCGCGCCGCCAGTCCAGATCGCCGCAGAGCCCCCGCAACGCGGCCACGAACGCGGTGGTGGCCGTGTCGCCGACGATGGCCACGCGGACGCCGGCGTCCCGCACTGCCATCGTCAGGAACTCCGCCGCACGCTGCGCCGGCCAGGTCTTCGCCGGCCCGTAGGTCGCACCGGGGGCCAGCACCCAGAGCGGCGGCCCGGCCGGCAGTACGGTGGGCGCCAGGGAATCCAGGCCGAGCAACCGCGGCAGGTCACCGGCATCGCCCACCGGCCGCAATCCGAGGGTCTCGAGCAATGCCAGACCGAGGCGGCGCATCTCCTCGGCATGATGCAGGCGCCCGCGTGGCCGCGTCTGGGGCAGCGCGAGAGTCAGCAAGGGGCTGCGCCCGCCGGTGGCATAACCGATGCGACGTTGGATGCCGGACAGCCTGGCCACCAGGCCCATGCGCAACGAGGGCGGGCAGAGCACCACGGAGTCGGCCTCGATCTGACGCCAGTCGCGGGCCAGCCTGGGAACGCCGCGCCAGCCCGCGTGACGACCCGTGCGTTCGTATGGGATGAGCGTGTGGATTCGAGGATCGCGCGCCAGCAGGGGGGCCCAGCGCCGACGGACAACCGCCAGCACTTCCAGCGGCCGGACCGTGCCCACGCCGGCCTGACCGAGCAGGTCCAGCAACGGCATGGTCATGACCAGGTCGCCGAGCCAGTTGGGCAGGACGACCAGGACCCGGCGTACCTGCGTGACGTCGGGACTCATGCTCCGGGAGCGGGTTCGGGGCCGACCCCTGGCGGAATGACGCCGACCGACTGGCCGCCACCGGTCTCGACGTCGCCGGTCACCGCGTCGACACCCTCCATCAAGGTGGCGATGTCGACCTTCTCCCCCTTGGCCACCGAAAGAACGCGGCAGCGGGGTCGCGAAGCCGGACGCCAGCGGTCCTCGACGTGCTTGCCGAAGAGTCCGAGCGTGGGCACGCCCTCGGCCACGGCGAAGTGGAAGAGGTCGGTATTGCCGGCCAGGAAGAGGTCGCACTGGCAGAGCAGAAGAACCGTTTCGAGCAAGGTGTCGCGATTGAAAGCGGGCGGCACCGGCGACGTGAGCTCACCCTCGAACTGCTTCGTCCGCTCTGCTCCGCCAGGACCGGACAGCGGCACCACGCGACAGTTGAGCTGGGTCTTGAGCTGCTGGACCAGGAAGACGAGGTTCTTGTGGGAGAGCGCCCGACCGGACTTGTCCGGGCCCGGGTCGATTCCCACCAGCAGTTCCTCGGGGCGCGGCTTGTTGAAGTGCACCAGCTGCGCGACCTGACGCAGCTTGTCCGTGGGCAACGGCCAGGTGTGCCGCAGGATGCCGCCGTCGAGCCCCAGGAACGGCGCCAGTCGGGCCAACCGCTCGCCGGCATATCCCTCGGCCTCGGAACGCCGCCGGAGTTCCAGGTTCACCGCCGGCCAGGCACCGCCGTGCGACGGTCCGCAGCGCAGCGCGGCTCCGCACGCCAGACCCAGCGCCTCCAGAGCCGGAGCGGGTTGCTGCGAGAGCACGAAGCTCACGTCGTAACCGGCGCCGGCAAGCGTGCGCTGGAGGTTGCGGTAGGCCGGCTTCCAGTTCACCAGCTGCTTGTCCGAGTAGACCATCACCTGGCGCGCGAGTCCGCTGGGGATGACCAGGGGAGCGAAGGCTTCCGGCACGAGGAAGTCGAGACTCGCGCCGGGCCAGGTGCGCCGCACCGCCGACAGGAGCGGAATGTGGAACAGCAGATCGGTAAGGTCGTCGGTGGCCAGCGCCAGCAGACGCGAACCGTCATGGATCTGCCCGGGCACGCGGAACGGTCCGGTCTCCTTGCGGCCGAGCAGGGTCTGCTTCAGTTTCTCGAGCACGGACTCCCCTTCCGTGGGTCGTCTAGACGTCTGCCGGGAACACCGCTTCCCAGACCTGATCCACGTGCGATGCGGTCACGAACTCCACAGCCTCGCGGACTTCCTCGGGAATGGCCTCGAGATCGGTCTCGTTGGTCTCGGGAATGATCACGCGCCGGATTCCCACCCGGTGGGCCGCGAGTACCTTCTCCAGCAGGCCACCGATGGGCAGGACCTGCCCGGTGAGAGTGATCTCACCGGTCATGGCCGTGCGCCGGTCGACGGGCTTGCCCAGCAGCAACGATAGCAAGACCGAGGCCATGGCGATGCCGGCCGAGGGTCCGTCCTTGGGAATGGCGCCGGCCGGGACGTGGATGTGAACGTCGCGCTTGAAAAAATCTTCGTACTCTTTCCGGGCGCCGAACCGGCTGCGCAGGTAGCTGAAGGCCGCCGAGGCCGACTCCTGCATGACCTTGCCCAGCTGACCGGTGAGCTTCAGAGCGCCGTTGCCGCCAGGCAGCACCAGCCCCTCGATGTAAAGGATCTTGCCACCGACCGGGGTCCAGGCCAGGCCTGTGACCACACCCTCACGGGCGCGCTTCCGCAGCCGGTCACCGGTGTAGGTCGGCGGACCGAGATAGTCGTCGAGATTGCGGGCGCCGATGGAGTGCGGCTTGCGGCCCCCGCGGGCCACCTTTCGCGCCGCCTTGCGGCAGACCGACCCAACCTTGCGCTCCAGCTCGCGCACGCCCGCCTCGCGGGTATGATGCTCGATGATACCCATGAGCCCGGCGTCGGAGAATCGGATCTTCTTGCGGGTGAGCCCGTTCTCCTCCACCTGACGCGGCACCAGGTAGCGCTTGGCGATCTGGAGCTTCTCCAGGTTGGTGTAGCCCGGGAGGTGGATCATCTCCATGCGATCGAGCAACGGCCGCGGGATGGTGTCGAGCATGTTGGCGGTGGTGATGAACATCACCTTGGACAGGTCGAACGGCAGGGTCATGTAGTGGTCGGTAAAGCCGCTGTTCTGCTCGGGGTCGAGGACCTCGAGGAGCGCGCTCGCGGGATCGCCACGGAAGTCCTGCCCCAGCTTGTCGATCTCGTCGAGCATGATGAGCGGATTGTTGGTGCCGCACTCCTTGATGCCGGCGATGATGCGCCCGGGCATGGCGCCGACGTAGGTGCGCCGGTGCCCGCGGATCTCGGCCTCGTCGCGCATGCCGCCCAGGGAGAAGCGGAAGAACTTGCGACCCACGGCCTCGGCGATGCTGCGGCCCAGCGAGGTCTTACCCACACCCGGCGGGCCCTGCAAACAGAGGATCGGGCCTCGGTGGTCGCCCTTGAGCTTGCGTACGGAGAGGAATTCGAGAATGCGTTCCTTGACGTCTTCCAGCCCGTAGTGGTCGCGCTCGAGAATGTCCTCGGCACGTTTGAGATCGAGCTTGTCCTCACTCGAGACGAGCCACGGCAGGTCGAGGATCCAGTCGAGGTAGGTCTTGCTCACCGAGTACTCGCTGGCGCCCGGTGACATGCGGGCCAGGCGATCGAATTCGCGTTCCGCCGCGGCCTCTACTTTCTCGGGTAGAGCCGTGGCGTCGAGGCGCTCGCGCAACTCCTCGAGCTCGACCGAGCTCTCGTCTTCGTCGCCCAGTTCGCGACGAATGGCCTTGAGCTGCTGGCGGAGATAGTACTCGCGTTGATCCTTGTCGATGGACTTGCGGACCTTGGTCTGCAATTGCTGGCCCAGTTCGAGCACGTCCAGTTCGCGCATGACGATCTTCGAGAGCATCTGCAGGCGCCGGCGCGGCGAGGTCTCCTCGAGCACCTCCTGCTTCTCGGCCACGTCCACATCGAGGTTGGTGGCGATGAGGTCGGCCAAACGGCCGGGATCGTCGATGTTCATCACCACGACCTTGAGCTCGTCCGACAGGCTCTCCGAGGCATCGATGATCTTGAGGAAGTTGTTGGCCACGCCGCGCATGTAGGCCAGGGTCTGGGAGTCGTCCGCAGACTCCTCGGGCATGGCCGAGACCGCGGCGCGCAGATAGGGTTCCTCCTGCAGTACGGCCTCGATGCGACAGCGCGCGACGCCTTGGCCCAGGAGTCTCATGCTGCCGTCGGGGAAGCGGAGCATCTTCTGGATCCGCACCGCAGTGCCCACGTCGTAGATCTGGTCCGCGTCGCCTTCCGGGTCGTCGTCGGGCCCGTCGAGTTCGAAATCGCCCTCCTCCAGGGCCTCTGATCGTTGCGCGAAGGCACCGAGAATCTTGTCGCCGGCAAGGCATTCGTCGGCCAGCTTGATCAGGTTCGCGTCGCTCAGCACCAGCGGCACCATCATGTATGGAAAGATGACGGCCTCGCTGATGGGCAGGATCGGCAGGGTGGCCGGCAGCGTCAGGTTCTGCGTTGACCGTTCATCCCGATTGCCGATGGCGCTGTCGGACATGGACTGGCTCCTCCACCGGACTCCTAGCGGTCGACGGCGATCTGGCGATGCGACACCGGTCGCGACTCGCCCTTGTTGAAGGTCACGTACAGGAACCCGCCCCGATAGCGGGCGGTGGCGCTGCCGGGATCCACGTCGGCCAGGATCGGTACCCGCCGGACGAAAGGACCCACGTTGATCTCCATGGTATGGAAATGCTTCAGGCCGGGACTTGATGACTCGCCCCGAATCCCCCGGATCACGAGATGATCACCGTCACACAGGACCTCGATCCGGGCCGGATCCATGCCGGCCAGGTCCATCTGCACGACGAAGCTGTCATCGGTTTCGTAGACGTCCGTAGCTGGGCGCCAGCAGAGATCACCCTCGGCAGGCAGTGCTCCGCCCTTCTGGCCATACGACGTCACGAGGATCTCGAAGATCTCTTCCAGATCACCCTTCCGACCGGATCTCGTCATCGGTGTTCCGTTCGACTCAACGTGAGACTCGTCACTCGCCCCTCATGTCGATCGCAATCCAGGGCTTGAAGCAATGCTAACCGTCGGTCTGGCAAGCGTCAACAGACGCCTCCGCCCCCGGGACCGGCATGTTGCGATCCCGAGGTCGGTCACGGACGCCACCGCCGGTCGGATCAGAACCGCCTCAGGACCCCGATCACCACACCCTGGACCCGGACGCGTTCCTCGTCGTACTCCAGCGGCGACATGGTTGGATTTGCCGGCAAGAGGCGGATCACGGCACCCTGGCGCTGGTACTGCTTCACCGTGGCGCTCTCTCCGTCCACCAGCGCGATGACCGTCTCGCCGTTCCGGGCCGTCTCTCGCTCCTCCACCACCACCACGTCCCCGTCGCGGATCTGCTCGTCGATCATGGAATCGCCCCGGACCCGCAGAGCGTAGGTCCGGCGCCGTCCCAGCCAGTGCTCCGGCAACACGACCTCTTCCGAATCGGGCAACGCCTCGATGGGCAGCCCGGCGGCAACGGTGCCGAGCAGCGGGATCACGGCCGCCGCGATGGTTTCGGAGGCGCCGCCGATGACTTCCAGGTCGCGGCTGGCATTACGCCGTTCCCGCTTCAGGTAGCCCTTGGCGATGAGTTGGCTCACGTGCTTGTGGACGGTGGCCACCGAGGAGAGGCCGAAACGTCCGCCGATCTCCTGGAGCGTCGGCGCGTAACCGCATTCCTCGCAGTACTCGCTGATGTAAGAGAGGATCTCGGATTGGCGTCGGGTCAGGGCCATGGGCTCACCTCCGTCAGTCGCAGCGTGGGCTCCCGGAAGATCGTCGAGCCCTTCCGGTTCTAGCGCCCCGATCGGAATCGCCGGCGCGCGAGATTCGCTGCATGTTCGCCTGCTGGTCTCGGCCAACCTAGGCGAAAACCAGGCGAATGTCCAGTTCGAATTCTCGACGGCCGATATCGGATCACCGAGGCGAGCAGTCCGGCCGTTCGGACCGCCGAGCGCCATCACGGCGAAACGCCTCCGCTGTGGGCAGGTCGGGAAGCCCCCGGCGCCCGCCCCAGTCGCGACATTTCAGGGCCGCGATCGCCGCACCCATCTCCAGAGCGTCGGGCCACGATTCCCCTCGAGCCCGAGCGAAAGCGTAACCGGCGTGGAAAGCATCGCCGGCCCCGGTGGTGTCGCGGACGTCGACGACGTAGGCCGGGAGGTGGAACGGAGATCCGCCATCTTCGTCCAACGCCACGACACCCGCCTCGCCGAAGGTCATGGCAACTCTCCGCGGTCCGCGGTCCCGGAGACCGCGCATGGCCGCGAGCGGTTCGGCAATTCCGGTCAAGGTCGGCGCGAATCCCCGCGAGGAGATCACGTCGCTGCAACTGGCGACGAGTTCAGCGGCGCCTGCTCGGACGGACCCCGCGTCGAGCACCACCGGCAGACCGCGTGACGACGCCTCGGCGGCCAGTCGAGCCGCCGCTATCGGATCGTGACCGTCGCAGTAGAGAAGATCGCAGCCGTCGAGCCAGGCGGGATCCATGGTCGCCGGATCCAGGGCCGGCAAGCCGCCGCGAGTCCAGAAGATGGTTCGCTGCTCGGTTCGTGGGTCGGCCAGGATCACGGCCTGCGGCGAGCGATGTCCGCGCGCCGTGACCGAATGCGACACGTCCACACCTTCGGCCGACAGTTCACGGCACTGGACCGCAGCGCCCTCGTCGTCGCCGAACACGGTCACCAGCTTGACCGCTGCCCCCAGACGCGCCAGGCAGAAGGCCGCCGTCGCCCCGGGCCCGCCTCCGCCGTGGTGAATGGCCTCGACCTCGCACTTGCTGTCGGGATCCGGCAACCCGTCCACCGGTACGATGACGTCGAACGCGTTGTAGCCGACGACTAGGACATTCACGTCACACTCCCCGTGGCTTGCCCGGCCCGGCTCCGGCATGCTAGCCTACCGGAGCAATTCATGAGCGCTCGCAGCCGCCGCCGAAAGGATCCCACATGTCCGATTGTCTGTTCTGCAAGATCGTTGCCGGCGAGATTCCCTGCGATCAGGTGCACGCCGACGACGACTTCCTCGCCTTTCGGGACATCAATCCCCAGGCCCCGGCACACGTCCTCGTGATCCCCCGCCGCCACATCGCCGCGCTCACCGACCTCACCGACGGGGACGCCGACCTGGTCGGCCGCCTGCACGTGACCGGCGCCCGGGTCGCCGCCGCACTGGGACTGGAAGAAAGCGGATACCGATTCGTGATCAACTGCGGCCGGGATGGCTGCCAGACCGTCCCCCACCTGCACCTGCACATCCTGGGCGGCCGCCCTCTCGGGTGGCCGCCCGGATGATGGCTGCAACTAGAGGCCGTAGACGCCGCGGGACACGCGCTTGACGCGGTCGCTGGTGGACAGCGTACGTCGCAGGACATTGTCGAACTGCTTGCTGCGCGTGACGAATAGCTTGCGCTTGACGATGGTGGACAGGATGTCCTGGAAGGACATGGACCCGCCCTTCTTCTCGAGCAGCGAGACCACCACGTCTTCCAGCTTGAGGCGAGGCTTCTTGACGGCCTTCTTGCCGCGCGTTGCGACCTTGCGGGTGCTCTTCTTCGCTGCCTTCTTCTTGGTCGCCTTCTTCTTTGTCGCCTTCTTCTTGGTCGCCTTCTTCTTGGTTGCCTTCTTCTTGGCCGCCTTCTTCTTGGCGGTCTTCCTC
>PIVY01000270.1 GCA_003353795.1 bacterium
TTTTCTGGGACGTCGTCGGGCCCCTCGGCTGGTGGCAGTCATGGGTAACATGGTGTTCCTCATCCTGGCCAACGTCCTGATGCGCTCCGCGGAGACCTATCTCTCCCGTATCGAGTCTCTTCCGCACGGCTGGTTGCTGCTCTTGCCCACCGCCTGGTACGGGGCGTGGGGTTCGCTGGCCCAGGCCTCGCCCATGGTTCTGGCCGGACTGGCGCTGAGCTTGGTCGCCACCGTGTTGCTGGTGACCGTGGGCATGAGGGTCCTCGGCGGACTGGGGGACTCCGATCGCGAGACCGTGGCGCGGACCCGCCGTCCGGGCCGCGACTGGACCGCCCCGCTGCTCGCCCTGGCGGCGCCATGGTTGCGCGGCCGCGACGGCGAGGCCATGCGCATCCTCCTGCGCGCCCATCTCCGCGAGGATTGGCGCTTCACCGGTTCGCTGTTGCTGTTACCGGCGGCGCTGCTCACGTATCTATTCGTGTCCCGGCTCGGTCGTCTGGGCGACCTCGCGTCCGACCTCTCGGGCGTGGGGCAGGCGGCGACCATGCTGTGCCTGTGGATGAGCATGCTCGGCCTTTCGCTGGGTGCGTCGGTGACCTGCAGCACCGAGTCGGCGGCGGCCTGGCTGATGAACGGAGCGGTGGTGAATCCGGGCCGGCTGCTGTCGTTGCAGCGCCGGGTGGTGCGCGCGCTGGTGCCGGTACCGCTGCTGGTGATCGCCGCCGCAGGACTGGTGTTGCGCACGCCGCTGACACCGGTGATGGCGCCGCTGGCCATGGCGCCGGCCTGGCTGGCCTTCGAGATCATGGTGACCTTCGTGCAGTGGATCCTGCCGGCGGCGCCGTTCAGTCGGGCCTGGCGGCGCGAGGGGCATGGCTACCGCCATCTCTACCTGCTGCTGATCGTGCTGTGGCCGTTGATCGTGGCGCCGGTGATCGTCTTCTACGGGCGTTCGGCTGCGGGGCCGCCGCTGGTCCTGCTGCTGCAACTCCTGGTGCTCGGGGGCCTGCGCCTGGCGTTGCGCGCGCGACGACACCGGCTGGGAGTGTTCGGGCACTCGCCCAGAGTCTAGCAGAACGGCCTCCCGCCGGATCGCGGGAGGCCGTTCGTCGTGCATCGGTTCGCGATTCCTACTCCTCGTCCGGCAGCAGGTCCGCGCTCCCCTTGAAGAGATTGTTCACGTTGAACTCGCCGACGATCCAGATGGTGCCGTCGCCGCTCAGGTCGACCATGTAGTAACCGCCCGGCTGGTCGCCCTCGGACTCCCGTTTGTCGCCGAACGCCAGGGTCACCTCGGAGCCGTCGGCGTGGGTGAGGACCACCGCTCGGGCGTCGTCGCCCAGACCGTAGGCCTCGAGTCCGGCAGCTGGATCGGCCACGTCCTGGGCGCGGATGTTGACCGCCGCTCCCAGCACACCGTCGGCCTTGGTCTTGACCGCCATGCCGAGCTTCTTGCCTTCGTGGCCCACGAGTCGCCATTCCCACTGACTGCGGTCGACGGCCGGTTCGGCGCCGGCGGAATCAGGCGCGATGGTCGCGAACTCCTTGACCAGCGCCAGCGATTCCTCGCCTCTCAGCTCCATCCGGTCGACGGCCTCGCGGTCGCCGCGGTAGGCCTGCAATTCGAGGAAGTGCCGACTGGTGGGACGGTCGGGGCCGCTCCAGAGTCCGAGGTTGCTGAGCAGATTGGCGCCGGTGAGGAAGACCTCGCTGGAGCCCGGTCGCTTGACGAAGTTGCCGCGACCGCCCTCGGGCGCGTTGCCCACCTCGAGGGTGAAGACCTCGCTTCCGGAGGGATCGTAGCCGCTTAGGGTGATGGTCGCCTCGTCGGTGAAACCGTAGTCGGCCAGCACGTCGGCTCTGTCGCTACGGAACTCGCCGCGCAGTTTGCTGAGCGACTGCAACAGCGTGTCCAGCCGCTGATCGCTGGCGCGCGCGTTCCAGGCCGTCGGCAAGAGCCAACCATCCGGACCGTTCTTGAGCACGACCGCCTCGGCATCGGCCCCGTAGCCGATGACCAGCCGGCCGAGATCGCCGCGGGCGAAGTCGCCCACGATCAGGGCATCGCTGCTTTGCTCCTGCGGCGTGCGGTTCTGGGCCACCGAGATCACGATCAGCACGATCAGGATCCCGGTGAGGATCAACAGATTCTTGCGGTTGAGCATCGCGACCTCCTTTCTAGGCCCGCGAGTCGAGCTCGCGGCGATAGCGGGCGGCGGCTTCGTTGCGCCGCACGGTGCGAACGATGCTCAGGACGATGAACGCCGCGGGCATCAGCAACCAGACGAAGGCATACCAGAACTGCTTCTCGCCCGCCGACACCTGCTTGAGGGTGCGCTGGGTGAGCTGCTTGCTCCGGATGGTCAGCAGTTCCTCGCTGCCCGCCAGATAATCCACGGCATTGAGCAGGAAGAGGGCGTTCTGGGGCGCCTGCAGGATGCTGTCGTCGAACATCTTGGCGCAGCCGACCAGCAGGAGCTGCGAGGCCTGCGGCTGCAACAGCGTGGGAGCTGCCGGACCGGTGGGTTCGGCGGCCATTGCCTGCGGATCGGGGGCAGCCGGCCACTCGGGCGGACCGACGTCGGCGAACGTGTCGGGGAACTCGCCCGACACCAGGACGGCCAGGGGCTCCGGCCCCGTCATGTCCTTGCCGCGCGGATCCTGCTGGGTCGCCGACAACAAGCCGCCGCCGAAGTCGGCACGCCAGCTGCGACTGCTGGAGCTGACCAGGGTCTCGCTCATCAGTCCCGCGCTGGACAGCTGCGCCGCGTCCACGTCCACCGACGTGCCCCACAGGTAGAGGAGCTGGCCGATGTGGTTGGTCACGGGATGATCCTGGTTCACCTGATCCTGGGTGATGTACAGGTGCACCGCAGCTTCCACCGGCTCGCGCACCTGCATGCGCATTCCGCCCAGGTTGACCGTGCGCGGCATCTCGAGCATGCGACTGTTCTGGTCCAGCACGTGGTCGGTCACCACGGTCAGGCCAAAGCCCGCCAGGAGCGGCTCGACGCCGGGAACGTTGGCCGTGGCGGAGATGGTCCAGCCGCCACGCTGGCCGGGCTGGTAACCGTACTCGTGGGACTGGACGGCCATGAGCACGGGCATGCCGTTGCTCAGCGCCCGGTTGATCTCCCAGGTCTGGCGCGCGTTCAGTCCGCGCGGGCCCAGCACCACCAGCACGTCGGCGTCCTCGGGGATCCCGCTCTCCTCGGTGAGCTGGACGTCGACCACCTCGTAGTGCTCCTGCTGGAGCAGCTGCTTGACCAGGCCGTAGATCTCCTGCGGCGGCGGCGGTTGCTGCCCCTGCTGCAGGTACATCATGGCCGTCTGCTGGTCGACCTCGCGCATGGGCGCGAAGAGGGCGATCCGGGGATCCCGCTCACGGGTCAGCCGATGCACCGGACCGATCACCAGGGTCTCCAGGTTGGACAGGGTCTCGGGCGTGATGCGCGGTATCACTTCCTCGGGATTGTCCTTGTAGGCGATGGTCAGGGCGCTCCAGACCAGCTTGGTGCTGACCTCGTCCTTATCGAACGACCGGACCTGGAAGGGCTGGATGCCCTTCTGGACCAGCTCCTGCTGCATCTCCTCGTCGTCCTGGGGATAGTGCACGGAGAACTGGAGCTGACTGTCGGAGATGCGCTCGTAGTTGCGCAGCTGCTCGATGACGTCGCGGGCGAGGTTCTTCCACTCCGTGGGCAGCTTGGCCTCTGGAGTGACGAAGTACTTCACCTGCACCGGCACCGCGAGTTCCTCGAGGATCTGGACCGCGGCCGGCGACATGGTGAACAGCTTGTCCTCGGTGAGGTCGAGGCGCGCACCCTGGACGTTGCCCAGGACGGTGATCGCGAACACCATCACGGCCGTCAGCAGGAGGGCCGCCACGGCGAACGAAAGGCGCCAGTTGCGTCGTTTCTCGCTCATCAGTACTTCCTCCCTTCCAGCCAGAGTGCGTTCAGCACCAGGAAAAGCGTGGTGAGGGCCAGGAAGTAGACCACGTCGACCACCGAGAGCACCCCACGCAGCATGGGATTGTAGTGGTTGAACATGCCGAAGTGCTGCTGGAGCGTG
>PIVY01000454.1 GCA_003353795.1 bacterium
CAGGGGATCCGGCCGGAGTCGAGCTCGGCCATGTGCCCAGCCAGCGCGGCCGACACGTCGTAGAGCCCTGCCGCGGGCATGCCGCCGGAGATCCCGACGTAGTCGACGTCGACCGTGTCTCGGAGCTGGGCCAGCGGCACGCCGTCCTGCCAGGAGAACGACCAGGTCCTCGCTAGCGGCCCGAGCTCGCGGAGCCGGGAGGTGCCCCTCGAGGTCCTGGTCTCGGCGACGTTCGGGATCCACTCGTCAGAGCGCAGCCAGTCGACCTCGGCACCCCAAGGCTGCACTCGGCCAGGTACTCGAGTGCCGATCTCCATGTACCCATCCCGCGTGGTCTGGGTGGGGATCCGAAGCCGCCAATAGCGCCGGCGCTGCTGCGACGTGACGTAGACGACGAGCATGCCCGACGGCGCCACGAGGATGAGCGATCCGGACGCGGACTCGCCGCCCTGCAGCTCGATGCGGATCTCCGGCTTCACGGTCGTTCCCGAGACCCAGCCGCCGGCGGAGTTCCAGAGGATCTTCCTGTAGTCGCCATCGAAGATTGCAGTGCCGCCGGCGAGCTCTCCCTCCCACAGATAGCGTCCGCCGGTTCCGTTGAGGAAGTGCAGCGTGTCGCCGGTACGGGTCGCTGTGAGAGCGGTGAAGCCGGTCGCCAGATCGAGCGTGCCCGCGCCAGCCCAAGTGGTGCCGTTGTCGCTGCCCTCGAGCTCGGCCGTGCGGATGTTCGCGCGACCGAGGTACAGCCCGATCGCCGCCCCCAACCACGAGCGCTGGCCGAAGTCCCAGGCGAAGATCTGTTCGTTGGTGTCGCCGGCTGGCGTCCGCCAGGGCTCATAGGGAGAGGGCGAGACCGTGGGGAAGAGCCGGTCGGCGCCGTAGTCGTAGACGACAGGGAGTTGCACCGCGTCGCGCTGACCGGTGGGCCCACTGGTGGCGCGGAGCCAGGTGGCGCTCTCTCCAGCGACCCAGCCATCGGGGATCGGCACTGGGCG
>PIVY01000455.1 GCA_003353795.1 bacterium
GTCGTAGCCGCCGCCCATCTTCTCCCATTCCTTGGGCGTACCGGCCCCGGGTTTGGTGTTGACGGTCATCCACCATTGCTGGTCCGTTCCTGCGACCCCATCGTTCCAGAGCACCTTGCATGCCACCGAGCAGGTCTGGCAGCCGGTGCATTTGTTGAGATCGAAGACCCAGGCGAGCTGTCGCCTGGAGGCGGTTTTGCTTCCCATTGTGATGGCTCCTGTTCTCGGATGGATGTGTCGGGTGTGGCGAAGGACGCCGTGCGCGCTCGCTCTAGCGGACCTTCTCCATGTCGACCCGGACCGCGCGATCGGCCGGGATCGGCTGCCAGGCCAGCGGGCGGTACTTGAGGTGGCCGTAGTTGCCGACTAGCCCGAGGTGCTTGACGTGGCCGGGCTCGATGTCGGCCTGGCTGTACCAGTTCTCGTGCATATAGGGCTCGAAGCCGTTATACACGATGACCTGGCCCGGCCTGCAGGAGGGCGAGATCTTCGCGGAGATGAGCATCTCGCCGACGTCGCTCGTGAGCTTGAGCTGATCGCCATTCTCGATCTTCAGCTCGGCCGCATCCTCGTTGTTGATGAAGACGAAGGGCTCACCGCGATGCGTGTTCTGAATGATGTTGTTGGTGAGATTCATGGAGTGGATGCTCCAGCGGTTGTGGCCACTGGTCATCATGAACTTGCGCTTTGCTCCGCCGTGGTTCGGCGGCTCCTTGTGGGTCGGAAGCCCTTCGCCGGCCTCCAGGAACCAGTCGTGGTCGATGTAGTATTGCGCGCGGCGCACCAGGGTGTCGTAGGGCACCTTGTCCTCAGTGTGCCAGCGCAGCGGGTTGTGCACCTCGTCGGGCTTGATGGTCGAGGCCTGGGAGATGCCGTGGCCCACCATGCCCCAGTTGGTGAAGCGCACCTGGCCCTTCTCGCGCAGCGTGTCGAGCGTCGTGCCCTTGGGCAGGATGCCGTAGACCGCGTTGTCGCGGATGGCTTCGTCCGCG
>PIVY01000456.1 GCA_003353795.1 bacterium
GCCAGAACTGCTGCTCGGAGGTCACGCTCCGCCCGGCCTCGTCTGGATCTGTGAGTCGTGACCCGTCGTGACGGGCACGGAGCTGGTAGGGGAGGATGTGCGCGTCAAACGCTGGTGCAATGCCCAATACTGCGATGAGGCACGCGGCGCCGGCCAGCCGTTCCCGGGTGCGGGTAGCGGGCTGACGGTCGAGCAGACCCTGGAGCCCGATCCCGCAGAGCAGTCCGAGAAACGGCAGCGCTGGCAACATCAAGCGGAAGTGCGTCATGAAGTCGCCGCCGACCGCGACGCTATAGCCGACCGTCGCCGCCGCCGGGATAGCGAGGGCGAGGGCGGCATTTCGACGGTTGCTTCGAAGCGCCACGGCAAACGCCGGTATCGCGAGGGCTGGTATCAGGTAGGTGAGGAGGAAGGAGCCCACATAGCGGCCGCCGCGGATGACGGCGTCGGGACCGAACGCGACCTTGGCGTAGTAGGTGTTGGCGATGGGCACACCATAGTAGTTCCAACGCCAGGTTTCGAAGAGACCGAAACCCACGGCCGTGACCGCGAGCAGGCCGCCGATGGGGGCGGCGATGGGGCGGCGCTCTAGCCATCGGTACAGACCCGCGGCGGCCGCCACAACGAGGACCCAGGCAACGCCCTCCACCCGCACCAGGGCGATTGCCAGTCCGATCCCAGCGGCCGCAGCGTAGTTGATGGTGCGGTCGGAGCGCAGGGCGAGCAGGTCGAATGCTGCAAAGACCAGCAGGGCGTGCAGCATGGTCGCCATGCCGCCGGTGGCCCAGACCGAGAACGTCGGGGTGGCGACCAACAGCAGCCCAGCCAGGACGGTCGCGGGCTCGCTCAGCCCGAGGTCGCGAGCCGCTCTCAACGTCAGAAAGAGCAGTAATGCCGCACATAAAGCGCTGACACCGCAGAGGACCTGGACCTGGTCGAGCCCGGGGAGCGTCACCGCTGCCCCGAAGGCCACCCAGAGGACCTCGCTGT
>PIVY01000107.1 GCA_003353795.1 bacterium
TCTTCGCGGCCTTCTTCTTGGTCGCCTTCTTCTTGGTCGCCTTCTTCTTGGTCGCCTTCTTCTTGGTCGCCTTCTTCTTGGTCGCCTTCTTCTTGGTTGCCTTCTTCTTGGCCGCCTTCTTCTTGGCGGTCTTCCTCCGACCATTGCCCAGGGCGGCGCCAGCCAGCTTGGCCAGCTTCTTCTCGACCTTGTCCAGTTCCGCCTGCAACTCGTCGCGTCGACTCTCGAGGCTCTCCACCTCGGACTTGGTCTCGAGGAGACGTTCGAGATCGGCGCGGCTCAACTGGGACAGAAGTTTCGACATGCTCGTCGGCATGAGATCTCCTTGCGTTGGCGAGAAGTAATATTAATGTCGCGGTCACGGTAGCTATACTGTGACGGGTCGTCAACCCCGGGGCGAATATAGATTCATTATTCCTGGCCGGTCGCCCAGCGCCGATCCGCCGGAGCGATCCACCATTCCGTGATGTTGTTCATGGGGCCCAGCATGTGGGGACGCACGTCACGAAGTCTAGAATTCACCGCCACGACCTGTCGCAGATAGTAGAGCACGGCGGCCGGCTGGTCGGCGGCCAGTTCTTCTTGCAGCGCGTGCCAGGTGGGTCGGCTTCGATCGCGATCGGTCTCGGCCAGAGCCACGGCCAGGAGCGAATCCACGCGCGCGTTGGCATAGCCTCCGAAGTTGAAACGGTCCGTTGCCCCCGAACCCACCAGCGGCGTCGGGTCGGCGTAGAGGTTGGCCTGGAATTCGCCGAGGAATGCGTCGAACCGTCCCTCTCGCAGGAAATCCAGCGCCGTCCCCAGTTCCAGTGAACGCAGCTCGCAACCGACGCCGACGGCACGCAGGTTCTGTCGCAGAAGAGCTGCACCATTGTCGCGCTGAGCGTCGCCGCCGCGATAGATCACGTCGAGCCGCATGGGTACGCCGTCGCGGTCACGAACCCCATCGCCGTCACTGTCGCGCCACCCGGCACGCTCGAGTAATGCTCGCGCCGAATCCGGCCGGCAGGGATCCGCCTCCAGGGTCGGATGATGATTCCAGAGAACGGGCGGCAAGTACGAGGCAGCCGGCTCACCGAAGCCGCCGAGCAGATCATGCACCAGCCGCTGGCGATCCATGGCCAAAGACAGCGCCAGCCGAACCGACGGCTCCTGCAAGGTCGGCCGGCGCACGTTCCACATGACGAAACCGAAGACCCGACCGTCGACACCGTGCAGGTCGATCCGATCGTCGTTGGCGAGCCGGCGCGCCGTGGCCGCCGGGATGTCCGCCACCATGTCGACCTCGCCGGCCTCGAGCGCCAGGATGCGTGCCGTCTCGTCGGGGAGAATCCTCAGGACCACTCGGTCCAGCCAGGGTCGCGCCAGCGGAAACGCCGGGTTGGGTTCGAGCACGAGTTGACGACCGGGCTCCCAGGACGCCAGGCGGAACGGGCCGGACGCCAGCGGGTCGCGATTCAGCGGCCACGAACCCACGGCGGCACGGTCCAGTTCTCGGACGCGGTGGGCCGGCAGCAGTGAGTGCGCGGTGGCCTGCACCGGTTCCGGCTGCGGAACCGCGAAGGTATATCGAACCGTGGTCGAATCCAGCACCACGCAGGACACCACGGAGCGCAGGTGATCGGCGCGAGGGCTGCCGATGACGGGATCTCGCAGGAGCTCGAACGATCGTTGCACGTCGGCGGCGGTGAGCGGCGTCTCGTCTTGCCAGCGCCACGGTCGCAGATGATAGGTGATGGCCAGACTGTCGGGTGCGACCTGCCAGGACCCTGCGATCATGGGATGCCACTGCCGGTCTTCCCCCATCTCCGCCAGCGATGCCTGGACCAGCGAGAGCACCGTCCCCGCCACGGCGGTAGTCCGGATCAACGAGTTGAGCACATCCGGCTCGTCGGCCAGGGCCACGATGGCCGTCCCGCCGACACTGGGCGACGCGGTATCGGTCGCAGTGGTCTCACGCTGGCCGTCGCCACAGCCGGTCACGACCCCGACCAGAAGAAGCAGGCCGACCAGCAAATGGATCACGCGCATGATTCCTCCATTCCAATCCCGGCATGACTTTAGAGACCTCGACCTCCCCGGGTCAAGCACCCACCCGGGCCGGAACGTTCTCCGTCGCAGCGGCCGGCAGTAAAAAAACTGCGCCCGGTATGGCCACGAGCACATACCGGGCGCAGGTTTCATCAGGTCGCCGATCCGGCGATCCGCTCGCCTTACTTGACGAGTGTCATCTTGAACGTTCTGGTCTCGGCGGCTTGCTGCGCACGCAGGAAGTACATGCCGCTGGCCTGACTGCGACCGTTGTCGTCACGCCCGTCCCAGGTGAGGTCGTGCCAGCCCGGCTGCGCATCGCCCACGAACAGCTGGCGGACCCGACGGCCGCGCAGATCGAACACGCCCACGTCGAGACGCATGTCGCGGCCAGGAGTTACGTAGAGGCGCACCCGGGTCACGGGGTTGAATGGGTTGGGGTACGGCGGCGAGACCGTGAACACCTCGGGCACATCCGCGTCCTCCACCGGCGTCAGGCTCACCTGACGTGCAACGCCCGTGCGCTGCGGGTTGGCCTGGAACGTACTCCAGGGCACAAGCGCCGGATCGTACGGGAACGGCATGTCCCACACGTGGAGCAATCGGTCCCAGCTCCCGTAGATCACCTCGACGGTACCGTTGCCGTCGAGATCGCAGATCACCGGCGTGGCCCGGCAATGGCCGTCCATGCGGATGGGGAATCCGGAGACCTCCGTGCCGTCGGCGTTGAGAGCGAACAGGAGATCCGGTGTGTCGGTCTCGCTGTTGCCCACAGGCTGGATGATGTCCGCCACGCCATCCCCGTTGATGTCGCCGACCACCGGACTGCCCTCGCTGTTGCAGGGCAGTTGAACCGGCCAGCCCGACATGACGTCGCCGGCGGTCCCGTCGCCCGTGCCGGTATCGACCAGGATCAGGTCCATGCGGAAGGCGCCGCTGTTCACCGGCCAGAGAATCTCCAGGTCGTCGTCACTGTCGAAATTGCCGACTGCCGGACTGGGACCGGGACTGTCGTCGTAATCTGCCGACGTGATGATGGGGAAGCCGGGATACGGGTCGCCGTCGTTGCGCAGCACGTAGAGCCGCTTCGCCTCGGTGAAGAAGATGATCTCCTTCAGTCCGTCACGATCGAGATCGGCGATGGCCGGCGCGCAGAGGATGATGCCGCTGCCCGTGGCGTACGGGAAGCCGCGAGCCTGTGAACCGTCGTAACGGTAAGCCAGGAGCGCGTTGTCGCTCGACCAGTACTTCGTACCGAAGATGATCTCGGCAGCACCGTCGTCGTCCAGATCGAAGAGGGCCGGCGACGAGTATCCCCAGCCCTCGGCCCGGGCGAGGAACACCCCGTCGGTGGCGGGATCGTTGTCGCCGTCGCGCAGCTCGGTACCATCGTGGTGCCAGACGAACGTCCGGCCGCCGGTGTCGTTGACCACCACCTCCGGATCGCCGTCACCGTCGACATCGCCAACTGACGGCGTCGCCCAGTTCCACGAGTTCTGCAGCGAACGCGGCCAGCCCGGCATCATGGTGCCGTCAGACTTGTAAACGTGGATCTGTCGATCATTGGCACGCTCGCTGGCGATGATCTCGAGGCCAGGTTCGCCGTCGAGGTCGGCCAGAACCACACCCGAAGGTTCGAACTGGCCGTTGACGCCCGTCAGGGGGCCCGTGGTCTGCGAGTTGTTGTCGCCGTCGACGAGTTCGCTACCATCGTGATTCCAGGCGTAGACCTCATCGGAAGCCAGGACGATCTCGAGGAAGCCGTCGCCGTCCACGTCTCCGACGGCGGAGTGGCTGCTGGTCTGCAGCTGGAACGGCAGCGGGAAGTTCTGCAGTTCGGCCGGCATGGTCCCCTGTGTGACCACGGGAGAGAAATCGCTCTCGCAAAGGAACGTATCGACCGCCGTCACCTTGTACCAGTACGGCGTCAGCTGGTCGAGTCCGCGGTCTTCGTAGTACGCGATACCCTCGAGTAGGTCGGGATTGGCCCGCACGAAGGTGCCGTTCTCGCTGTCGGCGCGATAGACGTTGTAACCGAGGATCAGACCGGAATCCACCGGATCCCAGCGAAGGGCGATGGCGTCCGCCGCGACGGTCGGATCGGCGACCGGCAGCGGTGGCGTCGATGGCGGATTGAACGCGAGCGACTGATGCAGCGTGCGACCGTAGTTGTCGGTGAACACGATGCGGCACGGATCGGCCATGGCGGCATCGTCCAGGGTGATGGAGAGACCGCCGGAGTCGTAGGTGGCCTCGCCGAGGAATCCCAGCGGACCATAGAGCGCAAACGACTCGTGAAGAGTTACGCCCGGCGCTGCGTCCATGATCTGCACCACGGATTGATCGAGTTGACCGGCACCAAAATTCTTGAGGTGCGGGTACAGGGTCACCCGCTCGCCACTCTGCAGCATGCCGTCGCCGTTGCCGAACTCGCTGTCGTCGACGACGATCTTCGAGATAAAGATGGAGGGCGCCAGCGCATCCAGCCAACCTTCGCTGGCCCACTCCTGGCCCCCGTTTCCGGTGACCAAGATCTGGTACGAGATCCGGCTACCGTCACGGACCAACTCGTTGAGCCGTACCGCGAACGGCGACGCTGTCTGGGTGGTGCCGCCGGGTGCCACATCCGCAAGGGTCGTCGAGCCGTCGAGGACCACCAGATCCGCATCGTTGGATGTCAGCACGGCCTCGAGTCCGGTGGCACCGCCGCCGCCGACATCCTCGAAGTGCACCGTGATCTCGAGAATCTCGCCGGCCTCGGGCATACCGTTTCCATTGGAGGCCGAATCGTCGATCTCCACCTCCGTGGCCCTGATATAGGTCGCAGCACCATTGACCGCGATGGACCGGGTACTGATCTCCAGATTCGCGCCCGATACCGTGAGTTCCATGGCTCCGGCCGTGGCCGGGATCACCGTCAGGACGGCGTTGCCGGCGCCATCGGTCACGGCCCAGGCGTAGGTCTCGTCGCCCTTGCGGAGGCATACGTCGGCGCCCATGACCGAACCACCGTCGTCACCCACGTGCACCACGACCTGCTGCCGGCCCACGTCGAGCGACGTCGGAGCGGTCACCTGCGCCACCCGCGGCGTGCCGTTCCAGACGGCCGTGGCGGGGTCTCCGATAAATGCGGCGTTGAGTTGGGTCCAGCGGTCCACGGTATTGCGATCCGTGCTGCCGATGTACTGCAGCCGCGACGCGACGAAGGCGTCGACGGGGCGCCAGGTCCCCTGGCACGCCATGAAGTCGTAGAACGTCACCTGATAGCCGAACGTGTTGGATGGGAACGCCTCACGGGCGGCGCCCACCGACATGATGGAACCGCCGTTGGGGTTCTCCACGAAACTTTCCATGAGGCAGGAGACATCGAAGGCGCCCGACGCGCAATTCAGCGCGAAGATGAGGAAGAAATTCGGCGCGTTCGTCAGTCCGTCGGCGTCACTGACGGTGAAGTTGGCGTCGCCCACGCTCATGTTGAAGAAGTGGCCATGACCGAACTGGTTGAACTGACCGTACTGCCCGGTGTTCAGCTCAGCGATGAGCGCCGCGCGGGACAGGTGGAGGTCGTACTCGTAGTTCTGATCGGTCTCGTACATCCGCACGTAGTCCATGTCCGTGCAGGGCTCGATGACATCATCGATGAGCGACTGAGCATACTGGGCGCCATCGAGGGTGATGGGATCGCCGGGATTCCAGGGGGACGGAAACAGCACCTCGGCAGCGTACAGGATCCGATTCGCGTATAAGTCGGCACTGGTCGCAGTCTCGTAGGTCAGGATCTTGTCGATGAACTGCTGGGCACCCGTCACACTCCTCACCGGAGCACGCGCCACGCTGAGCTCGGGCGCGAGATCCGCCTGGTCGCCGGGATTGTCGCTGCTGATGTAGGGCTCGCCGAGCCACCCGTCTCCGTCGGCTCCCCAGTTCCCATCCAGAGCGGCGAAGTAGAGATCGGTGGGGATATCAGTGTGGCCGCCGAACGGGTAGAAGTTGCTGCGGACCGTCCGCGTCGGCACCTGGTCGGTGTCGCCGCCGATCAGAAGATATTCCACGCCCCACTTGGCGTAGGCATCCTTCAGGAACATGCGCATGGTTTCCTGGAAGTCGACGCCGTGACGGTGATTCTCCGCCACCCAGGTCGTCGAGACCACCATGGCGGGCAGGCCCGTGGCGGTACGATGGTCGGCCAGGCGCTGGAACTCACCAACCAGTTCGTCGCTGGTGACGATGAGGTAGCGGACACCGCTGCCCTCGAGACTGGGATTGGGCGTGGGTAGATGTGGCTCGCCGGCCTTGTCCAGAGCCGCGCCGTCCTGCCGCGCATAGGCGGACACGGACTGCGGGTTGGTCACCAGGCCACGCAAGGTTGTGTCGAGCTTGTCTCGCTCGCCGGCGACCCGACGCTGCCGGACCAGCGGAGCATCCGGCGTTCGATTCGGATCGATCTCGGCGCGGACGTTGAATCGTTCGAGCACCTCGAGTTCCGGATCGCCACCGTCGCCGTCCTGCACCAACCGGAACGGGTGCACCGTCACGGCCAGAAGACGATAGCCACGCCAGTTGTGCAGGCCGCCGAACGCGCCCCACGTGGGTGGGAAAACGCCACCGACGGGCTCGGGGCCCTGTACGGAAAGGAGGTCTCCATTGCTCGCCACCAGAGGGCTCGCCACGGACACACGACCGGGTACGGATTCCCGACGCACGGAGACGGGTTCGATCACCACGTCCGCCGCGGCCAGATCCGCGGGTACGAGCAGCAGCAAGTCGAGGACAGGTAGGTCGGCTTGGTCGGTCACGCCGAGGGTGCGGCCACCTTCGAGCTGCAATCTATGGGATCCGTCTGCAAGCTGGGTCCACGCGTAGTCGCCGCTGGCGATGGTACCTTCGTGAACGACGGGCCCAGTGGCCGCCACGGCGACCGACGAAACGAGAATGATGACAAGGGCGAAAAGGGACGCAACCGATGGCACACGGGGGGTCATGGGGTCCTCCTGGGGGGGCGGGCGCATCCGCGATCATGTCTTCCTGACACTCAATGGCCCTGGAAACCGGCTTTCCAGGGCGATCGAAGGGCATGATCTTACCACAAATAAAGTTACGAGTCAATTCAGGACAGTCTCAGGGCTGCATCTGGTCCCCTGGGCCGAGCACCCGGGTTTCTCCGGGTTCCAGGGCCAGAATCAGCGATGAAGAGGCCGGTTGGCCCCCTCCTCGCAGAGTTCCTGCCGACGCGAGCGCCTCGGCGGGAACCACCACCAACCGCTGGGTCCGGGAAAAGTTCCGGACCACGATACGGTCGCCACGCAACGCCCAGGACGTCCCTCGTCGCTGGAGTCCCGCCAGTTCCCCGTCGACCAGATAGACCGGCTGGTCGGCCTGCAGTTCCTCCAGGAGATACCCCAGTTCCCCACGCCCAAGCTGGTGGACGAGGGAGTCGAGGTGGGAGAAGTTGACGCGGTGGGCCTCGAGGATCGCGGGCTCGTCGCGCCGCCAGGCCGACCGCACCGATGCGATCGCCCCCTCCGTGATGCTGCGGGGGGCCTCCTGCTGAACCGGTTCGAAGATGCAATTGCGATCGAGATAGACCCGGTCGTGCCGGCTCCAGCGCGCCCAGGTCCGATGCAGGACCTTGCGGAACCGGCCCGGATATCCACGCCACGATGCCTTGCGCTGCTGGCGCTGCCCCTGGATCACGCGCAGACCTCGTTCGCACCAGATCGCCTCGTTGGCGTCGTTCCAGACGTAGTCGGGAGCGATCACCGAGCGCGGCGCGTACCCGAAGAGCGTCTTGAACTCGGCCACGCTCTGTTCGAACTCGCGGGCAACCACCGCGGCGTCGCGCCAGGGACCCAGCTCCCAGGCTTCCTCGCTGCCGGGGAAGACCAGGATCTGATGGCTCGCCGCCGTCCTCACCGCCGATGAGGCGGCCGTCCGTTCGTGACGAAGAGCCGGATCGTAATGCCAGCGTCCATGGAATTCCGGATGCCAGACGCCTGCGAGCATGCCGTCGCGAACCGCGTCGAAAAGTCCCGGCCGATCGTACCCCGGCGGCGCGTCCGGCAACACGTGGGTCGTCCACGCCACGACGCTATCGACAGGACCTGGATGATAGCCCTGGGACGCGAGGATGTAATTGGCCTGCATCACTGCCGGCATGCCGTCACGCCCGGGATGGCTCGCCAGCACAGCGCAGAGCTGGGCCAGGACGGTGCTGTCCTCGAGGGTCGACCGCCAGTAGACCTCGGGGAACTCGCCGGGTGACAATTCGTCGGGAACCAGCCCGGCCAGTGCCGTGGAATCAGGCAGGAAACCGCAAAGGCCCCAGTCGTCGCTCTCGATGCAGATCGCGCGCGCACGCCCCCAGTCGACCGCCGCCGGGCTGCGACCCCAGACCATGCCGACGGCCAGCCCGAGGAGCAGGATGCCCGTGGTCAGCCATGTGCTCCAGCGACGCGTCATGCTTCGTCCTCCGTCTGCCACCGGGCCCACCAGTACCGCCCGTAGCTCAGACCATCCGATCCTATCGCCGACGCCAGTCGATCCACCTCGCCACCGACGTCCGTGACGCCCGCCGCCAACCATTCGGCCACACCGTCCGCCGCCACGGACCACGCGTTGGCCTCCCCACCGGACGTCCAGGACCCGGACCAGTTCCAGGATCGACGCAGGATCTCGAAGCGCCGGTGCGCCAGAAGCGGACCACGGCCCGAGGGATCGAGTCGCGCCAGCAATCCCTGGAGATCGCGATAATTCCGGGCGGCCGGGGGCTTGCTCAGAGGTTCGTCCTCGAAGACCCAGAGGCAACCACCGGGAGCCACTAGATCCCGCCAGATGCCGGGGCCCGGCCCGCCGATCTCCCGCCAGACATGGCGCAGAAGATTGGCCACCACCACCACACGAAATCGCCCGCGCAACGGCGGAGCCATGGCGTCGCCTCGGATCCGGGCCCGGATTCCCGCAGCGGCAGGCCCTCGGTCCACCGTCACCGGTTCCACGCCCTGGTCACGCAGGACTGCGGTGAAAGCGCCGTCACCGCTGCCGAGTTCCAGTACCTCCGAGGAACCGGTTCGCGACAGGTCAGCGATAAAGATCTCGGGAAGAGGGGTAAACGGCATCCTTGTCCGTTCCCTTGTCGACTGGGGGCGGCGTCGCTTCGTCCTCGGGTGTCAGCGATTCGATATCGCCGCCGGAAACCTTCTTCACCGGCCGCGCTGTCCGGAGCGCCGCCTGCAGGTCGATGACCTCGGCGACCCGGCGATCGCCGAGTCCGTCGCGTTCGATCAGTCCGTCGTCGAACCCCAGGGCGTACGAGAGTTCGGAGAAGAGGTCCCAGCCATTGCGCCGGTTGCGCAGATGCTGCAAGGCGCCCAGTTGCGCCGCACCCATCCATGCAGCCATGGCCGGCAACCCGAGCCAGGCTTGACCGAGAAAATCGCTGAGGGCGAACAGTCCCGATCCCGCGGTCACGAGCAGCAACGTGGACACCGCGCGCGCGGGACTGAATCCCAGTCGCAGGAGACGATGGTGCAGATGGTTGTCGTCGGCCGCGAAGATGGAGCAACGCCGGCGATAACGGCGCAGGATCGTGGTGGCCGTATCCCAGATGGGAACCAGCATGGGAGCCAGCAGGACCGGCAACGGTACCGCGGCAGTCCGACTGAGGTTGAGCATGAGTGTACCCAGGACCAGCCCCATCCACATGCTGCCCGAATCCCCCAGGAAGATCTTGCGGCTCGATATGTTCCAGTAGAGGAACGCCATGGTCGAACCGGCCAGGG
This sequence comes from bacterium, assembly GCA_003353795.1. Taxonomy (GTDB): domain Bacteria; phylum Krumholzibacteriota; class Krumholzibacteriia; order LZORAL124-64-63; family LZORAL124-64-63; genus Glo-17. The sequence goes on from PIVY01000107.1 coordinate 9,810, forward strand.
TGGTCGCCAATAGCGCCGACGTGGCCTGGCCCGCTGCCAGTGCCAGGACCGCCAGAAGCAGAGCACCGAGCACGCTGATGCCGCTGGCCAGGCCATCGAGTCCGTCGATGAGATTCATGGAGTTGATGAACCCGAGGTACCAGAACAGGGTGAACGGCCAGGACCAGCCACCGAGGGCCACCGTTCCGGCGAAGGGCAGGGTCACGGTCTCGAAACGTTCCCCGAGAAGCATGAGGCCGAGGATGATGATCAACTGGCCGTAGAGCTTCTTCTCGGCGTGGATTCCGAACCGATCATCCCCCACTCCGAGGGCCAGGATCACCAGGCCGGCGCCGCTGAGAATGGCCAGCCACGGCCACGGCAGCGCCATCTTCAGGACGAAGTTCTCGAGGAAGTACAGCGCGCAGAAGAAAGAGATGAAGATGGCCATGCCGCCGGTTCGCGGCACGGGCTCGCGGTGCGGTCGCCGACCACCAGGGTGATCCACGATCTCCGTGAGGAAACCCAGATTGCGAAAATGCGGCTGGACCAGCCACGACATGACGAATGCCACGCCGAAACTTACCAGCGGTACGATCCCTCGCTCCACGTCTTCTCCGTTTGGCTAGCTTCGGTCCCTCGAAGCGTGGCTCTCTTGAGCCGCCAGAAGGTATCTCAAGCCCCCATGAGGGGCAATAACAAAGATCGTCGCCCGATCCGTGTCGCGAATCGGAAAACGACGGGCGATATCATGGTCGCAACGAATCGAGGACCACCCCGTAGGCCTCCACCGTCGTTCGCGCCGTCTCGCTCCAGGTCCAGAGCGGCCACCTGGCCCGACCTCTTTCGACCAGCGTTCGACGGAAGGCTCCATCGTCGATCAATTGGCGCATGCCGCCGGTCAGGGCCTTCTGGTCGGCCGGATCCACCAGGAGCGCGGCATCACCGGCGACCTCCGCCATGGCGCCACGATTGCTGGTCATCACGGGTAAATCCGCCACCATGGCCTCGAGAATAGGGAATCCGAATCCCTCGTGCAGGCTCGGGAATAGCAAGGCTCGCGCCAAACAGTACTGTCGCCACAATTCCTGCGGGCCGCAGTAGTCGAGCAGACGGACCCGCCCCTTGTCCAGCAGAGGCTCCAATAGGCCCTTCAGACCGCTGTCCTTCCAGCCTCGCCCGCCAACGAGGACCAGCTCCGGACAGAATCGCCCTTCTCGGTCACGTTCCGCGATCAACGTTTGATAGGCGAGAATCAACCTCTCCAGGTTTTTTCGCGGCTCCAGGGTGCCCACGAAAAGAAACGGAGCGTCCTCGGGACGATCCGCACCGACTCGTGGCTGATCGAGGACCCAGCTGGGAAGCCCGAACGGGGTCACTCGAACCTTTCCGGCCGTCGCCGGGAAGGTGGAGCGGACGTCGTCGGAAGTGGCGGCGGAGTTGCAGACCACGGCGTCTGCACGGCCCAGGGAGCGTGGCACCAGGGTTCGATAGTAGGTCCGGCGAGGCTCCTCCACCGTGTCGGGGAACCGCAAATATCCGAGATCGTGCACGGTGACCACCGTGGGACACGGGCACCGAAGGGGTGACACGAACTGAAGACAGTGCAGAAGATCGGCACCGAGACGGCGCAGGATCCGGGGCAGCACCAGTTGCGTCCACGCCGCCTTGCGCAGGGTGCCTCCCCGCGCTCCGGGACAATCGACGAGTCGCCAACCGGGACGGTCGGCCAGGTGTTCGAGCATCTCCGGGTGGGTACAGAGTACCGCGAAATCGAGGCCGCGATCGGACTGGGCAAGGGCCCGAGTGAGCTCGAGGATGGACCGGCCGACGCCGGTTGGCCGCGGTCGCAGGAGCAGGGCGTCGAGCACCACCAGCGGTCGGGTCATGAACGGTTTCCTTCCTCGACCAGGGCCGCCAACCACAGCCCCGGCACGACCCAGAGATGCGGCAAATTGTACTGGGAGAAGATCAACAAATGCAGTCCGAGGCCACAGCTTCCGGCAGCAAGGGCGGCCAACCGGGCCGCGCGCAGCGGATCGTTCGCGCGAGACAGGGCTCGCCAGGTGTTCCTGCAGACCGCGACCACGGCCGCCGACAGGACCGCAAACCCCAGGAGTCCCGTCTCGCAGAGCACCAGGAGCGGCATGCAATTGACCACCGGCCAGGTGAACTGGCTCTCAAGGCCGGGCAGGTCCACCAGGGCGTAGAAATGATACGGGAACTGCCCCCACCCCACGCCCACCAGCGGCGATTCGAGGAAGCATCGCCACCCGGCCTGGAGACTGTAGACTCTGGTCAGGTTGGACCAGTCGCCCTGGTCGAAGGTCTGAACGATGCGCCGGATCGGCAGGAGAAGGGTCTCCGCGCCCATGACCGCGGCGACCAGTGCTGCGACCCCGATCCCGAGCCCCGCGGTCGTCAGGACGACGCGACGCGACGGTCCCGACAATCCGGCTCGACGCCTCAGGATCCACCATACGAACAGGCCACCCGCCGCCGCGAGCCAGGCGCCCCGCGACCAGGTCAAGAAGAGCGCCGCTGCAGAGAGGAAGACCAGAACACGCCGGGATTTCAGGGTCAGTATCGGGATCACGGCCAGGAGGTAACTGCCCAGATAGAGGGGCTCGCTCATGCTGCCGCGAAGCCGTGGCACCGCCGTGTACCCGCCGAGATAGAGCCGGTCGGATCCGGCGAGTATGGCCGGGTTGCTGGTTGCCGCGGAATCGAGCGTTTGCATTCCCGGCAACGCGATCAGTTGGTGGACCGTCTGCAGTCCGGCGTAGATGAGTTGCGCGGATGTGGCCAAGGCCAGCAACGACAGGGTCCATTGCCAGCGGCGGGGTCCGCGGGTCCAGAGTGCCGGGTAGACGAGGAAAGCGACCATGACGGCCAGTTGCACGGTCTGCTTGAGAAATCTCGGCCACGCCTCCGCCGTCATGATCGGAGCCCGAGCGATCCGCAATCCGAGCGCCGACACGAGGACGACGCCCATGGCCAGGCCGACCCACATCAGGCCTCGACGGACGTCGGCGCGGTCCGCCAGGCGGGATCGATCGATTCTCCCGCCGGGGGTCGCGATGTCCGCGACACGCAGGACCCAGGCGAATGCCAGGAAAAGATACGCCGGTTGCAGCCCCGCCCCGGTGTCCACGCCCGTGAACAGGTGCACCAGACCCACACCGGACAGCGGCATGGTCACGATCGCCGCTCCGTAGCAGCAATCCGCCAGTCGCAGGTGCCTCATGCCGAGCGGGTTCGCCGACGAGCGGAGCGCAGGAGCACCGTGGTGGCCAGGATGATTCCACCCAGAAGCAGGAGATCGCCGCGCTGGTCGCGGCGTTTCCCTTTCGGGTGGTAGACGATTCGGTCGAGATCGACCTCGATGCGGCCCGCCGCCAGACAGGCCACCAGTTGGCCGTCGGTCAGGTAGAGCGGCGTGTCGATCTTGTACGATCCCACCTGGCCGGTGAAACGCCCCGCGGCGCCGACGCCGGTCAGGTGCTCGCCGTCCAGGCGGAAGGCCAGTCCATTGTTCTCGTAGTCGAGCCAGGCCATGGTGTCCGGCATGGTGATCACGCCGTTCGGCCAGGTCAGGGCACGGCGCTCCAGATCCAGCAGATCCTGGGCACGGAAACCGGCTGTGGTGTCCCGAGCCGCTTCCACGATCAAGAGTAACGAATCCGCACGGGCGACCGACGTCACCGAGGCCGTCATCACTGCGAACGACAGGATCACCAGAAGCGATCGAGGATGGAAAAGGCGTTTCATGGAGCCACCTTAGCGCCCGCCAGGAAGCGTGGCAAGCAGGAGTCGACCGCTAGTGGAACCGCCCTGCGAGGTCCGCGAGTTGCCGTGCCGCATCATCCTTCCAACCGAGACAATACAGGGAGACCACGGCCTGCGGCAGCGCGGCGTCGGCCATCTGCTTCGCCCAGCGGCGCTGGTCGAGCGACGGGTCTCTGCCGATGCGCGAGACTCCACCCGCGAACCAGAGCACCAATGCCCGGGCTGGCGTGATGAGGGCGCCGAGCCGCCCCAGGGCAAGGGCCGTGGCCATCGTCAGAGCCTCGTTCCCGCACGGGCACCACACGAGTTGCGGGGCGTCCCAGTCGCCGACCGCAACTCCCCCGGTGCGTTCCATGCGACCCAGGCGCACCCCGACAGCTCCGCCGAGGTCCTTCACCGCCTTCTCGTCGGCATTGGGACGCAGGACGTTCAGCACCGAGGACGTATCGGCAACGCCGGGCGCCGCCGCATAGAGAGGTGGCAGAGTCGAGCCGCTGCGCGGCAGGAACGTATCGGCGACCGTGCCGAGGGGATGATGACCGTGCCGCTTCGGTGGCTTCATGTCACGGCACCGAAACGAGGCTGTTGGAACCGCCGAACTCGTTGACCACGCAGGTCTCGTTGTGCGGGTCGGGCAGCCAGACACCGTCGACGATGAACCGGTACTCGTGGTCTCCGGGCGCGATGGGCAACAGGCACTCCCAGCGCCCGTCCTCGCGCCGATACATGGACGTGCCCACGGTCGACCATTTATTGAAACTCCCGGTGACCCGCACCTCGTCGGCACGTGCAAAATCGACCACGAACCGGACCCCTTCGGTGCCCACCTCCGGCCCGCGCAACAACGCCGTCCAGTGGTCCAGCGCCGAAACCGAGAGATCGGCCTCCTGCCCCACGAACTCGCGCGCCAGGGCCTGGAAGTCGCGGGACGCCCGGGACTGTGGATCGTACTCCAGCACCGAACACCCCACGGCGGCCGCCTCGCGCACGCGTACCGTGGGATGGATCACGGTCTCCAGAAGCGACGCGCCGAACGTTTCGGCCAGCTCGTCGCGAAAGGCGCGGGCGAACCGGGAACGAAGATCGCAGTTGGACAGCAACAGTCGCATCACGAGTTCATGACCGCGGCGCTCCCGGAGTACGGCCAGGGTCTCCAGCAGCTTGGCCACCGCCTGGCGACTGAAACTGCTGGTATCCATCGGCACCAGGATCTCGCCACTGGCCACCAGGGCATTGAAGGTGAGCATCCCGACGCTGGGCGGGCAATCCATCACGACCACGTCGTAGGGCATTTCCGAACGTCGCAACGTCTGTCGCAGCCTGGTCTCGCCGCTCTCGACACCGGCTAGCCTGGGCTCCACGGTGCTCAGTTCGATACCCGCCGGAATCAGGTCCAGGTACGGACCGATGATCACCCGAGCATCCTCGACGAGGATGTCGCTGGTGAGGTAGAGGTCGTAGGTGGAGAGGGAGAAATCCCGGTCGGTGTAGCCCAGACCGAGGGAGGCATGACCCTGGGGATCGTTGTCGATGAGCAGGACCCGTTGTCCCATGCGGCCAAGGGCCACGGCGAGGTTCACGGCAGCGGTGGTCTTTCCGCATCCACCCTTCTGGTTGGCGAGGGCCACGACTCTCATCACGAATCCTTTCGTCATGATGTCGGCGCTGTTGCGATACCGCAGTTGCCTGTTTCCGTCCGTGGATTCCGGCCTTCCGGGCAGGACAGGGGTCCATGGCCCGTTATTGAGGCGATGGTATCATCGAGGTCCGAGCCCCTGTCAAGGCTTTAATGGTATCCTTACTCGGGGTGATTCAGCCGAGGAACGGCAGCGAGAAGAAGATTCCGCACGCGGCGCCCCCGGCCACCTCGGCCCAGGTGTGCCCGACGAATTCGCGCAGCCCCTGGCTGTCCAGCTGATGCGTGCGCCGCAGGGTCTCGACCAGGTCGTTGAGCAGGCGCGCCTGGTGCCCGACCTCTTGCCTCAATCCGGTGGCCTCGAAGATCACGTACGCGGCAAATACCAGGACGAGGCTGAACACGGGCGCATGGACGCCCGCCTCGTCCGCCACCAGGATCGCCAGGGTGAAGACCGACGCGGTATGCGACGACGGCATGCCGCCATTGCGGAAGAACAGATGCGGGCGCCAGCGACGGTGCTGCACCAGTTCCAGCAGGACTTTCAGGGCCTGGGCGGTCAACCCGCTGAGGATCGCCAGGATTCCGGCGTTCAGCATGCCCTCTCCTCATCGTCATCGCCGCGCTTGAACGAGTCGTGACCCGGCGCTCCCGCAAGGGGATCGGGGGTTTCGAATGAACCGCAATCTATACAGTATGGCCCGCGACCGCCGTATCCCGAAGCCATAACTTGAGTTTTGCCGGATTCCTGTGTTATCTTTCTTGCTCGCCCCTCTGGGACCCGGGAATCCCGGCCGGAGCCGTGAAGGCCCTGTCCGGGACGTTTTGCGCCGGTCGGGACGCCGTGTGTCGATGATCGACCGGCGCCCGCCAGTTTCGCTCGCCGCCCGTGGCGGTTGAGCATCGGGAGATCTCGACGATGTTCAAATTCCTCCGCTCGAACGCGAAGTTCTTCTACTGGATCATCGCGGCCACCTTCATTGCCTTCATCTTCGTCGCCTGGGGTATGGACGTGGCCGGGTCCGGCAGCGGTCCCAACCGGGGCGCCACGGTCATCGGTTCGGTCAACGGCGTGGACATTCCGGCCCAGCAGTACGAAATGGCTGTCCGGCAACTCCAGGCCAACATGACCCAGAACAATCCCGACCGGGCGCTCAACGCCAATCAGGTCGCCTTGACCCGCGACCAGGCCTGGGATCAGATGGTCCGCGAGGTCATCCTGCTCGAAGAGCTCGACCGTCGCGACCTCAAGGTCACCGACGATGAAGTGCGACGCATCTTCACCGAGAATCCGCCGCCGGCACTGCTGCAGGCCTTCGTCGACGAGAACGGCGAGCCGGACATGCAGGCTTACCGTGCGGCCCTGGGCAACCCCCAGAGCGGTATCAACTGGGCGCAGGTCGAGGCCTGGATCCGTGAAGACGTTCCGCGCCAGAAGCTGGTGCATATGGTCACCGCTGGCGTCGCGGTGAGCGAGGCCGAGGTGCTGGAGACGTACCGCGGCCAGGCCGGTCGGGCCGTGGCCGAGTACATGGGTGTGGCTCTGACCGACTTCGCGACGGAGTTCACCGCCGACGATGGCGCGGTCCAGGCCTACTACCAGGCGCACGCCGGCGAGTACAAGCAGGCGCCCCAGGGCCTGGCCAAGGTCGCCACCTGGGAAGTCACGCCCTCGGCGGCCGACTTCGACGAGGTCCGGGAGCTGGCCTTGACGGTCAGGAACGAGATCACCAGCGGCCAGAAGACCTTCGAGGATGCGGCCGCGGTGTATAGCGAAGATGGCTCGGCCAGCCGTGGCGGCGACCTTGGCACCTTCGACCGCAACCGCATGGTCGCCCCCTTCACCGAGGCGGCCTTCGGCCTCGAGGTGGGGCAGATCAGCGAGCCCATCCAGACCCAGTTCGGCTTCCACCTCATCGAGGTCCTCGAGCAGGAGACCGACGAGGGAGAGACCGAGGTGGCCCGGATTCATGCCCGCCACATCCTGCTGAAGGTAACGGCCGGCGATGCCACGCGCGATGCGGTTTACGAGCGCGCCAACGACTTCCGCAGCACCGTGACCGCCATGGATTTCCTGACCCTGGCCGACAGTGACTCCACCTGCCAGGTCCTCAGCCCGAGCCCCTTCTTCCGGTGCCGTGGTCTGCCGGGCCTGCGTCATTCCGCGACCGGAGGCTAGTTCGTCTTCCGCGCGGAGCCCGGCGACATCAGGCCGCTCCTCTACTCCGAAGATCATGTCTA
>PIVY01000457.1 GCA_003353795.1 bacterium
TCGACCGAGCGCAGCCCGGCTGCCAGGATCACGCGGTCGACGCCACGAATCGTCGTCTCCTCTTCGCCATCGCGCGTGACCATGGTCCAATCCGGCTGGAGTTCCTGGACGGTGTTCACCAGCCGCACGGCATCCGGAAGAATCTCGACCACCCGGGTGGAAGTCAGAATCTGCGCGCCCTTGTCACGCAGCCGACCCATCAACAGCGTTCGCACCTCGGCGGCGAACTCCATGCCCACGTCCTGCAGCATCTCGACGACGGTCACGCCGAAGCGACCCACGAGCGGATTGTCTCCCGTGTTGGCCAGTAGATCCGCCGTCTCGAGGCCAATGCCGCCTCCACCGATGATCAGCGAATGGCCATTGGGCACGCCGACCTTGCTCGCCAGCACATCCTGGGCGAAGACCACGTGATCCGCTTCGACGCCCGGAATGTCGGGGGTCACCGGGCCGCAGCCCGTCGCGACGATCACCGCGTCGGGCTTCATCTCGTCGATCATCTGCTCAGTCACTTCGCAGCCGAGACGAATGTCGACCTTCGCCTTCTCTGCCTGGATGATCTGGTACTTGATGACTTTGCACAGCTCCTGCTTCGTGGGGGCCACGGCGGCCAGGTTGAACTCGCCGCCCAGCTTGCTGTCCCGCTCGCAGAGCGTCACCTCGTGTCCTCGCAGCGCAGCCACACGGGCGGCTTCGAGGCCGGCCGGCCCACCGCCCACCACGAGCACCCGCTTGGGCTCTGCCGCCGGCACGAGCGTCATCTCCCTCTCCCTGCCGAGTCTCGGGTTCACGAGACAGGCCAAAGGCTTTATGGACATGATGCGATTGAGACACTTGGTGCAGCTGATACAGGGCGTGATGTCCTCGAGGCGCCCGTCTCTCGCCTTGTTGGACCACTCGGGGTCCGCGAGGAGCGGTCTCCCCAGCACGACCATGTCGGCATCCCCACGCTCGAGGATATCCTCCGAAACCAGCGGATCGTTGATCC
>PIVY01000108.1 GCA_003353795.1 bacterium
ATCTGACCGCCGACATCGTCGTGCTGGTGCTCGCCGCCTCGGTGCTCGGATCCGCCTTCTTTTCCGGCTGCGAGACGGGACTCATGTCCGCCAGCCGGGTGCGCCTGCACCGGCTGGTCCAGGCCGGCGACGGGCGTGCGGCCCGCCTGCAGCGGTGGTGCGAGCACATGGACGACGCCATCCTCACTTGCCTGGTGGGCACCAATCTCAGCAACGTGACGGCCAGCGCGGTGGCCACGGCTCTGCTGGTATCCCTCCTGGGGCCGCGTGGGGAGTGGTTGGCGGTGGTCCTGTCGTCGCTGGCCCTGGTCGTCTTCGGCGAGATCCTGCCCAAGATCCTCTACCGCGAGTACCCCGAGCGACTGACCCTGGCCTCGTTGGCCACCCTGCGCGGATTCGGTCTGTTGATCTGGCCGGTGCGCTGGCTGCTGAGCGTCTACGCGCGGCTGCTGCGCCGGCTGCAACGAGGTGCCGAGGTGGCGCCCTACCTGGACCGCGCCGCCCTGGCCGGTCTGTTGTCGAGCAGCCACACCGATGGCGGCGATCGGCGGTTCCAGCGCACCATGGACCGGTTTCTGCGGCTCGGCCATCGCCGTGTGTCCGAGCTCATGCGCCCCCTGGACGATCTGGTCACCGTGGCGCCCGACGTCTCGCTGGCCGGCGCCCTGGCGACCGCCACCGAGAGCGGCTTCAGTCGCCTGCCCGTACGGGGAACCGGAGGCGACCTCCACGGTTATCTGCTGGTGCGCGATCTGCTGCTGGCCGACGGGTCGGCCGCACCGACTGCTTTCATGCGGTCGCTGCTTCTGGTGGACGCAGCGCTCTCGCCGTACGAACTTTTCGAGGAACTGCACGCGCAGGACGCCCAGCTGGCCGCCGTGGTGGACCGTGCCGGCCACAGCCTGGGCATCATCACCCTGGAAGACCTCGTCGAGAAGGTCACCGGCGCCATCGCCGACGAGTTCGATCAACCGGAGGAGACGACATGAGCGATCAGATCTCCAAGCACGACCACGTGCTGCTGTCGATGACCATGAACCTGCAGGCCATGGCCATGGTGCAACTGGGCAAGGTCAGCAATCCCTCCACCGGCGCGGTCGAGCTCGATCTCGAGGGAGCGCGCGGAACCATCGACATCCTGGAGATGCTGAAGGCCAAGTGCCGCACCGATACGCCCGAACCGGTACTCAAGATGCTCGACCAGGCGGTGATGGACCTGCAAATGAACTTCCTCGACGAGGTCAAGAGGGAGCGCAAGACGGCCGAACAGCCGGCCGAGGCCGACGAACCTAGCTCAGATGACGAGACCGTGGAGGACGACGGCGCGTGACCCGACGCCTCCTCATCCTCCTGACCTTCGTCATGCTGGCCGGCGGCGTCGGGCACGCCACCGGTCGCCCCGGCGTGCATCAGGACGCGCCGCGCCTGACCTGGCTCACGCCCGGCTTCCTGCCGCCCGACGGACTGTTGAGCGTGGGATTGCGGGGCGGCGGATACGACCTGTCCTACCGCTTCGCCGAGCCCGACAAGGGCATCTCGCGCTACAAGATGTACCGCTTCGGCGTGTTCGCCGACTGGTCCCCGCTGTCGTGGGTGGCATTGTCGTGGTCGCAGGAGTGGCGGAGCTGGTCCGGGTACTACGTGGCCGATGCCCTGGAGAGCGGCTCCGGTCTGGCTGACGGCGCCTTGCGCGCGGCCGTCGCCGTGCCGGGACTACCCGGCTGGCTGGGCCTGGTGGGGTGGGGAGGCGGCAACATCCCGCTCGGCGGTCCCGAGACCGGCGAGGAAGCCTTCTCCAAGGATGCCGGTGGAACCATCGGCCTGCGCTTCTGGTCGGACAGCCAGCTGCCGGAAATGCGCATCCACGTCAGCCTGGGCAGGCGCTGGAACGCCAACGAGGCCCAGGGCTACGGCGCCGGCCTGGGTCCCGATCCCCAGCCCTGGTGGTTCCAGTATCCCGACGCGGCCAGCGCCGGCGGCGATGCGAACAACGACTTCCTGTTCTGGGGCCTGGGCCTTGAATTTCGGCAGGCTTCCACGTCCCTCTGGCTGGAGTATCACGAGTACGAACTGGAGAAGGCCCGGCACATCGTCTGGGACCGTGAGGATCAGAAGGTCCTCAGTGCCGGCGTGCGCTGGGGCCTGGAGGAGGGCTGGGCGCTCCATGCCGATTACCAGGTCGGCTTCCAGCGTGACGAGCCCTGGTTCACCGACTGGTATCCGCGCCACGTGGAGTGGGCCATGAACCTGGGGGTGTCCCGGCAATTCGCAGTGGGCGGACGCGATCGGGACGGCGATGGAATTCCCGACCGCCGGGACCAATGTCCCGACGAGCCCGAGGACATCGACGGCTTCGAGGACGAGGACGGCTGCCGCGACCCCGACAACGACCAGGACGGCGTGCCCGACCACATGGACTACGCACCCATGGACCCGGAGGACTTCGACGGCTTCATGGACGAGGACGGCGTGCCCGATCCCGACAACGACAACGACGGCATCCTCGACCACGACGACGAGTGCCCGGACGAGGCGGAGGACTTCGACGGCGACCGCGACGAGGACGGCTGTCCCGAGGAATTCCGCGACCGCGACGGCGACGGCATCGGCGACGACGAGGACCTCTGTCCCGACAGCCCCGAGGACCCCGACGGTTTCCAGGACGGCGACGGCTGTCCCGATCCCGACAACGACTTCGACGGCATCGACGACGTCCACGACGCCTGCCCCGACGAGCCGGAGGATTATGACGGCGACCGCGACAGCGACGGTTGTCCGGATCTGACGGAGGAGGAGCAGAAGGCGAAGGAGGCGGAAGAGGCCGAGGAGGAAACAGAGCAACGGCCGGCGCCGCCGCCGCGGCGGCAGGGATCCGGCTAGACGTTACGGACGGTGCGGCAGAACGCGGCCAGCAAGGCCTCGTCGAGGAGACCGTTGTGGCGCACGCCGCTGCAGAGGTCGACGCCGTGGGGCCGGACGTGGTCGATGGCTTTGGCCACGTTGCCGGGATTCAGTCCCCCCGCCAGCCACGCCGGCACGGGCGATTCGGTCACGATACGCCGGCTCAGGTCCCAGTCGTGCGTCAGACCGGTGCCGCCGAGGACCTTGCGGTCGGCCTCGGGCGATCCTGAATCCAGCAGCAGCGCATCCACCAGCGGCGCCGTGCGCTCGGCCTCGGCCATTGCCACCTCTCCGCGCACATGAATCACCTGCACCAGGGCCGTGCGCGGCAGAAGCTCGCGTAGCCGCTCCAGTTCGGAGACCGGGACCCGGTCCACCATCTGCACCGTGTCGACTCCGCAGTTCCGCACGTGATCGGCGATGGCCACCGCCGTGGTGCGGGCCGTGAGCAGGAAACGCTGCAAGCCTGCCGGAGCGGACGCCGCGATGGCCGCGATGCGCCGGTCGTCGATGACGCCCGGGCCGCTGGGCATGGCGGCGACCAGGCCGATGGCGTCGGCCCCCGCCTCGGCGGCGGCCGCGGCCTCGTCCGGACTCTGGATGCAGCAGATCTTGATGGCGATTCTAGCCGGCATCGCGTTCCCGCCGCTTGGCTTCCTGCCAGGCCTCTTCCATGGCGTCGAGGCCGGCCGCCTTCATGGTCTCGGCGTCGCCGCCAAAGGTCTCTTCCACGTGGTGGAACCGCGACCGGAAGCGTTGGTTGGCCTTGCGCAGCGCCACGTCGGGGTGCACGCCCAGCTTGCGGGCGAGGTTGGCCCAGGCGAAGAGGACGTCGCCCAGTTCGTGCTCGATGGCGTCAAAATCGTTGGCGGCGGCCGCCTCTCGCAGTTCGGCCTCCTCTTCCCGCAGCTTGGCCCACACGCCGTTGAGGTCGGGCCAGTCGAAGCCCACGCCCGCGGCGTCTTTCTGGTAGCGATAGGCCTGGTGCAGGGGCGGCTGGCTGGCCGGCAGATCTTTGAGGACCGATTCGGCGTCCGGGTCGAGACCCTTGCTCCGCTTCTCCTCCGCCTTGATGGCGTTCCAGCGCTCCTGGCTCTCCTCGACGCCCTCGGCTGCCGTGTCGCCGAACACGTGGGGATGGCGACGGACCAGTTTCTCGTTGCCGTGGCGCGCCACCTCGTCGAGGTCGGTGGGCAGGTCCTCGCTCAGGATGCGGGTCACGAAGCAGACCATGAACAGCAGGTCACCCAGTTCTTCGCGCACGCCTTCCTGATCCTCCTGCAGCGCCGATTCGAGCACCTCGGCCGCCTCGTCCTGGAGATGATGGGCGGCGGTCTGGAGGGTCTGCTTGCGGTCCCAGGGGCAACCGCCGGGGGAGCGCAGGGTGTCGATGGTCTTCAGGAGGGCCTGGACGTTCTCGAGCATGGTGACCTCGGGGTGAGGGAAGGGGGCGGCGGACAGAGCCAAAGGTAAGCTGCCGGCCGGAATCGGGAAACCCGCCCGCCGTATTCGTCGGCCCACGTGGTACAATGAACCGACTGTGACAGCCTGCCGACGCGCCGCCTCGAGGGGATGTGGCCGTCGACCGGTCTCGCCTTTCGCCCGGGAGGTACCGGTATGTCCAGATCCTCACTCCTGTCTGTCTGCCTGCTGGTGATGCTGGTCGCCACGAACGTTACTGCGGGCCCATCCATCCTGATCGACGAGGTCCACGGCGAGCACCGCGCTGCCCAGTTCGCGGCCCTCTGGACCGACTGCCAGGTCGAGGCCATCACCGCGGACGATTTCATCCTCGACCAGGTCCTCGCCGCCGGCGTCGTCGCCGTGCCCGAGACCACGATCACCATCACCGTGCCGCCGGGGTCGCCCGCGCTCTACGGACGCTTCGAGTGCCCCGAGGACACCTTCCAGTACCCGTCCATCCGGGTTCGTGACGGTGGCGGCGAGCTGGTCGCCGAAGAGTACCTCGGCGACTTTCACCACGAGGACCCGGAGCCCGGGCAGTACACGATCACTTACGATTCCTGGGATGCGTTGGTGGTGCCGTTCGAGATCGGCGTCGGTCCCCACTTCCTCACGGCCGAGACGGTCGCCGAGTACGACGTGGTCTTTCGCAGCCACGACAACACCTTCATGCTCTTCGGCGGCACGCTTCCCGAGTACTCGGCGCGCGAGGAGGCGCTTCTGCTGGACCGCGTGTCCCAGGGCGGCGGCAATCTCCTGCTGCGCGAGCCGCTGCTGGAGATCGCGTTGAAGCCGATCATCGACCTGACCAGCGCCGCGCCCGTGACCTGCGAGGTGGCCGTGACCCTGCCCGGCACGCCCACCCTCCTGGAACCGCCCTGCGATACCGAGCGGAAGGTGGACGGTACGCACCTGACCTGGCGCGGCGTGGAGGTGGTGCCCGGCCGCGTCACCCGCCTGGCGTACGAGGGAACCCTGCAGCCGGCGCACCATCAGTTGCAGGTGGACACGGCCGGCGGCGCGGTCGCGCTGCGCAGCCGGGCCGCCGAGGTCCTGCGTGACCTGGTGTTGGTCCGACGTGCGTCGCCCGGCGCCTGGGACCTGGTGCTGGCCGGCGATCTGGAACCGGGCGCGGCGCTGGACGCCCCCGGCGCCCGCCGGCTCGACCGGGCCGGCGTCGTGGATGCCCTGCGGTCCGTGATCGATGCGGGCGGCCTTCGCGGCGGTCTCGGCGATTTGCAACTGGTGGAGTTCCAGGATCGCTACCGCTGGGCCGAGAGGATCCTCGACGGGGCCGAGCGTGACGGCGGCTGGTCGGCCCTCTACCGCGTGGGGAGCGAGGTCTGTGATCGCATGCTGCCATTGGCCACCACGCCCGTGGCCGGCGCCCGCCACCGGGTGCTCTGGTTCTGGGTGGAGGACATTCCCAGCGACGGTCTCTGGTCCGGAACCTGGCCGCCGACACGCGATCCGGCCCCGCGCGGCGCCGTGGCCGCCGATGCCTCGCCACTGGTGGTGCAGGAGTACGGCGTCGTCCGACAGCGCTATCCGCGCCCGTCGGGCGAAGTCCAGCGCGTGCTGGACTGGTTCGGCTGGTCGTTCTACGACGAGGCCGGGCTCGAGGACCCCACCGACCACTACCCCGATCCCACCTGTCCGTACCTGTACGTGCCAGGCGGTCACCCTGATGCCGCTGCGCTACTCGAGGGACTTGGCTGGCTCGAGGGCGAGGGCACGGGCGTGGTCACCGCCCCCATGGAGGAACGTCTACTCGTGGGCGACGACGATTCCCACACCAGCGACATGGTCTTCCCGCCGGGCAGCTATCCCGCCGTGGTGGTGGGGCGCGACTGGGGTTGGGGGCGGGCCGCCGCGCTGCACGACTACGCCTTCCTGACCTACTGGAACGACGACTACCTGCGTCGGGTGCTCGACTGGTTGGCCGACCTTCCCTTGGCGGCGCCGGACCCGGGCGGCGCGCCCGCCGCGGTCGTCTCGCTGTCGGCGAGTCCCAACCCGTTCAACCCGCGTACCGAGATCGTCTTCACCCTGACGGGGCCGGGACCGGTAACCGTGACGGTATTCGATGCCGCGGGGCGCCGGGTGGCGACCGTCTTGCATGGCGAGGTCCCCGGCGGCCCGTGCCGGGTGGCCTGGAACGGCCGCGACGGTGACGAGCGCCCCGTGGCGGCGGGCGTCTACCTGGTGCGAGTCTCCGCTCCCGGCGGGGAGCGCACCGCCAAGGTGACGCTGGTGGACTAGGCCGGGCTGCATGCGAACGGGGCGTCGGGAAGCCCTGCCTTTCCCCGCGCCCCGTTCCCTGTTATCCTGTCCCGTTCGGGACCTGCCCCCCTAGCCACCCCCAGCCGAGGCCACGGATGGACGACTGGATCCGCATCAAGGGCGCGCGCCAGCACAACCTCAAGAACGTCGATGTCGACTTCCCGCGCGGTCAGCTCACCGGCGTGAGCGGGCTCTCGGGCAGCGGCAAGTCGTCCCTGGTGTTCAACACGCTTTACGCCGAGGGCCAGCGCTGCTACGTGGAGTCGCTCTCGACCTACGCGCGGCAGTTCCTCGCCCGCCTGCCCAAGCCCGACGTCGACTGGATCGACGGCATCTCGCCGGCCATCGCCATCGAGCAGCGCAACGCGGTCACCAGCGGCCGCTCCACCGTGGGCACGGTCACCGAGATCAACGACTACCTGCGGGTGCTCTTCGCGCGCACCGGCAAGATCATCTGTCCCAACGACGGCGAGACGGTGGGTCGCGAGACCGCCGAGACGGTGTGGAAGCAGGCGCGCCAGTGGTGCGAGGACGGCGACGCGGTGCTCGTGGGCTATCCCCAGGAGTCCACCGGCCAGGACGGCTGGACCGACTCGTTGCTCGCCCAGGGATTCCAGCGCGCCGTGGTCAAGGACGAGGTCGTGCGCCTCGAGGATGCGCACGACGGCCAGGTCGCCACACCGGCCCAGGGTGAGACCGTGGTCGTGATCGTCGACCGACTCAAGTTGACCGCCCGGGTGCGTTCCCGCTTCACCGAGGCGGTGGAACTGGCGTTCCAGCAGTCGGGTGGCTGGGTGGTGGTCCGGCGTCATGACGACGGCGAGAGTCGCGAATTCTCCAGCAAGCTCGTGTGCAACGCCTGCAGCACGATCTACCCGGAGCCGTCGCCCCGCCTGTTCAGCTTCAACTCGCCCGAGGGTGCGTGTCCGGCTTGCCGGGGCTTCGGCAACAAGCTGGAGTTCGACGAGGCGCGGGTCATTCCCGACCAGGATCTCACGCTCCGTGACGGCGCGGTGAAGCCCTGGAGCACCGAGAGTTTCGCGCGCCAGCTGTCGGGTCTGTTCCGCTTCTGCGCAAGCAAGAAGATCCCCATCGACAAGCCCTGGAACAAGCTCAAGCGCGAGCATCAACTGCTGGTGCTCGAGCACGAGGACAAGGTCTACACGGGCATCATCCCGTACCTCGAGCAGATGCGGGCCGAGATGAAGAAGGCGCACCACCGGTTCTTCACCCGCCGCTACATGAGCGACACCGGCTGTCGGGGTTGCCAGGGATCGCGGCTACGTCCCGAGGCGCTGGCCGTGAAGGTGGGCAGCCTCGATCTGGGCCAGGTGGGCCGCATGGCGGTGACCGACGCGTTGAAGAAGCTGTCGTCCATGCGCCTGACCAAGCAGAACCGGGCCATCGCCGGCGAGGTGCTCGACGAGGTGGTCTCGCGGCTCACGTTCCTCGAACGCGTGGGCCTGGGATACCTCACCCTCGACCGGCTGACGCGCACGCTGTCGGGCGGCGAAGCGCAGCGCATCCATCTGGCCAACAGTCTCGGCTCGCGGCTGGTGGACACGCTCTACGTGCTGGACGAGCCCACTTGCGGCCTGCACGCGGCGGACTGCGACCGACTGGTGGCCACGCTCCAGGATCTGGTGGACCACGGCAACACCGTGGTGGTCGTGGAGCACGACCTGGACGTTCTGCGCTGCAGCGATCACTTCGTGGAGATGGGGCCGGGGGCCGGGCACGACGGCGGGCACGTGGTATTCCAGGGACCGTTCGCCGACCTGATGAACGACACCGACACCCTCACCGCCCGGTACCTGCGCGGCGAGATCGATCCGGCCCGGGGGCGCGAGCCGCGGCAGGGCCGGGTGCCCATGCTCACGGTCAAGGGCGCGCGTCTGCACAACCTGCGCGACATCGAGATTCGCATTCCGCTCGAGCGGTTCACGGCGCTCACGGGGGTCTCGGGTTCGGGCAAGAGCAGTCTCATGAACGGCTGTCTGCACGACGGTCTCCTGGGCAAGACGCTGGGGGGCGCTGGGCGGGGGCACGCCTTCACCGCCATCCAGGGCGGTCATGCCGTGGGTCGGGTGATCCGGGTCGACCAGACGCCCATCGGCAAGACGAGCCGGTCCAATCCGGCCACGTACCTGCAGGTGCTGGCGTCGATCCGCGAGCTGTTCGCCGGCACCAAGGAGGCGCTGGCCAAGGGCTATCCAGCCGGCCGTTTCAGCTTCAACACTGCCGGCGGCCGCTGTCCCAGCTGCCAGGGACTCGGTTTCCACCGGGTCGAGATGCAGTTCATGGCCGACATCGAGGTGCCCTGCGAGGAATGTGGCGGACGGCGCTTCAATCCGCAGACCCTGGAGATCCGATATCGGGGCCTGGACATCGCGGAGATCCTCGAGCTCACCGTGGCCGAGGCGCTCAAGTTCTTCGGGGGACAGGGCGCCATCACCGACCGATTGTGGTTGCTCAAGAAGGTGGGCCTGGGTTACCTCAAGCTCGGTCAGCCGGCGCCCACGCTGTCGGGGGGCGAGAGCCAGCGGCTCAAGGTGGCCCGTGAACTGGTCATGCCGTCGGGCAAGAAGAACCTCTACCTGCTCGACGAGCCCACCACCGGACTGCACGCCGACGACGTGCAGGCGCTGGTGATGGTGCTGCACGAACTGGTGGACCGCGGCCACACGGTGCTCGTGATCGAGCACAACCTGGATCTCATCGCTCAGGCCGACTGGGTGGTGGACCTGGGGCCGGGCGGCGGCGTGCAGGGCGGCAAGCTGGTGGCCCAGGGAACGCCTGCGGAGGTGGCGGGCAACGAATCGAGCCTCACCGGGCAACATCTGGCCCGGCGTCTGGAGCAAGCACGGCGACATGCCGAGGGGAGTTGACCATGCGGATCCTGGTGACCGGCGGCGCAGGGTACATCGGCAGCGTGACGGCGGCGTTGCTGGTGGAGCAGGATCACGAGGTCGAGATCCTCGACGATCTGTCCACCGGCCACGGTGAAGCTGTCCCCGACGGCGTGATCCTGCACGAGGGCGCCCTCCAGGACGACGACCATCTCGACCGCGTCTTCGCGCAGCCCTTCGACGCCGTGGTTCACTTCGCCGCGTTCAGCCTGGTTGGCGAGTCGGTGCGCGATCCGCTCAAGTACTGGCGCAACAACGTGGGTGGCACCCTGAACCTCCTCCAGCGCGTGGCCACCGGCGGGGCGCGGCGCTTCGTATTCTCGTCCACGGCGGCGGTCTACGGCGAACCGGACGCCGTGCCTATCGGCGAGGACGCACAGCTGGCGCCGGTCAATCCGTATGGGCACACGAAGCTGGCCATGGAGCGTGCGCTCGCCGATGCCGCCGAGGCCACCGGCCTGTCTGCAGTGGCCTTGCGGTACTTCAATGCCGCCGGTGCGTGGGGTGGCCGTGGCGAGGACCACGATCCCGAGACGCACCTCATTCCCCGCCTGTTGCGGTCGCTGCTCAGCGAAGGGGAAACATTTGCCGTGTTCGGTGACGACTATCCCACTCCGGACGGCACCTGCATCCGCGACTACATCCACGTGCGCGACCTGGCCGAAGCTCATGCCCTGGCGCTGGCGTGGGCCGAACAGCCCGGATTCCACGCCATGAATCTCGGCACCGGCGACGGACACTCGGTGCAGGAGATCATCACCGCCGCGAGTCGCGTCACCGGGCTGACCGTGGCGCCGCCGGTGCAACCGCGGCGTCCTGGCGATCCCGCCCGATTGGTGGCGGCCAACGATCGCGCCCGCCGGTTGCTGGGCTGGAGCCCTCGGCGCAGTGACGTGGACTCCCTGCTGGCCGATGCCTGGGAATGGCACCGAACCCACCCGGCGGGATATTCAGGCTAGCTGGCGAGCGCCGCTCGGAGGCCACCGGATCCCGACATTCACGTTGGCACAACCGTTGCAACTTCGTCCTCGAAGTGCCCTCGAACGGGTATGCGATTGATCTCGTAAGTGGCTGGAGAATCGTCAACTGGGAAGCTCCCGGCGCACGTTCCGGCCTCGCAACGGAGAGAAAAAGATGCCGACCACCCTGGCCCGCCTGTTCGGTCGCGGTCGCTCCCACCACGGGGACGACCGGGCGTTCGGATTGCGCGTGGCCGCGGCGCTCCTCGAAACCGAGGAACCGCGGCGGGTGCTCGAGGTGGCCTGTCGGTTGGCCTTGCGGACCGCGCCGTGCTCGGTGGCGCTGGTGGGCGCCTGGACGGGCACCAACGGCAACTCGCGCCTGGAGTGGTTGGCCGGCCGGAGTCGCAATGACGACCCGGTCCAGATCCTCGAAGCCCTGGCCGGGCGCCACGGACACCTGGAGGACGGGTGCGTCGAGCCTCGCTGGATCCGACTGGGCGAGGACCAGTTCCAGCCGGGCTCGCCCAGCCTGCGACGCTTCGACCTGCAATGGGCATTGACGTTGCCCTTCACCGCAACCACCGCTGCCGGCGTCCGCGACTGCGTGGTCGTGCTGGCGGGCGACGGTTCCGATGTCGCTTTTGATCATCCGCTCCTGCGCGATGCGCGCCTCGTCTGGCTCGCCGCTCGTGGGCGGCTGACCGCCGGCGATCTCATGGGCCAGGCCACCGACGCCGGTCATGCCCCGTGGCCCGGCGCCGACGCCTGGGATGCGGCGCCTGCGGCGCTGGCTCTGGTTCTTCCCGACCGCGTCGTGGCCGTGAACGACCGCGCCCGCAGCCTCCTGGACGAGCACGTGGGACGCGGCGGCCCGGGGTGGGAGTCCTGGCTGCTCGGGGCGGTACAGCGCCTCGACGCATCCGATGTGCCGCGCGAGATCCTCATGGCGTCCCAGAGCCGCGACCGCGAACTCGAGGTCACCGTTGCCGTGCCCACGGCGCCGGGTCGGCCGCGACTGGTGAGTCTGCACGAGGCGAGCCACGACGACGGCGCCGTCGACAACGAGGAATCCGCCCTGCGCATGCTCGGCCACGAACTCCGCACACCCATGGCCGCCATGCAGACCAGTCTCGACCTGGTGCTCCGCGGCGACACCGGGCCACTCTCCACGGACCAGGAGCGCTTCGTGGGCGCGGCCCGCCGCAACCTGGCGAGGTTGAGCCGGCTGCTCGACGACCTCCTCGATGCCAAGCGCGCCGAGGCGGGCCGCCTGGCCATCCACGCCGAGACCGCAGACCTCGGCGAGCGTCTCACCGAGGACCTCGCCATGCACGCCGTGGCCTGTCGGGAGAAGGGTCTCGAACTGGACGCCACGGGCGTGCCCGCCGACTTCCGCGCCTGCGTGGACGCCGACAAGGTCCAGCAGATGCTGCACAACCTGGTGAGCAACGCCATCAAGTACACGCCGCGCGGCGGTCGGGTGCGAGTGTCGCTGCGCGACCGGACCGATGCCGCGCCCGGAATCGGCGCCCGCCTGGCCCGACGCTTCAAGCTGCCGCTGGATGCCTTCACCCTGGTGGTGGAGGACAGCGGCATGGGCATGAGCGAGGAATTCCTGGAGACCATGTTCCAGCCCTTCAGTCGGGAGGAGCGGCCAGAAGCCCGCCGCCTGCCGGGCGCCGGGTTGGGCCTGCACATCACCCGCGGTCTGGTGGAAGCGCACGGCGGGGAGATCCGCCTCACCAGCGAACCGGGACAGGGCACCACGGTCTGGCTGGTGCTGCCGCGCGAGCCGGGCAGTGGTGCGGTGCTCGCAGCGGGCCGCCAGCTCGATGCCCTGCGCGACCGCGCCAACGCGGCGGGCGTGCCGAACCGTGCCGTCTACCTGGATGTGCGCAAACGACTCGAACGGTCGCAGCCCTGGGAACTGGAGACCGCTGCAGCCCAGGCCCGTGATTTCCTGGTGCGCCTGGCCCGCACCAGCCGGCGGGACGGCGCCGAGCGGGTTCTCCGCGAGGGCGGCGGCGTGTGTTGCTGGCAACTGACTGCCGGGCTCTGGACCGGACTGGCACTGGATATCGACCGCGTGGAGCCGGCGTGGCAGGTGGCCGCGGCGGCGCCCGAGAGTTCCCTGATACTGGCCGGCACCAGCTGGCAGACCCTGGAGGATGCGGCGGCGGCGGACGAACCGCTCGTCACCGCGCCCACCAGCACTACCGCCGGATAGCGGCGGCACGAGGACGGGGCTCGGCCCCGGCAACTGGAGGACCCCGATGGACAAGGCCCTGCGGATCCTCGTCGTGGACGACGAGCGCGACATCCTGGAGACCCTCGACTACAGCCTCGCCCTGCGCGGATTCACCGTGGAGACGGCTGTCGACGGCCTCGAGGCCCTGGAACTGGCGAAGCGTTCACGGCCGGACGTGATGCTGCTGGACGTGATGCTCCCCGGCTGCAACGGCTACGAGGTGAGCCGCCTGCTGAAGGAGTGGATGGACAACGACCCGCACGCCCGGGAGTTTCCCATCGTGCTGCTGACCGCCCGCAAGGTGGACTCGGCCGAACGGGAGCGATTCATCGCCACCTGGTCGCGGGCGGATCTCACGATGTACAAGCCGTTCGACATCGACGAGGTCATCGGCCAGATCGAGCATCTGGCCGACCCGGTACCGGCTTGACATTCGGTGTTCCCGAGTGTTTTATTTCCCGACCCGGCCGGGAAAACCGACCGTCGGGTGCCTAGGTAGCTCAGCTGGTAGAGCACCGCACTGAAAATGCGGGTGTCGGTGGTTCAAGTCCGCCCCTAGGCACCATCCCCTCCCCGGTCGCGCCCAATATCTTGGAGCTGGTGTAGCTCAGCTGGTAGAGCAGCTCACTCGTAATGAGCAGGTCTGCGGTTCGAGTCCGCACACCAGCTCCATTTTTTTCTGGTTGATGATATCTCGATCGCACGCCAGCTACGACGCCACCAGAACCCGCGTCCCACCAGGAATCCGATTCTCCCGGATCTCCCGCCCGCTCCGCACCTTGCCTCCCGGCAGCACATACAGCGTCGTGTCGTTGCGGAACGCCGCCCCACACAGATCATACGCTGTGCGCCGAGACGTCACCTCTCCCACCAGCCGATATCCCACGAGCACTCGCGTCCCACGCGGCAACCGCGTGAATTGCAGCGACGTCAGCTCGCTACCGCGATGCACGCGCCCATCAGGCCGCACGTAGATGGTGGTGGGTTGGGCGTAAGCCTCGCCGGCGATCTCGCTGGGCGTGAAGCCGTCCTTGCCCAGCTCGGCCCACACGGGTTTGTCCGAGGCCTCCTGGTCCATCAACACCCGCGTACCACGGGGAATCCGCGACCAGTCCCGGATCTCGTTGCCGCGCTTGCGCTGTCCATTGGGCAACACGTAGACCGTGCTCGCCGACGCGTACTCGTCGCGGGCGATGAACCAGGCGCTGCGGTCCTTGGTGATGACGTTGTTGTCCGATCCCTCGAATTGCGCCTCGGCCACGATCACAGCCTCGGGTTCGGTGGCGTAGAGGAGCGTGGCGAGGTAGGGGTCGGCCACGACCAGGCGCCCGGCCCGCACGTCGGGATCGAAGGCGGGTCGGGCCTCGAGGTCCAACCGGCCGCGCAGCTCCGACTGGGCGAACAGCATGCCGCATCGCTTGCGCCCCCGATGGGCGCGGCGGTGCCAGCGGTTGCGGTTGCCGTAGGCGACCATGCTGTGGGTGAGGACCCGGTCGTCGGGGACGTCGTAGAGCTCCTGGAGCTGCCGCACCAGCTCGGCGATGGCGATCTCCTGCCGACCGGTGATGGGCCGGTTGTGGTACCCGACCACCTCGATGCCGATGGAATGGAGATCGACGTTGGTGGTGCCGTCCCACATGCTCAGGCCGGCGTGCTTGGCCACGCGGCGGCGCGAGATGATGCGATGCACCTGGCCGTCACGCATGACCACGTAGTGGGCCAGGCCGCCACGTCGGACGCGCCGCAACGAGGGCTGGTCGCTACCCTCGGTGGTATGCAGCACGATATACTCGGTCTGCTTGCGGACCGGGCGTTCCGAGTTGAGAGGGCTGTATCGGTTGCTGATGCGCAACTCGGCGGCCAGTGCGGTGTCGCTCCCTAGGAGCGCTCCCAGGGTCAGGACCATCCAGGCCAGGACCGGAAGCATGTACCGACGAGCCACGAAGCTGCCTCTGGATCCGTCCATTGGCGGGCCTCCTGGACATCAGCGTAAGTGCCAACGGGCCGGCTCCGCAAGCCCGGATTCGGTCGATCGGGCCGAATGCCCTTGCTACGGATCCCCGTCCGAGTAGAATGACCGCGGTGGCGGGACCGGCCCGCCACTTGCTTATTGGTGGCAATTCTATGCTATTCTGCGCGCCCGCAGATCGCGGTCTGCGGCGTGAAAGGAGCCTCCTTGGCCCTCAAAGTGAGCGTATCTGGGATCCGTGGCATCATCGGTGCCGATCTCAATGCCGTGGTGGCTGCCCGCTGGGCGACCGCCTTCGGCGCCTGGCTGCCCACCGGACCGGTCGTCGTCGGCCGTGACAGCCGCCCCACCGGCCCCATGATCCGCGACGCGGTGTGCGCCGCCCTGGCCGCCACCGGACACGACGTGCGCGACATCGGCATCGCCACGACCCCGACCACCGAGATGGCTGTCCAGGAGACCGATGCCGTGGGCGGCATCATCATCACGGCCAGTCACAATCCGCAGCAGTGGAACGCCCTGAAGTTCCTCGAGGGACAGGGGCTGTTCCTCGATGCCGAGCAGAACGCCGCGGTCAAGATCCGCTTCGACGCCGAGGACGGTCACGTGGCCTGGGACCAGGTCGGCACCGTGACGCAAGCGAGCGACGCCGACGAGCGCCACCTCGACGCCATCATGAACCTGCCCTGGCTCGACCGTGCGCGAATCGCGGCTCGCGGCCTGCACGCGGTGGTCGATGCGGTGGAGGGAGCCGGCGGCGACATCGTGCCCGCTCTGCTCGAGCGCCTCGGCGTGCGCTGCACGAAGATCGGTTGCGGCTGCACCGGACAGTTCCCCCACAATCCCGAGCCCACGCCCGCCCACCTCGTGGAACTGCGCGACACGGTGGCCGAAACCGGCGCCGACATCGGCTTCGCCGTGGATCCCGACGTGGATCGTCTGGCGCTGGTCGCCGACGGCGGTCTGGCCCTGAGCGAGGAAGTGACCCTGGCGATGGCGGTGGACTTCGTGCTGCCGCGACAGCCGGGCCCGGTGGCGGTCAACCTCTCGACCACCGGACTCATCGAGACCGTGGCCGCTCGGCATGGCGCCACCGTCCATCGAACGCCAGTCGGTGAGGCCAACGTGGTGGCCACCCTGCTGGGCGAGGGCTGCACCATCGGCGGCGAGGGCAACGGCGGCGTGATCTATCCCACGCTGCATCCCGGCCGCGACGCCCTGGTCGGCATCGCCATGATCCTGCAACTGCTCGCCGAACGGGAGCAGCCCCTTTCCCACCTGGTGTCCGAGTTGCCGCCGGTGGCCATGGTCAAGGACAAGGTCGCCGCCGACGCATTGCCTACCGGCGCGGCGCTGGCCGAGGTCCTGCGGGGCCTTGGCGAGGGTGACCTCGACGATCGGGACGGGCTGAAGTGGACCGGGCCAGACGCCTGGGTCCACGTCCGACCATCCAATACCGAACCGGTGGTGCGTATCATCGCCGAAGCAGTCAGCGAGGACGCCGCGCGTCAGCTCATCGCCCAGGTACGCGGCTAGGTCGTACCGTGCGCGGCTAGCCAATACAGTCTGAAGGAGTTCGCTCATGTGTGGAATCGTCGGCATCACCGGAGACAGCCAGGTCGCCGCCAACCTCATCGAGGGATTGCGCCGGCTGGAATACCGGGGCTACGACTCGGCCGGCATCGCCGTCCAGCAGGACGGCGACATTCACTGCATCAAACGCCAGGGGAAGATCCAGGAGCTGGCCAACGCGGTGGACCCGGCCGCCTTGCCGAGCACCTGCGGCATCGCCCACACCCGCTGGGCCACCCACGGCGAACCCAATGAGATCAACTCGCACCCGCACCAGGACGGCAAGGTGGTGCTGGTGCACAACGGCATCATCGAGAACTTCCAGGCCCTGAAGCTGAAGCTCGAGGAGAAGGGGCACGAGTTCGTCTCGGAGACCGACACCGAGGTGCTGGCGCATCTGATCAACGACCAGTATGACGACAATCTCGAGGAAGCGGTGCGCCGTGCGCTCAAGCTGGTCGAGGGCACCTACGGCATCGCGGTCATGCACGCCGACGAGCCCGGCAAGATCGTGGGCGCCCGACGCGGCAGTCCCCTCGTCGTCGGCGTGGGCGAGGGCTTCAACGTGCTCGCCAGCGACGTGGCGGCCATCCTCGGCCACACCAAGCAGGTCATCTACCTGGACGACTGGGACATGGCCGTGCTCACCCCCGAGGGTGTGCAGACCACCGACATCGACGCCCAGTCCATCGACAAGGAGATCTCGGAGATCACCTGGGACCTGGACCAGATCCAGAAGGGTGGCTTCGATCACTACATGCTCAAGGAGATCTTCGAGCAGCCCGAGACCATCCGCGACGCGTTCCGGGGCCGCGTTCTTCCTGCGTCGGGGGACGTCAAGCTGGGCGGCATCGAGCTCACCGACTGGGAGCTGCGCAACATCCGCCGCATCATCATCCTGGCCTGCGGCACCAGCTATCACGCCGGCCTCGTCGGCGAGTACCTCATCGAGGAGTACGCCCGCATCCCGGTAGAGGTGGAGTACGCCAGCGAGTTCCGCTACCGCTCGCCCATCATCGAGCCGGGCACCCTCTGCCTGGTGATCTCACAGTCGGGCGAGACCATTGACACCCTGGAGGCCATGCGTGAGGCCAAGCG
>PIVY01000458.1 GCA_003353795.1 bacterium
GCCGCTCGGCAGGAGATCGAGCAGACGATTCAATCGTTCGTCGGTGCCGCCGAAAGCCCGCTCGTAAACCAGTGGCATGGTATCGAAGGACTCGGGATCGGTCATCCGCCAGCGGCCCATGCTGCGTTCCCAGCGCCGGTCGCCGAACACGCGGACCACCTTCTTCACCGGTCCGACCTGCAGCCCCACATCCACCTGCGTGGACGTTTTTTGTGGCACGGCCGATCCGACCAGAACCACGTCGGTGCCCGGCTTGATAAGGCCGGTGTCCATCTCGTATTTCACGCTGGAGAAACCAGGCTCACCGTAGTATTCGTCGGCCAGCGTGACCGGCACCTGCACCGGGGAGAACGCAGCTTCGGCGCCTTCGGAAGGAATATCGAACGTGCCCTTGACTGCGAATACGGCGTAATCCAGCCCGTCCTTGCCCATCGCCGGAGCCAGGCCCGTTTCGAAGTAGGTGTGATTCTTGATCTCCAGCATCGCCGGTCCGTCCAATCCCCGCCGCGAGAGCCCATGCTCCGCTAGTTGATGTTCACCTGTCCGCCCTTGATCCGGTTCACGCCCTTGGCACGCGACAGCAGATGGGTGCCCTTGATGACGATCTTGCCGTCCTTGCGCAACGTGATGCTGCCTTTCCCGCAGCGCAGCACGATCTCTTCGCGAGCCTCGAAGAGCACGCGTTTGCCGTCGATCACGGCCGACTCGGCCGTACCCAGCTGCTCGGCGACGATATCCCCGGCTGCTTCGTCGGGGCCCGCGCCGGCTTTCGGCAGAACGACCCGATCGCGTAGCAGGCCGACCAGCACCAAGGGCGCCGACGGATCGGCGGTGCGCAACGCGACTGCCCGCACCCGACTCAGCGTCGCCGCGACAATTGCCTCGTCGGTGACATCCAGACCCAGATCGACCGCCCGAGCTTCGATCTCGCCGTCGGGCCGGAAGTAGATGCGGCCGCTCTGGTCCAGGCCGTCCAGCGTTCC
>PIVY01000459.1 GCA_003353795.1 bacterium
GCGCCTCGAGCACCAGGACGACCCCGACCTCGGACTCCAGTGCATTCTGACCGTCGAGGACAACGGCTGCGGCATGACACCCGAGGTCCGATCCCGTATCTTCGACGACTTCTACACCACCAAACCCGGGGGCACGGGCCTGGGCTTGAGCAACGTGCGCCGCCTGGCTGGCGACGCCGGTGGACACCTCCAGGTGGCCAGCGTCCCGGACGAGGGCACCACCATCACCATCACCTTCCCCGCTGCGGAGGCCGAGGCATGAGCCGCGTCCTGATCGTCGATGACATCGCCGCCATGCGCGAGCAATACGCCTACGACCTGCAGCGTCTGGGCAAGCACGAGGTCCTCGAAGCCGCCGGCGGCAAGGCCGCCCTCGACCTCCTCGAGAACGAGCCCATCGACTGCATGATCCTCGACCTCGAGATGCCCGACCTCGACGGCTTCCAGGTCCTCACCGAGATGAAGCGCCGCCAGGATCGAACCCCCGTCATCGTCTACACCGGCACCGGCAGCTACGACCGCTGCGTGCGCGCCGTGAAGCTGGGCGCCTACGCCTTCCTGGCCAAGGACGAGCCGCTGGAGCGCGTGGTGCAGGAGGTGGAAAACGCCATCCAGTGGGCGCGGCTGCGCGAAGAGGTCAAGACGCTGAGGCGGCAGGCCGGGCACGACTCGCCGCTGGTGGGTCATAGCCGGGCCATGCAAGATCTGCGCGAGGGTATCGACCAGCTCGCCGCCATTCCCAGCGCCGTACTCGTCCTCGGCGAAAGCGGCACTGGCAAGGAGTTGGTGGCCCGACAACTTCACGACCGCGGCCCGCGCGCGCGCCAGCCCTTCGTGGCGGTCAATGGTGCAGCGCTCCCCGAGTCATTGGCCGAGAGCGAGCTCTTCGGTCACGAGAAAGGCGCCTTCACCGGCGCCGACCGGGCGCGCCGCGGCGCCTTCGTCGCCGCCGACAAGGGCACGCTATTCCTCGACGAGGTCG
>PIVY01000271.1 GCA_003353795.1 bacterium
GCCACCCGTCCCATGGGCAAGGACCTGGCCGCTGGTCTGCACAGCAGGGCCCGGGGCCGCAAGTCGCCGCCCGAGGAGATCGCCGCCGGCGCCCGCAATCTGCGCCAGACCGCCGACCGCCTGGCTGCCGCCGTGGAGGAGCGTCTGAGTTGCAAGGTGGACGCTGCCATGCGCACCGCGTGGCGCGCCATGCTCCCGGAACTGGAGGAGTGTGGCGTTGCCGGGGAGCTGGACTCCGTCGCCGTGACGGGAATGCGCGTGCGCATTCGAGAGCACGAACTGGTCATGATCCTCCAGGACCTGATCCGCAATGCCGTGGAAGCAGCCGCGGGCGAGTCTGCGCCGTCGGTGCGCCTGGCCGCCACGGCCGACGTGCGCCGAGTCTTCCTGGAGGTCCTCGACTCCGGTCCCGGCCTCGAAGGGCGCGACCCCGGACAAATCTGCCAGGCCGGCTTCACCACCAAGGAGGGCGGCTCGGGCTACGGTCTGTTCCACGCCGTGAAGACCCTTGGAATCTATCGTGCGACACTCAAGCTGAGCGACCGTCCCGAGGGCGGGCTCGCCGTGGTCATCAACCTCATGCGCCCCCTCCACACCCGGGGCGACCTCGCAGGAGCAACCCATGACTAGCCCGGACATCGAGATCCGCCCCCGACCACGGGTGCTGATCGTGGACGACGACGAGGCGTTCGCCGCCGATATCGCCATGGTGGTCGGCCGCGAGGCGGAGGTGCGCTGTCTCGTGGATCCCGACGAGGCTCTCGCGCTCTATCGTCAGGGCTGGCCGGATGCAGTGCTGCTGGACATCGAGTTTCCCGATCACGACGGACTGGAAGTGCTGCAGGAGATGCAGGCCAGCGACGTGTCGATTCCCGTGGTCATGCTCACGTCCCACACGGGCATCCCTCTGGTGGTGGCGGCCATGCGGTCGGGTGCGGTGAACTTCGTGGCCAAGGCCCAGAGTCCGCCGGAGGTGGTGCAGGAGACCGTGCGCCACGCCTTGAGGCAGGCCGATGCGACCCGTCGTCTCAGCTACCTCCAGGACCGCCTCGACGACATCAAGGGTACCGGGCACACGCAGGTCCTGGGTGAGAGCGAGGCGTCGGCTCGCCTACGGGAGGACCTCGAACTCGCGGCCCGGGCCGACCTGGACGTGTTGTTACTGGGGGAGACCGGCACGGGCAAGGAACTCGCCGCTCGCTGGATCCACCAGAACAGCCGGCGCGGCCCCGGACCGTTCGTGGCCGAGGACCTCTGCTCCATTCCCGAGACCCTACTCTCGAGCGCGCTGTTCGGTCACGAGAAGGGCGCCTTCACCGGCGCGGTGAGCCGCCGCATCGGCGCCTTCGAGGCCTCCCGGGCCGGCACGCTCATGCTCGACGAGATCGGCGAGATCCCCGTGACCATGCAGTCGTCGTTGCTGCGCGTGCTGCAGAACCGCCAAATCCATCGCCTGGGGGCGGACCCTTCCACCAACATCACCTGTGACGTGCGGGTCATCGCCGCCACGCACCAGGATCTCGAGGCCCTGGTCGCGTCCGGCGATTTCCGCGAGGATCTGTTCTACCGCTTGAAGGTGCTGACGGTACGCATTCCGCCCCTACGCGAGCGGCGCGAGGACATTCCGCCCCTGGTGCTCCACTTCCTCGAGAAGCACAAGGTGGCGACCGGCTCGGGCGTGGAAACCATCGACGACGCGGCCATGGCCGCGCTGCAGGACTACCACTGGCCCGGCAACATCCGCGATCTCGAACATTCCCTTCAGGAAGCGCTGATCCGCGCGCGTGGTCGTGTGCTGGAACGCGGACTGGTGGACCGCATCCTGGGGCACGGCCCTGCTGCCGATGATCCGGAACCCGATGACAACGAGGTCTTCCCCACCTATCACGAAGCCCGGCAACGCACCATGACCCGGTGGCAACGCGAGTATTTGCTGGAGGCGCTGCGACGCTCTGAGAACGTGGTCAATCAGGCGGCCCGCGCCGTGGGCATCTCCCCCAATAGCTTTCGCAACATGATGCGCAAGCTGGGCATCGCGCGGCAGGGGGACACCTCGGGGTGACCCCACGCATCTTCAAGTGTCCGATTATTCGTACGGTTATTTTGAATTCTGTCCCCTCGACGGGGGTCAGGGGGTGATCTGCAGGCGACCCCCTGCGATTCCGGAATCTCGATCTCCCAAAGTGTCTCAGGTGTCCGGTGAGGTAAATCCCACAACGACAGCCGTTTGAGATTTATGTGTTCTGGCGGCGTTCTTCGTGCCTCCGGCGGCACGCGGTTTGCGTTAGTACGGGACAGGGACAATTGAACAGGGAGCGCACCTCCGGGACAGGGGTGCACAAGGGAAAAACAGAATAGACTCAACCCATGCGCGGCGCGCGCCTGGACAACCCCGCGGGGGATTGGGGGACGTCCAGGCGCGTGGCGTTTTTTTGTTGGGGGTGGGGTGGCCTGGCGTTTGGCGCGACGGGGCGTCGCGCCTTCGCTCCGCTTCGGCGTAAGCGCCTTCGCGATACCGGCCACCCCACCCCCAACAAAAAAACGTGGTGTTGAACGTCGCTGGCGCTCATTCGGGTATTGCTGTGCTCGTTCTGGAAATTTTGGGCGGAATTGATTGGGGGGGTTATCGTGGGGCGATCCTGTAACTGGAGGTCCTGCGGTGGTGCGATTGGTGTTGGTCGTGATGGTGGTGTCGGTGCTGGGGGTGCCGGTTTTTGGGGGGGAGTTGGCTGATCTGGTGGATCGGCATCTGGGGGATACGATTGCTGATCGGCGATGGCTTCATGAGCATCCTGAGTTGAGCGGTCGTGAGGTCGGGACTCGGGCTTACATCGCGGATCGGGTGTCGGAGATGCCGGGGATTCGGGAGGTGCCGGGGGATTGGGGCAACGGGCTGGTTTACGTGCTCGAGGGGGACTCGGCGGGGCCGACGTTGCTCTGGCGCGCGGACATGGATGGTCTTCCCATCACCGAGGATACGGGGCTTCCCTTCGCGTCGCAGGTTCGCGACACGCTGCGGTCGGGCGAGGTTGCCGGGGTCATGCACGCTTGTGGCCACGATATCCACATGAGCGTGGCGCTGGGGTCCATGCGGGTGCTGGCAGACGTTCGCGACCAGATCGCCGGCCGCATCGTGTTCATCTTCCAGCCGGCGGAGGAGACGGGCAAGGGCGCGCGCATGCTCATCGAGGCCGGGCTGCTGGAGGGCGACCTGCGGCCCGATCGCGTGTTCGCGATTCACGACCATCCGACCCTTCTGGCGGGCCAGGCCGGCGTGTGTGCCGGCCCGGCCAACGCCAACGTCGACACCATCCTGATCACGGTGATGGGAACCGGCGGCCACGGCGCCTATCCTCACCGGGCCGTGGATCCGGTGACCCTGGCCTGCCGCATGGTCCTGGCCATCAACGACGTGGTTGCTCGTGAGATCGATCCTCGCCATCCCGCGGTGATCTCGTTCGGCAAGATCCAGGGCGGCACCAAGTCCAACGTGATTCCCGACCGCGTTGAACTGGCGGCCACCGTGCGCACCCACCACGAAGCGACCCGTGACCTGCTCGACGAGAAGGTTGGACGCACCGTGCGTGGCCTGGCCCTCGCCGCCGGCGCGCCCGCGCCGAAGTATCGGTTCCGTAGGGGCATGCCGGCCGGCTGGAACGATCCCGAGATCACCCGTCAGGTGCTGGACGTGGCTACTCGCGTCCTCGGGCCCGACAATGCCGTGGAGTATCCGACGGCCATGGGCGGCGAGGACTTCGGCCGTTTCACGCGGCGGATCCCCGGGGTCCAGTTCCGCCTGGGCGTCGGCCGGCCCGACCGCGACATGGCCCTCCATTCGCCCACCTTCGATCCCGACGAGGCCGCCATTGCCACCGGAATGCGACTGGTGCCCGAGATCCTTCTCGACCAGCTGGGGAGGTGAGGGGTGGTGCGGCTTGGCGGTCGGCGCGGCCGAGGGCCGCGCCATCCCTCCGCTCCGGCCCTTGGGGGCCTGCGCGATACCAGCCGCACCGCCCC
>PIVY01000109.1 GCA_003353795.1 bacterium
CTTGGTGGGCCCACCAGGACTTGAACCTGGGACCAGCCGGTTATGAGCCGGCCGCTCTAACCTACTGAGCTATGGGCCCAAATCCGGACGCGGAAGATAACGCGTATCTATCGACGGGTCAACCCGCCGCGGAGACTTTGGCTACATCATCTCGCCGTAACCCTTGAGCTTCCGGGAGCGGCTCGGGTGCCGGAGCTTCCGCAACGCTTTCGCCTCGATCTGACGGACACGTTCGCGGGTCACCTTGAAGATGGTGCCCACTTCTTCGAGGGTGCGAGGCGTGCCGTCGCCCAGGCCGAAGCGCAGGCGGATGACCTTCTCCTCCCGCCGCGTGAGGGTGGAGAGCACCTTGGTCATCTGGACCTTGAGCATGCTCTGCACGGCCTCGCGCGCCGGCGAGGGCGCGTTGTCGTCGGGGATGAAGTCGCTGAGCGTGGAGTCCTCGTCCTCACCCAGAGGTCGATCGATGGAAACCGGCTCCATGCTGGCCTTCATCACCGCCTGCACCTTGTCCAGGGGCATCTCCAGACGCACGGCGATCTCTTCGGGCGTGGGATCCCGCCCCAGCTCCTGCAGCATCAGCCGGCTGGTCTTGGTGACCTTGCTGATGGCCTCGATCATGTGCACCGGCACGCGGATGGTTCTTGCTTGGTCAGCAATAGCGCGGGTGATGGCCTGACGGATCCACCAGGTGGCGTAGGTGGAGAACTTGTAGCCCTTGCGATAGTCGAACTTCTCCACGGCGCGCATGAGGCCGCTGTTACCTTCCTGGATCAGATCCAGGAATTCGAGACCGCGGTTGGTGTAGCGCTTGGCGATGGAGATCACCAGCCGCACGTTGGCCTCGATCATCTCGCGCTGGGCCGCTTGCACCTCGGTGTCGCCGGCCGAGATCTCCCCGGCGAGCAAGGCCAGGTCCGGGCGCGCGAAACCGACCTCGCGCTCGATCTCCTGGACCCGCTTCCGGAAGTTCTTGATCAGACGGTAACTCTCCTGCACTCGTTCTCGACGATCCACGCCCATGGACTTGTCCTTGAGCGCCGCCGCCATCTCGTTGAACGGCAGGCCGGCCGTGCGCTCGGCATCGGCGATTCGTTCCTCGAGGCCGCACACCTTGCTCTCCACCAGCGCGACCTTGCTGGACAGCGACTGGATCATCTCGCCGGCCAGATTCAGGGCCAGGAAGGTCTCGAGGACCTTCTTCTCGCGAGCGGCGATCATGCGGGTCAGCGTGGCGGCGCGGGTGCTGTTGCCGCAGTCGCCGAGCTCCTTCTTCTCGTCGGCGATCTCCTTGCGCCACTTCTCGATGCGGTCGAGCGCGCGCAGGATGCGTTTGCCTTCACGACGCGCCGACTGGCCGGTGTTCCAGCTGCTGTTGTCCAGCTGAACGACCTTCTCCAGGGGCATGGCCTCGCCCACGAGCTGGTTGGCGCAGTGGCGCAGTTCCTTCATGGCGTGCTGCGAGCGCAGGGTGGCGCGGATGACGCGGATGCGACCGTCCTCCATGCGTCGGGCCAGCTTGACCTCGCCCTGCCGCGTCAGGAGGGGCACCTTGCCCATCTCGCGCAGATACATGCGCACCGGATCGTCGTACTTGATGTTGGACCGCACGGCCTTCTTGGCCGTCTGGACCTTCTTCTTTTCCTGGCGCTGCCGGGTGGCCAGCCGTCGCGTCGCCTCGTCGAGGCTGTCGTAATAGTCGATCTGCAATTCCTGCAGCTTCCCGTAGACGTTGTCGATGATGTCCACATCCACCACGTCGTCGCCGAGCAACTCGTTGATATCGTCGTTGAGCACCCAACCGCCGCGCTTGCTGGCCTTGCGACGGATGGCGTCGATGAGCTTGTCGAACGGTTTCTTCTTCATCCGAATGCGGCTCCCTGTGCAAGGACGCCCGCGAGCGTCCGTTGGATCCGTCGTCAGCCTGACTGCACGCGGCGGGCGAGTCGTAGCCGCTGCATGGCTTCACGCACGGCCCGTTCCGTCTCGCCGCCGGCGGGGATCTCCCGCTCGGCCAGGTCGGTCACGAATGCCCGGAAAGAGGCCTCCTGGGCATGCCAGCGCTGGGCGATGAAATCCTGAGGCGATTGAATAGAGGACGAGTGATCAGACGACGCGTCGCGCCACGCCTCGAGCTCGCTCACCACGGTGGCGGCGTCGCCGGTAGACCAGTCGAGGTCGGCACCCTCTTCGAGGAGCAAACGGGCGGCGACCCCGGTGTCGTCACACATGACGTGGGCCAGCAGTTCCGCTTCCACCCGATCCCGGTTGACCACGGTCAAGGTGCGGAACTTGGGTCGTGGCGGCGCCGTCGGCGGCACGTCCGGGGCGTCGGCCTCGGGCTCGGCCACGGCCCGCGGCCGCATGGTGTGGCTCCGCAGCGAATCCCGCAGGATCGCCACGTCGAGTCCGAACAGATCTGAGGCTTCCTTGAGCAGGTACTCGCGGCGAATGGCGTCGGGAACCTCGGCGATGGTCATCAGCACCTGGTGGACTCCCTTCTCCAGGGCGGCCCGGTCGTCTCCGGCCTGGGCCACGGCCTCGCGCACGAATGGCAGGTAACCCACGGCGCCGCGCAGCACCTCGTGCAGGGCATCCGGTCCCTGCTGGATCACCAGATCGGCCGGATCCATCCCCGTGGGCAGGGTCGCGATCTCGGCTTCCAGACCGGCGGTGAGGCAGACGTGGCTGCTCTTGACCGCCGCCTTGCGTCCCGCCTTGTCGCCATCGAACAGCACGACCACCTTGCGGGCGCCGCGCCTCAGCAAGCGGGCCTGCTCGGGGGTGAACGCCGTTCCGCAGGTGGCCACCGCATTGGCGACACCAGCCTGCGCCAAGGCGATGAGATCCAGGTACCCCTCCACCAGCACCGCGGTCTTCGCCCGCGCCATGACCATGCGCGCGGAGTCGAAACCGTAGAGCAGCTTGCCCTTCGAGAACTGAGGGCTGTCGGCGGAGTTGAGGTACTTGGGCTCCCCCTGGACAATGAGCCGGCCGCCGAATCCGGCGACCTGGCGGGCGATGTTTCGGATGGGAAACATAATCCGTTCGCGGAAATAGGCAAACGGAGGCCGGCCCTCGTACTGTCGGACCAGGCCCGACGACATGGCCAGGTCCAGACTGACACCACGCCGTTCGAGCTCGCGCAGGAACCAGTCGCCCCCGGGCGCCCAGCCTACGTCGTAGCGATCGAGGACCTCGCCGACGAAACCGCGGTCGCCGAGGTAATCACGAGCCGCCTGCCCGAGCTTGGGGTCTTTCCACGCGGCGACGAAGGCCTCGCAGGCCGCCTCATTGGCGCGATGGTAGGCACGCTTCTCGCCCTCGTCCTCACCAGGCTGGAGGAACTTGGCCAGGTCGATGTCCAGGGTGCGGGCCAGGGTCTCCATGGCCTCGGGAAAGGTGAGATTCTCCACGGCCATCAGGAAACTGATGGAGTCACCGCCCTCGCCGCAACCGAAGCACTTGTAGCTCTGGCGAGCGGGATTCACGTGGAAGCTAGGAGTCTTTTCCTGGTGGAAGGGGCACAGACCCTTGTAGCTGGATCCGGCCGATTGAAGCCGCACATACCGGCCCACGAGCTCGACGACGTCGGTCTCGTCCTTGACTCTCGCGATGATCTCGGGAGGCAGTACCGCCAACTGGCAACCCCATGTGCGTTTCAGACTGGAAACGCGCGCGCTTCATATGTCCGCAGGGACCTGCCAACGTAACTTATTGTGGGACAATTTGTCAAGTCGATTGCAGGTGGATCACCGTGGCGCCGAAGTTGTTGCGTCGCTCGCCACCTGGGTGAAATCCCTCAACCCGGGGATCCTCGCCAAGCCGCGCCAGGAGCTGGTCGCGAAGACGGCCGGTGCCGATTCCGTGGACGATCGTCAGATGATCGAGCCCCACCGGCAACGCCCGGTCGAGCATGCGGTCTACCAGCTCCCAGGCTTCATCGGCCCTCAGGCCACGCAGGTCGAGTTCCGGCGGGATGCCGGGATCGTCCTGGTCCCAGGTCCAGGACACGGCGGTCTCCCGCAGCTGTTCCGGCTGGTCGCCGCGGGGCTGACCGTCGTCGCGCACAGCTTCCACGGCATCGCGGTCCACGCTCAGTCGCAGTCCGTCCGCGACGAGACCGATCTTCTCGCCGCGGATCTCGGTGACCTGGCCGGCCAGGCCGAGATGCGGCACCCGCACCCGATCGCCGGCGGCGAGATCGGCCGGGGCGCCGGCGGCCGCGGGCGGCGCCTCGGGCAGGTCGCGGGCCACCTCGCGCACCTGTTCGCGAGCCTTCTGCACCACGGCCTTGTCGCCCCGTGTGGAACGAATCTCGCGGACCGACTCCTCCAGCTTGCGCCGCGCCTCGCGTAGCAAGTCCTCCCCGCGGCGGCGTACGGCTGTGCGCTCGAGCTTGAGCTCCTTGTCGATACCCCGCAACCGCTCGTCGAGGTCCGTCTGGCGACGGCGTACGCCTTCCAGACGGTCGCGCGCCTCCAGTTCCTCGGCCGCGAGATCGCGGGCGCGGCGAGCCAGATCCTGGAGCAACTGTTCGAGCTGGTAGCGGTCCTCGCCCACCAGCGAGCGGGCGCGGTCGAGAAGCTCGGTGTCCAGACCCACTCGGGCGGCGATGTCGAAAGCGTGGCTGGCGCCGGGATCGCCGAGGCGCAGGGTGAACAGCGGCGCCAGGGAGTCCTCGTCGTAGTCCATGGCGGCGTTGACCATGGCGGGGTGGTCGTGCACCGCCGCCTTCAGCAGGCCGAAGTGGGTGGAGGCCATCACCAGGGCGCCGCGTTCGGCGAAGCGCTCGAGCGCGGTGAGCGCCAGAGCCGTGCCCTCCTGGGGATCGGTACCCGAGCCGATCTCGTCGCAGATCACCAGGCTGCCCGCGTCGGCCTCGGCCAGGAAACCACGCAGATGCGTGAGGTGGGCGGAGAAGCTGGAGAGCGAATCCTCGATGGACTGCTCGTCGCCCAGGTCCACCAGCAGACGCTTGACCAGGGGCAGGCGCGTGTCCTCGCGCGCGGGCACGTCCCAGCCGCATTGGGCGCACATCACCAGCACACCCATGGTCTTCATGGCCACGGTCTTGCCGCCGGCATTGGGTCCGGAGATCACCAGCACGCGGCGGTCGGCAGGCAACTCGAGATCCAGCGGCACGACCTGGTCGTCACTGCCGGCGAGCGCCGCCTCCAGCAGCGGATGCCGCGCCCGGCAGATGCGCGGCGTCGCGCCGGCCGCGAGCACCGGTCGGTGGCCGCGGCGTTCCTCGCTCCAGAGCATGGCGGCGCGGATGCGGTCCACGAGGATCATGAGCCCCGCCGCTTCCATGAGCGCGGGCTGGGCCCGGTCCACCCGCTGATTCAGGTCCAGGAGGATGCGGGTCTCCTCGGCGCCCATCTCCAGCCGCGACTCGGCCAGGTCGTTGGCCAGGTTGACCGTTTCGGCCGGCTCGACGAACACCGTCTGGCCGGTCTGGCTGCGGTCGTGGACGATGCCCGGCACCTTGCGCTTGTCGCCGGCCTTGATGGGCAGGCAGAAACGGTCGCCACGCAGAGTGACCTCGCCGGCGGCGGTCCAGCCGCGGCGGTGGGCCTCGGCCATGTACCGCTGGACCGACTGCCGCACCTGCACCTGTCGGTCGCGTACGGCGCGGCGCAGACGGGCCAGGGTCGGGCTGGCAGAATCGAGGATCTGACCGTCGCGGTCGAGACAGCGCCGCAGGTCGCCAGCCAGCCCGGCGAATGCGGTGACCTGCACGGCGGCCTCACCCCAGACCGGCAACGCGGCGCGTGCCTGCAGGAGCCAGTCGCGAAGCTGATCGAGACCCTCGGCCAGGCGCGCCACGGCCACCAGATCGACCCCCTCGAGGCGGCGCGGTGAGGGTTGTTCGAGGGTGTCGAGCACATCGGCCACCGCCACCACGGGCGGCCAATTTCCGGCCGCAGCCAGGGGACGCAATTCGTCGGCCAGGGAATGCAGGAGCGCGATGATCTCGGGATCGGCGTGGGGTTGCTGATCGCCAGTGGCATCGGCGGCGCGGCCATCGCGGCAATGACGGGCCACCTGATCGGTGATGCGGCGCCAGCCCAGGAGGTCGCGGACGCGATCATCGGCCACCGGGTGCTCGCGGGCGGCGCGGTCGGCCGCATCCAGCCTGTCCAGGAGCAGGATCACGAGTCGCCGGCCGCGGCCCGTCCGGCTTCCTCCACCACCTTGTCGCGCAGACCCACCACGCGTTCCCAGAGTTCGTCGACCTCGCCGCCGAACAGCTTGCGAGCGCCCTGGTAGACCGACGGCGCTGCGTGGTAGATGACGTCGCCGATGGGTTGCTCGGTGAAGGTCTCGCGAACCGCCTCGCCCTTGGGCGCCTGGCTCACGGCGATGAGGCCCACGGAGATCAGGAGCGCGCCGATGAGAACGCCGCACAGCGCACCGCCGAGCTTGTCGATCCAGCCGAGCGGCGTCCAGTGCACGAAGGCGGCGACGCCCTTGGCCAGGAACCTCACCGCGACCACAGCGACCACGAAGACCAGGAAGTAGCTCGCCAGCAGCGCGGTGGTGTCGTCCATGGCCGAGATCGAATCCAGCTTCGGCGCCACGGCCGAGGCGAAGCGAGCCGAGACCAGAATGGACGCGACCAGCCCTGCCAGTTCCACCACCCGGCGCACCACGCCGGCCCGCCAGCCGTAGATGGCGCAGACGGCGATGAGACCCACGGTGACCCAGACCACCATGATCAACCCACCAGTTTCGATTTGACCATGGCGCTCACGCGCGAGCCCTCTGCGGCGCCCTTGACCTGCGCCATGACGCCCTTGATCACCACACCCATCTCCTTGGGCGACGAGGCGCCGGTCTCGGCGATGACCGTGTCCACGATGGCCGCCAGCTCGTCGTCCGCCATGGCGGCGGGCAGATAGTTCTGCACGATGGCCTGCTCCGCGCGGGCCCCGGCGGCCAGATCCTCGCGGCCGGCCTTCTCGGCGCTCTCGAGGCTGTCGCGGACCTTCTTGGCGTAGGCCATGAACACCTTGAGCACGCCGTCGTCGTCGAGCTCGGCACGGGTGTCGATCTGCACCTGCTTGACGGCGGCCTGCATCTGGCGCAGCACGCCCAGGCGTTCCTTGTCCTTGGCCTTCATGGCGGTAATGACGTCCGCCTGCAACCGGGCGGCGATGTCGCTGGACATGGGTCGGGTCCTTTCGCGTGAGAGTTCGTGCGGGAGTCTACGGCGACGATCCGGGTCGGTCAAGCCGGGCCGGAGAGCCAGGCGTGACGGATCTGCTGGATGGCGGCCAGGCCCACGGTGGCGGCCGTTTCGGTGCGCAGCACGTGGGGACCTAGCAAGATCGGAGCCGCATCGCGAGCGGCCAGGAGCTGTAATTCGGGTGTCGACCACCCGCCTTCCGGTCCGACCAGGAGCATGATCTCCGGCGGCGGCGCCTGACCGTCGAGGCGCTGACGCGCGGCCTGGGCCGCCGCCATGGTGGGCCGCAGGGGTTTCTCGCCCACGAGGTCGCCGGGCGCCGCACCGAACATGGCCGTACCGGCGCATCGGTCCAGCGCCTCGGCCGGATCGGCGAGGGATCCCAGTTCCGGCAGGTGGCATCGGCCCGATTGCTTCAGCGCCGAGACGAACAGTCCCCGCCAGCGGTCGAGCTTGCCGTCGCGCGGGTCGATGACGCCGTGCTCGGTCCGCAGAGGCGTGACCGTGTGGACACCCAGTTCCACCGCCTTCTCCAGGGCGTACTCGAACCGCTTGCCCTTGACCACCGCGCAGGCCAGATGCAGCCGCGGCGCGGCCACCTCCCGTTCGGCATCCTCGATGGCGGTGATCTCCACCTCGGCGTCGCGCTTCCCACCGCCGACGAGCTGACCCGTCACCCGGTGACCACGCCCGTCGGTGAGCCCGAGCTCGTCGCCCACGTCGAGCCTCACCACCGTCCGCAGGTGCTTGCTCTCCTCGGCATCGAGCCGGACCCGATCCCCCACCCGCAGCACCCGCCGCTCATCGATGTCGATATAGAACCGTCGCATGGTTTCCCTCGCTGGTTCCCGCCGGCCATACCTGCGACGGGTTGATCCTGTTGTTCGTTCGGGTCGGCTCGGACGTCTCCGCAGCCCCGCGAGGACCGAGTCCGAGCCGACCCGAACGAACAACAGGATCAATCAGTCATAGATGTTGCGCCCAGGCGCCGGAACCTGCGAAGCAAGGCTCTCGCGAAGGTCCTTCAGCGCCTTGATCTGATCGGTGTCGAGGTCGAGCGGTGTCCAGGAGATGACCCGGACCAGTTGGTCGCCGGAGCCGGCTCGATTGAGGTGCGGTACGCCTTTGCCGCGGAGGCGGAAGATCTTGTGGCTCTGGGTGCCCGGCGGCACCTTCAGGGCGACCTTGCCCTCGAGGGTGGGCACGGTGAGCTTGGTGCCCAGCATCAGATCCACCGGGGAGACCGGCACGTCCAGGAGCACGTCGTCGCCGTGCCGTTCGAAGAGCTCGTCCTCCTGCACCTCCATGACCACCCGCAGGTTCCCCGCTGGTCCGCCCTGCGCGCCCAGGTCGCCCTTGCCACGCATTTCCATGTAGTTGCCCGTGGTGACGCCGGCGGGGACCTTGAGCTCCAGGGTTTCCTCGCCGCGCACGGTGCCGGTACCTCGGCAATCGCCGCAGGGATCGGAGATCATCTGTCCGCGGCCGCCGCAGTGCGGACAGGCGGTCTCGGTGACCATCTGCCCCAGGAGCGACTGGCGGACCTGGCGCACACGGCCCACGCCGCGGCAGGTGCCGCAGGTCTGGGGACGGCTGCCCGGCGAAGCACCGGAGCCGTCGCAGACGGGGCAGCCCACCTGCTTCTGCACCTTGATCTTCTTCTTCACGCCTGCGGCCGCATCTTGCAGGTCGAGCTTGAGGGTCACCTGGAGGTTGCGCCCGACGCGGCGACCGCCCTCGTCCCTGCCGCCGCCACCGGCGCCGCCGAAGATGTCGCCCATGCCGAAGTCCTGCATGAATCGACGCAGGGCCTCGTTGAGGTCCATCTCCATACCGCCGCCGAAACCGGCGCCCGGCCCGAATCCGCCGTAGCCGGCGCCCTCGGGCTGGTGACCGAACTGGTCGTACTGCCGCCGCTTCTCCGGATCCTTGAGCACCTCGTAGGCCTCGGTGGCCTCGCGGAACTTCTCGGCCGCGTCGCCGTCCTCGGTATTGCGGTCCGGATGATACTTCACCGCCAGCTTGCGGTAGGCCTTCTTGACCTCGGGTTCGGTGGCGTCCTTGCCCACCTCGAGGATCTCGTAGTAGTCGCGCTTGCTCGCCATCTCGCCTCTTTCCGCGGCTACTGCGCCACGATGACCCGACTGGCCCGCAGGACCATCTCGCCCAGGGTGTAACCTTCCTGCACCACCGCCATCACCGCGCCCGGCTCGACTCCCTCGGGCGCCGGTTGCTGCCCCACGGCGTCGTGAATCGCCGGGTCGAAGGTTGCGTCCAGCGCCACGATGGGTTGTACGCCGTGATCCTGCAACGCCTGGCGGAAACTCTGGGCGATCATCTGCACACCTTTTCGAAACGCCTCTTGGCGATCGGCGTCGGCGTCGTCGGCCTCGGATTCGTCGGCAGCCAGAGCACGGTCGAAATTGTCGAGGACGTCGAGCATGGGTCGCAGCAGGTCTGCCTGGGCGAAACGGCGCGAATCGACGACCTCGCGCCGCGTGCGCTTGCGAAGGTTGTCCATCTCAGCCACCGTGCGCAGCAGGCGGTCGTTGCTTTCGGCCAGATCCATGCGGAGGTCGGCAATCTCGGCCTCGAGCCCGTCCGGCGGATCGGTGGGCACGACCTCCTCGGCAGCGCCGTTCTCGTCGACCTCGTTGGCCTCGGCCGCCTTCTCAGGTTGCTTGTCGCTCATTGCATGTCCTCTCCAAGGAGACTACGCAGACCGTTGCGCAGGGTGTCGATGCCGGTCAGCGCGCGCTGATAGGGCATGCGGCGCGGTCCCAGGACAGCGAGGATACCCTCGCGTCCGGACAGGGGGAATCGGTGCGAGACCACCGCGAATTCTCGCAGGTCGCCCACCGGATTCTCGCCGCCGATCCAGACCCCGAGGCCGCCGCCGGCGTCGCGGTCGAGTTGCTGCAAGGCTTCGCGGATGGTGCGTGGCGATTCCAGGAAACGCACCAGGTTCTGCAGGGTTCCCGGGGCCGCGAATTCCGGCTCTCCCAGCACGTTGGTCACGCCTTCGAGTTCCAGTTCACCGGTCTCGAAGTCCAGGAACAGGTCCTCGCCCTGACGAGCGAGGTGGCTGGCGCAGCGGCTGGCCGCGGTGACGCCGGGACGGAAGCTCGCCAGGACGCCGTCGCGTATCTCGGCCACGGTGCGTCCGGCGATGCGCTCGCTCAGCAAGCGGCTCGCGTCCTCCACCGTGCGCAGTGCGATGTCCTCGCCCGGGTCGGCCAGGGTGGTGCGCACCATGGCATTCTCCAGCACCAGCACCATGAGGATGCGGCGCTCGCTCTTGGGGTACAGCTCCACGCGCAGGCAGCGCACCTGCTCCCAGCTCGGGCCGAGGATGATGCTGATGTTGGACGTGAGGGAACTCAGCAGACCGGCCAGGGCCTTGACCATGGCGTGGCTGCCGGCGTGGTGGGCGATGTCCGACTCGACCTGACGGGCCAGGGGACGAGGCAAGTCCAGCCGCGCCAGGGGCCAGCCGGCCAGCATGCGGTCGACGAAATGTCGGAAGCCGCGGTCGGTGGGCCGGCGGCCGGCCGAGGTGTGCGGCTGGTCCAGATAGCCGTCCGCTTCGAGCTGCTTCATCTCGTTACGGATGGTGGCCGAACTGCAGGCGCGCTGGAGGTAGCGTTCGACCAGGGCAGAGCTCACCGGACGGCCGGTCTCGATATTGAGCCGGACCACCGCGTCCAAAACCTGTTGCGCACGGGATTCCATCGCACCCTTCCGGCACCAAAAACGGGGGACACTCCCCCGCTTGCCGCCCTCTAGACCTCGTCGGGCGCCGACAAGTTAACTACGCGCTTTCGGGGGTGTCAACCGAGCGCCGCCGCCAGGCGCTCCTCCACGGTGTCGATCCGCAGGAACCCGCGCGCCGTGAGCCGCATCCGGCCGTCCGCCAGGCGCCACAATCCTTCTCGAGCGCCGCGGTCCAGATCCAGAGTGCCCGGCGGCAACCGGTCCAGCGGCACACCAGCAGCGGTGCGCAACGGCAGGATCAGGCTTTCCAGGCGGCGCGCCGACCGATCCAGCGGATCAATCAGGCCCTCGGGAATCTCGCCCGCCTCGACGCGCGCCAGGTAGCGGGAGGTCGCCGGCTCGTTGCTGTAGCGGCGGCGGCCCCAGAAACCGCTGGCCGACGGGCCGAGCCCCAGGAAGGGCGCTCCGGTCCAGTAGGCCCGATTGTGACGGGATTCGGCGCCCGGTCGCGCGAAGTTGCTCACCTCGTACTGGGCCAGACCGTGGGCGGCGAGATGCTCGACGCAGGCCAGGTAGAGGGATTCGGTCTCGGCATCGGGCGGAAGCGTCAAGGCGCCGGTCGCCACGGCCCGGGCCAGTTCGGTGCCCTCGTGGAGTTCGAGGATGTAGAGAGACACGTGCTCCACGCCGCGATCGACGGCCTCGTCCAGTTCCGCCAGGAGGCTCGCGCGCCGGAGGCCCGGGCCGAGGATCCAGTCCGCCGAGACGCGGTCGAAACTGGCGCAGGCAATGTCGAGGGCCTTGCGGGCGGTGGCCGGGTCGCACTGGCGGCCCAGCAGGGTGAGGACATCCGGATCGAGGCTCTGCACGCCGAGGCTCACCCGCGCGATGCCGGCAGCGCGCCAGACGCGCGCCAGGTCCGCCGTCAGCGTCTCGGGATTGGCCTCGGCGGTGAACTCCAGATCGGCAGCGGCCGGCAACGTGCCGACCGTGCCGGCGACGAGGGCCTCCATGAGCTCAGGTTCGAGTTGCGACGGGGTTCCGCCGCCGATGTAGACGGTCTCGAGTGGGCGACTGCCGGCGGTGAGCGCGGGGCACTGGCGGCGGCGCAGATCCAGCTCGGCCACCATGGCCTCGACCACGCGACGGCGAAGTCCGCCATCGTGCCGGGCCGTGCGTGCGAAATGACAGTAGCTGCAGATGGAACCGCAGAACGGTACGTGCAGGTAGAGGCCTGCCATCAGCGCAGGCGTTTCAGCAGCCGACCGACACGCAAACCACGATTGGCGTCCACCGACCAGTAGATGAAATCCGGTCGTGCCTTCACGTGATCGCGGGGAACCGGGCCGAAGTAGCGGCTGTCCAGCGAATTGTAGCGATTGTCACCCATCACGAAGACGTGATCCTCGGGAACGACGATCGGTCCGAATTCACGATTGAACGCACCGTGTTGGAGACCGCCGGGAGCGAGATACGTGTGGGGCTCGGGACAGCTGC
Source organism: bacterium (assembly GCA_003353795.1). GTDB lineage: Bacteria > Krumholzibacteriota > Krumholzibacteriia > LZORAL124-64-63 > LZORAL124-64-63 > Glo-17. The sequence goes on from PIVY01000109.1 coordinate 12,407, forward strand.
AGGGGGAGCCACGCGGTACGCAGGAGTGGTCGGCGGCGGGATCGTCGAGAGCCGACTCGTAGGCCGCGCCGTTGACGTAGGTGATTCCGTCGCGGATCTCGACGGCATCGCCGGCGATCGCGACGCAACGGCAGACCCGGTCCAGCCGACGGTCGTTGGGGAACTCGAAGACGACGAGGTCGCCGCGGCCGACGGGGTCGACCGGTCCGAGCCGGCGAGCATAGAAATGATCGCCGACGAGCATGTTGGGATGCATGGAGTTGGATGGTATGCGGAACCCCTGATAGCGGGATCCGAAAACCGACAGCAAGAGCCCCGCGGCGACCCCGACGAAGATCAGGGTTCCCAGCACGATCTTTCGCCGCCGCCACGGCATGCCGCTCACTCCTCCTGCGAATCCAGCTTTTTCCGGTCGCGCCGGCGATAGTACAGCACCATGCCGATCACCAGGAGCACGAATCCGATGCGCACCATCGGCTGCAACCAGGCACGACCCGGCGGCAGGTCGATGAGCTTGAGCAGTCGGTCGAAGCGCGGGAAGAAGAAGAAGTTCTCGTACGACCAGTAGATGATCTCGGCGCGCCCCTTCACCAGTTCGATGGGAAGGGTCCCCCAGTAGCGACTGTCCATGGAGTTGAAGCGGTTGTCCCCCATCATGAACAGATGCCCCTCGGGCACGGTGATCGGGCCGTAGGCTCGGTTGAAGCTGCCGTCGCCGAGCCGGCCCTGGATGCGCAACGAGTGGGGCGTCGGACAATCACCGCTGTTGCGCCAGTCGGGCACGCAGGAATGGTCGCCGCCGAAGTCCGCAAAATTCGACTCGTAGACGTCGCCGTTGACGTAGGCGAGGCCGTCCTTGATCTCGACCACGTCGCCGGCCACCGCCACGCAGCGCTTGATGTAGTCCTGGTTCCGATTCTCGGGGAACTCGAAGACGATGATGTCGCCCTGGCGGGGCTCACGGAATCCCGGCAGGCGCAGGTGCGGAATGCCCTCGAGCAGGACCTTGTTCAGGATGGGGATGACCAGCCGGTCGGGGGTCTTGGGACCATAGGTCAGCTTGTTCACGAACAAGTAGTCGTGCACCAGCAAGGTGTCGCGCATGCTCTCGGACGGGATGCGGAACGCCTGGAACAGGAACATGCGGATCAGGAGCGCCACTCCGAGTGCCCAGAGGATGGCCTTCATCCATTCCATGGCCTGGTCGCGGCCGCTCTGCCCCAGCTTCACGCCGCGCGGGCCGTCCTGCTTGCGGTCGTCGCGCTCGGCGCGGCGGCGGGCGGCGCGGTGGGATTGTTTGGCAGTCGAGTCGCTCATTCGGTCTCGTCTCTCCGGTTCGGTCTGCGGTTCAGCGCTCCACCTTGAGCACTGCGAGGAACGCTTCCTGCGGGATCTCCACCGAGCCCACCTGCTTCATGCGCTTCTTACCTTCCTTCTGCTTCTCCAGCAACTTACGCTTGCGGGAGATGTCGCCGCCGTAGCACTTGGCGGTGACGTTCTTGCGGAAAGGTTTGACGGTGGTGCGGGCCAGCACGCGGGTGCCCACGGCAGCCTGGATGGCCACCTGGAACATCTGCCGCGGGATGAGCTCCTTCAGCTTCTGGCAGAGCTTCAGTCCCCAGCTGTAGGCGTTGTCGCTGTGGACGATGCAGGTCAGCGCGTCGACGGGGTCGCCGTTGATGAGCAGGTCGAGGCGGGTCAGATTGTCCACCTGGTGGCGACGATACTCGTAGTCGAGGGAGGCGTATCCGCGGCTCACGGACTTGAGCTTGTCGTAGTAGTCGACCACCAGCTCGGACAGGGGCAGATCGAACTGCAGGTTCACCCGCTCGGTGTCCAGGTACTCCATCTTGGTCTGCACGCCGCGCCGCTCGAGGGTGATCTGGATCACGGCACCCACGAACTCCTTGGGCGCGATCACCGAGGCGTGGACGATGGGTTCGCGGATCTCCTGGATCTCCCGTTCGGTGGGCAGCAGCGCCGGGTTCTCCACCTTGTAGACCTCGCCGGTCTTCAGTTTCACCTCGTACTCCACGTTGGGCAGCGTGCAGATGAGGTCGAGGTCGTACTCGCGTTCGAGCCGCTCCTGGATGATCTCCATGTGCAACAGGCCCAGGAAGCCGCAGCGGAAACCGAACCCCAGAGCAGCAGAAGTCTCCTTCTCCCAGGTCAGCGACGCGTCGTTGAGTTGGAGTTTCTGCAGGGCGTCGAGGAGGTCGTCGTAGTCGTCGTTGTTGGTGGGGTAGAGTCCCGAGAAGACCATCGGCTTGGCCTCGGCATAGCCGTCGCAAGCTTCGGCGCACGGATTGTCCCGCAGGGTGATCGTGTCGCCCACGCGCACGTCGCGCACGTCCTTGGCCCCGGTGGCGAAGTATCCCACCTCGCCGGCCTTGATGGACTTCTGCTGGATGCGGGCCAGGCGGAAATGGCCGAGTTCCTGGACCTCGAAGGCGGCCCCGCCTCGCACCAGCTTGATCCACTGGCGGTGCTTGATCTCGCCGTCGATCATACGCACGTAGGCCACGGCGCCGACGTAGGAGTCGAAGACGGAATCGAAGATGAGCGCCTTGGGCGGGGCGGCGGGATCGCCCTGAGGCGCCGACACGCGGGTGCAGATGGCGTGCAGCAGATCTTCCATGCCCTCGCCGGTCTTGGCCGACACCAGCAGGATGTCGTCGGGATCGCAGCCGATGAGGTCGACGAACTGCTCGGCCACGAAGTCGGGCCGCGCCGCCGGCAGGTCGATCTTGTTGATGACCGGGATGATCTCCAGGTCGTGCTCCACGGCGAGGTAGAGATTGTTGATGGTCTGGGCCTGCACGCCCTGAACCGCGTCGACCACCAGCAGCGCGCCCTCGCATGCGGCCAGGCTGCGCGAGACCTCGTAATGGAAGTCGACGTGCCCCGGCGTGTCGATGAGGTTCAGCGTGAAGAACCCACCCTCGGGATCGGTGTAATCCATGCGGATGGGGTGGCTCTTGATGGTGATGCCGCGCTCCTGCTCCAGGTCCATGGAGTCGAGCACCTGCTCCTTGAGTTCCTTGCCCTTGAGCGTGCCGGTGTGCTCCAGCAAGCGGTCCGCCAGGGTGCTCTTGCCGTGGTCGATGTGGGCGATGATGCAGAAATTGCGCGTGTTGTGCATGGCTAGAACTTCTTGCCCCATTGCCAGACGACCAGCAACGGCGCGCCTCGCGAGCCGGGAGGCTCGGGCACGCCGGTATCGAAATATTCGTCGAAGCGGTTGGGCACCGGAATCGGCTCCTCGTCAAATTTATAGAGCCCGGCGCCGACATAGGCGTCCAGGGCCACGATGAGCAGGACCGCGCCGGACCACCAGGCGTAGTCGCGCATCACTTCCCAGTATTCGTTGGCCAGCCTGTCCATATCGGTGCGACCCGGATCGCCCTCGGGATAGAGCTGACCGTGGTCGCGGAACCGCCTGGCTTGGCGATCGGCCGCAAACATCTTGCTCCAGAAATACCACTGCGCCCCGAAGGACACCATGGCCCGCCAGCCGTTGTCGGCGTAGAGCTGACCCCACCCCGGCATCACCGGCGTCATCATGACCGCGGCAGTCCCGTTGATGCCGGTGTCGAAGAAATCGGGCACCGGCTCGAGAGCGGGCACGACCTGTGACGAATCGGGCGCCGCAGCGGCGAGGCTGTCGGCCCCGACCATCGCCGGCACAGCCAGGCTGTCCTGCCCAGCCATTTCCTGCCCAGCCGCCAGGACGGGGACCAGAAGCAGCGCAGCGGCGACCATGAATTCGAGTCGCAAGCTGGTTGCATCCCGCGCCACGCAAGGTCCTCTCGTGCGGAAAAGAATTGGCGGGAACGTGTGGGAATCGAACCCACCTCGGACGGTATGACGCGCCCGACAGAGGGATTTGAAGTCCCCGGCCGTCACCAGACGACACTCGCTCCCGCGCTGCCCCTCAAGATTAAGCGTCCGGCGGCCATTCCACCAGAGACGAATGGGTCACCAGAGGCGGATTACTCAACAGTCACGGCCTTGGCCAAGTTCCGGGGCTGATCCACATCCTCGCCGCGCAGCACGGCGATGTGATAGGCCAGAAGCTGCAGCGGAACCACCGACAGGAGCGGGGTCAGCATGCCCCGGCACCGCGGAATGGTGAGCACGTGGTCGCTCAGAGCGGCGATCTCCTCGTCCCCTTCGGTGACCACACTGATGATCTTGCCCTTGCGCGCCCGCACCTCCTGCACGTTGCCGCGGATCTTCTCGTAGCTCGAGTCGCGCGTGGAGATCACGACCACCGGCATGTTGGGATCGATGAGCGCAATGGGACCGTGCTTCATCTCGGCCGCGGGATAGCCCTCGGCGTGGATGTAGCTGATCTCCTTGAGCTTGAGCGCTCCTTCCAGTGCGATGGGAAAGTTCACGCCGCGGCCCAGGTACAGGCAATTGGTATGGTTGGCGTAGACCTCGGCGATCTCCTTGATCGCGTCGGACTGGTCGAGCACCCGGCTGATCTTGTCGGGGACCTTCTGCAGCTCCTCGATGATCTCCATGCCGTACTCGGCATTGATGTGATTGCGCCGGCCCAGGAGCACGGTCAGCAGGATCAGGATGGTGACCTGGCTGGTGAAGGCCTTGGTGCTGGCCACGCCGATCTCCGGACCCGCGTGGATGTAGATGCCGCACTCCGATTCGCGGGCGATGGTCGAGCCCACCACGTTGGTGATGCCAATGACCTTTGCCCCGCGGCGCTTGGCCTCGCGCATGGCCTCGAGGGTGTCGATGGTCTCGCCCGACTGCGAGATCACCAGGCAGAGGGTACCGGGCTCGATGATGGGCGAGCGGTAACGGAACTCGCTGGCGTACTCCACCTCCACCGGGATCCGCGCGTACTCCTCGATGAGGTACTCGCCCAC
>PIVY01000110.1 GCA_003353795.1 bacterium
CCCCACCAGCACCACCCCCACCACCGAGATCGCCTACGGCCTCGCCACCGACGGCCCCCTCACCTACCTCGCCGCCGGCGATCTCACCGTCTACGACCACACCGACCCCGCCGACCCCCAGCCCATCGGCTCGGTCCCCATCCCCGGCAACGCCAGCCGCGTCGCCCTCGCCGCCGGCCACGCCTACGTCACCGCCGCCGGCCAGGCCGGCATCCTCTACGTCGTCGACATCGCCGACCCCACCCAGCCCACCGTGGTGAACGAGGTCGAGGTCCCCGGCTTCCCCGGCCCGATCCTCGCCCACGCCGGCGCCCTCTACCTGGGCGACTTCTTCTACGGCGGCCTCTACGTCCTCGACCTCGCCGACCCCGCCGATCCGCAGCTGCTGCCCACCGTGCCCACGGGCATCTACGCCATCGCCCTCGCCGCCCACGGCGACCGTCTCTTCGTGGCCACCGGCGCCTTCGGCGGCGCCACCATCGAACTCCACGACGTCAGCGACCCGCTCGCCCCCGCGCTCGTCCACACCCTCGTCACAGACCACCAGTCCATCGACGGGATCGCCGCCCGGGGCGACCTCCTCTTCGCCTCGCCCAACGGCTTCGACCGGTCCGGCTTCGCGGTCCTCGACTATGCCCAGGCCACGGCCCCCATCGAACTGGCCTTCGTCCCGTTGCCCGGTCTCCAGCGCGCCCTCGCCCTCGCCGGTGACGCCGTCTACGTCGCCAGCGAGGAGGGCTTCTTCCAGGCCATCGACATCACCGACCCAGGCGCTCCACGCCGCCTCGGCGAGACCTTCCTGCCCGCCCCGGCCTTCGTCGTCGCCACCTCCGGCGACCGCGTCCACGCCGCCACCACCTACGCCGGCCTGACCATCGTGCCCGGCCACTGCGACAGCGGCGTGCCGGTGCTCGATCCCGACGACCCGGACCAGCCGCCCGCGCCGCTCACCGCCTTGCTCACCGCCTACCCGAACCCGTTCAACCCGCAGGTCACCATCCGCTTCGATCTGCCCCGGCCCGAGCCGGTCACCCTCGACATCTACGACCTCACCGGCCGCCGCCTGGCCCGTCTCGTGGCCGGCAACCGCGACGTCGGCGCTCACACGGTGGCCTGGAAACCCGAGAATCTGCCGTCGGGCACGTATCTGGCCCGCCTGGAGACACCCTCGCTGTTGAGAACATCAAAGCTCGTCCTGGTGCGCTGAACGCCGTTTAGGGCTGGATCAAGCCTTCCGCTGACTCAACCAATCACCATAAATACTGTATACAATATACCGAGCACAGAACACAAAACCCCACCAACCCTACCCCCCATTTTTCCTCTTTGAAATCCCCCCTACACGAATTAGATTGCTCTAACAAGTCAGCAAGGAAGGCCACGATGTCCGACCAAACCGCCGCTTCCAACCTCACGCCGGCCCTCGAGGATTACCTCGAGACCATCTACCGGCTGGTAGCGAAATCCGGATTCGCTCGCGTCCGCGACATCGCCAAGGCCCGCGACGTGAATCCCGCCTCGGTCACCCCCGCCATGAAGCGCCTCGACCAGCTGGGTCTCATCGACTACCAGCAGCGCGAGTACGTGGGTCTGACCACCGAGGGCGAGACCGCCGGCCGTCGCATCTACGCTCGCCACCAGATCCTCACCCGCTTCTTCAACAAGTTCCTCGGTCTGCCCGCCGACGTGGCCGAGCGGGACGCGTGCACCACCGAGCACAATCTCTCGGCCGAGACGGTCGATCAGCTGGTGCGGCTGTTCGAATACATGGAAGTCTGTCCCGAGGGTAAGGATCACCTCTCCCGGTTCCGCGCCTGCTCCGCGGTGCACGACAACGTGCCCGAGTGCGAGCACAAGTGCAACTCGTTCACCCTGATCACCGACGCCTCCGGCACCCACCGTCTCACCATCGCCGATCTCGAGCCCGGACAGCGCGCACGCATCCGACAGATCGAGAGCAAGGGTGCGGTGCGGCAGCGGCTGCTGGACATGGGCATCCTGCCCCACGTGCACATCGAGGTGGCGCGCGTCGCGCCGGCCGGCGATCCGGTGTGGATCAAGATGCAGGGCTACGAGCTGGCGCTCCGTATGAGCGAGGCCAAGGCCGTCACGGTCGAACCCGTAACGGAGAACTCGCCGTGACCAACGATCCCCCCCGGCAGCAGACCCGCACTCCCGAGTCGCGCACCATCCGCGCGGTGCTGGCCGGCAATCCCAACTGTGGCAAGACCAGCATCTTCAACGGCCTGACGGGCGCCCGCCAGCGCGTGGGCAACTACCCCGGCGTCACCGTGGAGAAGCGCGAGGGTCGCTGGACCGAGGGATCGTTCCAGGTGCAGATGCGCGACTTGCCCGGCGCCTACAGCCTCACCTCGTACTCCCCCGAGGAACGGGTCGCCCGTGACGAGTTGCTCGAGGGCGATTACGACGTTGTCGTCGTGGTGATCGACTCGACCACCATTCGCCGCAGCCTCACCTTCGCGCTCCAGGTCCTGCAGACCGAGGCCAACGTGGTGCTCTGCCTCAACATGGCCGACGAAGCGCGCCGCTCGGGCCAGAAGATCGACACATCCAAGCTGGGCCGGCTGCTGGGCGTGCCCGTGGTGGAGACCGCCGCTCACACCGGCGAGGGTCTCGACTCGCTCAAGGCCGCCATCCTCGCCTCCTCGCTGCAGCCGCGCCGCGCGCCCCAGCCCGAGATCGCCGCCGTGCTCGAGGACACCCGCACCATCATCGAGCAGGACGACGCGGCCGCGCTCCATCGCAGCCAGCGCTTCGCCATCACCATCGCCGGCATCCTCGACCAGGTCACCGTGGAGGCCGCGCGCCCCGACTCCCGCGCCTCCACCACCCGCATCGACACCGTTCTGGCGCACCGCTGGTTCGGTCTGCCCATCTTTCTGGGCGTCATGTACGCCGTATTCTGGCTCACCTTCACCCTGGGCGAGGCGCCCATGGGCTGGATCGAGTCCGGCGTGAACTGGCTCGGCGAGGCCATCGACACCAACTGGCCCGGCAGCCCGGACTCGCCGCTGCTCTCGCTCCTGGTCGACGGCATCATCGGCGGCGTGGGCGGCGTGCTCGTCTTCTTGCCCAACATCGTGCTCCTGTTCCTGGGCCTGAGCTTCCTCGAGGACACCGGCTACCTCGCGCGCGCCGCCTATCTCATGGACCGCTACCTCAGCCGCGTCGGCCTGCACGGCAAGAGCTTCCTGCCGCTGGTCACCGGCTTCGGCTGCTCCATCCCCGGCATCATGGCCACGCGCACCATCGAGAACGAGCGCGACCGCCTGGCCACCATGTTCGTGCTGCCCCTCATGAGCTGCGGCGCCCGCCTGCCCATCTGGATGCTGGTCATCCCCGCCCTGTTCGCACCGGCGCTTCGCGCGCCCATGATGTGGGGCATCTACCTCTTCGGTATCCTGCTCGCCATGATCCTGGCGCTGATCCTGCGCGGTACGGTCCTCAAGGGCGACCCCACCCCGTTCGTGCTCGAGATGCCGCCCTATCGCCTGCCCACCCTCCGCTCAGTGATCACGCGCATGGCCGAACGGTCGTGGATGTACCTGCGCAAGGCGGGCACGGTGATCCTGGGCATCTCGATCATTCTCTGGGCCCTCACCACCTATCCGCGGCCGGACAGTTTCCAGGTGGACGAGGACATCGCCGCCGGCGCCCAGCTCACCGAGCAGGAGATCGACGGACGCCGGTCCGCCGAACGGTTGCAGTTCTCGATCACCGGCCGCGTGGGCACGGCCATCGAGCCGTTCTTCCGACCGCTGGGCTTCGACTGGCGCATCGTCACCGCGTCGCTGGGCGCGTTCGCCGCCAAGGAAGTGTTCGTCTCGCAGATGAGCATCGTCTACGCCCTCGGAGAAGAGGGTGCCGAGACGGACCTCCAGTCCAAGCTGCGCCGCGACTTCTCGCCGCGCCTGGGCATCGCCCTGATGATCTTCATGCTCGTGGGGACGCCGTGCATGGCGACGGTCGCCGTGGTACGCCGCGAGTCGGGCTCATGGAAATGGGCCTGGGGACAGTTCTTCGGGTTGACCGCACTGGCATACGTGCTCGCCATGACGGCGTACGCGATCGGCGGTCTGGTCTAGCAACACCAAAAGGACGGTGGGTCATGTCCGCGCAGATCCTCCTGATCATCTTCGGCCTGCTCATCATCGCAACACCCGCACTGGCCATCGACACGGTGGAGACCTGGGCAGAGGGCGACGGAAACGTCGAGCTCTACTCCGGATTCGACGGCGTGGGCGAGGACACGGCCGACCAGGCCCTGGCCGGCGCCATGCTCATGGGCTGGGGCGTGGCCAACCGCTTCTCCGCCTACATGGCCACCGCCATGGAGGCCGACGGTTACTTCACCGGCGCCGAGACCGAACTCAACCTCGGAGTCTTCGGCACTCCGGTCGACACCGACCACTTCGACGTGGACCTGATCCTCGACATGCGCGTGGCCGGCCACGAGATGAACGAAGCCACCGTGGTGCCCGCCATCGAGCTGAACCTCGACCACACCCCCGACCTCGGCACCTACGGCATGTTCGTGCGCGGCGCGGCCCAGGTCGGCGGCTCCGAGAATCCGGACGGCGAACCCACTCGCCACACCGATCTGGGCTTCGACGTGGGTGGCTACTACACCCTGAACCCCAACCACCAGCTCCTCCTGATGTACGACGCCACGATCCACGACAAGGCCGACCCCGACCTGTCCGGCTTCCATCACGGCGCCGTCTCCCTGGGCTACAACGCGCTCCTGGGCGACAACCTCGAGCTGATCACCGAGGCCAGCATGGGAATAGCCCAGGCCGGATCGGTGTCCAGCCTGGGCTTCATGGTGGGATTCATCGCGACGTTGCCGGGGATCGCCGACTAGCGGACCAGCACCGCCTTCTCCGTCAACACCGTGCCTCCGGCCGTCAGCCGCACCAGGTACGTGCCCGATGCCTGACCGCGACCGGCCTGGTCCCGACCCTCCCACTGGAACACGTGCTCGCCGGCACCGAAGCGGCCGCGGGCCAGCTCGGCCACCCGCCGGCCATTCACCGCGAACACTTCCACCGTCGCCTCGGCTTCCCGCTGCAGCGAGAACGACACCGACAGCCGTGGGTTGAACGGGTTGGGGAACACGGCGAGTTCGACCTGCGACGGTCCGAGGTCCGGCACGTCCACCAGATCACAGTCGCTCACCTCGATACCGCGGAAGCAGCACAGCTCGGGAGTGGCGACGGCGTAGGCGGCCTCGAGGGTGGCGATGATGTCGGCGAAGAGATCATCGGAGTTGTCGATGGCGAAGGCGTCCACGGCCAGCGCCAGGCGCTTGGGCACCGTGTTGACCGTGATGTCCTCGACCATGGTCAGGTACGGGAACTGGTCCATGAGCACCTGATCGCCGTAGCCGGGCCGACCGCTGATCACCGTGAGGTTGACGTCGGCCGGCATGGCGGCCATGAGCGCGTCGTACGGTGCGCCGGCGCTGCCGGGGATCACCATGAGGTCGGCGCGCAGGCCGGGCTCGACGCTGCCCCGGAGGTCGGTCATGCCCAGTGCGTAGGACGCATTGACGGTGACCATCTCGGTGAGTAACTCGGGCGTGAGTACGCCGCCCCAGTGTTCGTCCGACCAGTCGCGCGCGATCTTCATCTCGGCGAGGAGATCGTTGGCGCCGCTCTCGGTCCAGTCGGGGGCCAGGGCCACGGTCACACCGGCCGCCAGGGCGCCGGGAATGTCGGTGGTGCTGCCGTAGAGCGCGATGTTGGACTGCGGCGACCACACCAGGTTGGACCCGGCGGTTCCCATGGCCGACCACTCGGCGGCGCCGAGGCCGGTGCCGTGAATGATGGTGGTCCGCTCGTCGAGGTCCACCAGGGCCTGCCAGGCCGCGAACTCGTCGAGGGCCGCCTGGTTGGTGCCCTCGGCGATGTGCACCACGAAGCGCCGCCAGTTGTCGGCGACCCTTCCTGCCCACACGGCCTCCGAGTCACCCAGCGGGAACGTGTCGTGGTAGATGCGCGGGGGCATGCGGTGGGCGTTGTTGATGCCGATGCCCTGGTGCGCGTAGTCGTCGTAGCTGTGACCGAAGGCGTTGGGACCCTGGATGGTCGCCGTGCCGGCGGCCATGGCCCGCACCTCGGCCAGCTTGTTGACGTTGGTGCGCTGAGCGCCGGAACCACCGTAGTCGATGATGCTGTAGTACTGCGAGTTGAAGTCGCTGTACATGGGCGAGCTGCGCCACTCGTCGCGGTGCTCGAAGAGCTGGTCGAAGGGGATGGGTCCGAGCACGCAGTACGAGGGGTGATTGTGCGAGTCGATGAGGGCGGGGAAGATGAGGCCGCCGGTGGCCACGGTGGGAATGCCCACGGGTTCGCTGGCGTGGATGGCCACGATCTCGTCACCCAGCACCTCGACCCAGTGTCCCAGGAGCACGTCGCGATTGGCATTCATGGTGATCACGTCGCCGCCCAGGGCGTAGTGCGCGATCACGTCGCCGGCCACGTCGTTGGTGAAGCGCGGCTCGATCTCGAAGGCGCCGAACGAATAGAACACGTTGCCCGTGAGCGAGGCGAGCTGGTCGCCGATCTGGGGGAAGTAGAGGTAGTCGTTCTTGTCGTCGATCTGCAGCACGCCGTCCACGGTCCACTCGCCGTAGTTGAGCTGCGCGGTGACCTCGGCGTTCTCGATCGTGACCAGCACGCCCTCGTACTGCTCCTGACCGACGTCGGCCGACGCCAGCACCAGCGGCGTCACCGGGTTGCCGCCCGACACGATGGAGTACTCCGTGACGTCGGTGAGCTCGGTCATGTTGTAGTACTCGGCCACCGTTCCGGTGACGGTGATCTCGTCGCCGATGGCCGGCCCGGCGATGAAGTTGTAGACGAAGAGGCCCTGCCACGGCCCGAAGCCATCGGCCATGACGAAGCCGTCGTAGTGCACGGCGGTGACCACGCCGCCGGTGGCGACGACCTGGCCGACGAGGGGCGAGTCGCCGGACGGGTCGGTGGTGTACTGGATATCGTAGATGGTCGCAGGGACCTGGGCGAAGCCGACCGTGGCAAGGAACGCCATCGCGACGACTGGGAGGATGAAACGACGCATGGTAACCCGTCCTTTTTTGAATGACGGGAACGATTCTATCACGTTCGTGTGACGGATGCGCCGAAAATCATCGACGAGGAACCCGGAAACTCCACAGCAGCCAGCCCACCCAGGCGAACACGAACACCATGAACGCCGTGAAAAGCAGCCAGAACCAGCCGCTCAGCTGTACCTCGGGCTGGCGATTCGCCTGCACGGTGAGGTGCATGACCATGACGTTGAACAGGTTGGTGCCGCCGCCGATCAGCAGCAGAAACTCGCCGAGACGGCGCCAGGTGGCTTCGCGGCGTTCGGGCGCCAGCCAGTAGTCGCGGTTGGGCAGGCTGATGGTGCTCACGGGCAACCGCGGCAACAGGAACACGAGACCGGCGAAGATGCCCGCCATGGCTGCGATGAGCACGATGTAGGTGATGGCGAAACCGTTGCGCGAGGACCAGCCGTCGGCCTCGCCGGACGCGTTGAAGTGGGTGGCGACCTCGGCAGGGAGCTGGTTGTAGGACCAGGAGAGGTGGAGGGCGGCGACGAGGAGGGTGGCGAGGAAGAAGAGCCAGATGGGGCGGGGGGGCATGGGAAGTGCCTCCAATCATTGTCGAAAAACCACGGCCACCAGCGTTGTGGACGGGAAATGCATACCGCGCCTGGCGCCGGTAGATCCCGACCCCAACGAAGGAGTGAATCGTGAAATCGTCCACCACCTACGGGCCCGTACTCATCTGCCTGACGCTGTTGATCGCAAACAGTGTCTGGGCACTCAACACTGACGTCTCTCCCGCCGAGATCGCGCAAGGGTCCGACCTGATCTTCGCCGGCACCATCTCGGAGACCTCGAGCCGGTTCAACGAGTCCGGTACCATCATTCTCACCGACTACATATTCACGGACGTCGAGACCATCCACGCGACAGACCGCTCCCGTCAAGGCGGCAACGGGGTCGTCGTCCTGACATTCGCCGGCGGAACCGTCGACGACGTGACTTTTTCGGCATCCGGCGTCCCGACCCTCCAGAACGGTCATCGCTATCTGGTCTTCACGTTCGACGACGGTGCGAGCTACCTGTGCTCCGTCGTCGGCGGGCCGAGGGGCATCCTGGAGATCGTGTCCGATTTCGGAGACGAGCGCCAGTACCTGCAATCACTGTCGGGCAGACGCCTCGTCGGCGTCTCTGTCGACCACTTCGACTGGGCCACGAAAACCGGCCATATGTTCGGGCAAATCGCCGCGCCGCCGATCAAGGAAGGCGAAACGCCTCTCCCGTTGCCGGCACCGCTGTTCCGCACCGGGAGTTCAGCCCCTCCGATCAGTCTCGCGAGTTTCCTCGACAGCCTACACGCGACTCTGCTGACCGCATCGACTTCCGTCCCTGATTGGCGAGACCAATCCGAGGGCGCACTGATCAGGCGTGAGAACGGCGCTCGCGTCCGCGACCCGCTTCCCCGCGAGACTTCGAGCACCCCTCGCGTCTACCGCGATCGTAGGAACCAAACAGCCATCGATGGACTGCCCCCGGTCATGACCGGTGGTGACCTCGGCGCCTGCGGGTATCACAACCTCCCCTTGTACATGGAGTATCCGCCCGTTGGGATCTACGGCCTTCCGTTCTGGTTCGTACCCATGAACAGTTGGAACCAGTTCGTCGAGGTCTTCGATCCGGAACTGAACAATTCCGACGACGGAAGCAATGGCGAGAACGAGATCATCGGCTACATCACCAACTCTGAATTGAATGCCATGTATGGCCTGAGTTGGGGTTCCGCAATCGCGCTCTGCGCATCGTGGGGAAATCAGTGCGGCCTGATCACGGAAAGCGACATCATGTTCAACGCCCACGAGGACTGGACCCAGGATTTCTCGGAATCACTGGGTAACGACGACCTGATCCTGGTCCGGCCCGTCTACATGCATGAGCTCGCTCACGCTTGGGGCATGCAGCGCGGCGGTGACGGATGGGGATTCGACGAGACCTACGACTACGACCTCCCGACGGTCGTCCATCCCTACTACCATCACCTGGTCGAGAATGGCAATGGCATCCACCTGCCGGACGCGTATCTGCTCCGCGCCGACTATGAAGGTCAACAGAATCCCGAAACGATCACGGATCTTGGAATCGAGTCCTACTGGGCCGACGAGGGCCTTCACAACAGCACCAGCGACCGCACCTACTACCGCCCTGGCGATGACATCGTGGTCGAGAACGTCACGGTCGAGAACATGAGCACTCACGGCCTCGACAACGTTCAGGTTCGATTCTACCTGTCCGACGACCGCGAGATCGATACGTCCGACCATCAACTCGAAGGCAACTACTACTATGCCGAGTTCCCCTGGAATGCGTATGCGGTCAGCACGTTCAACCTGCGAATTCCCGACGACGTGGCAATCGGTAGTTACTTCGTCGGCGCGATCGTGTTCCTCGACGGTCTCGAGGAAGAAGACAGCAGCAATGGTTACCCGGAGAACAACGCGACATCTCTCTACGCTCAGATCGTCGTGCACTGCCCCGCGCCATCCCAACCGCATAACCTGAGCGCTTCCGATGACCTACCCCTCGTGATCGAACTTCAGTGGAGTGCAGTGGCCGGCGCTGATGGGTACGTCGTTCGCCGTGACGGAGCGGTCATCGGCGAATCGTCCGATACGGTCCACGGGGACTACAACTGCGATCCTGATGTCGTCTACAGCTATACCGTCGCCGCCCGCGACCAGTGTGGCGAGGGGACCCAGTCGGCACCCGCACAAGGGCAGTGCTTTGACCCGAACGTAGCGGTCGACGACGTCGCGATCGTACCGACGGTCCTGACCGTACTCCCCAACCACCCCAACCCCTTCAATCCGGCGACTACCGTTCGCTATGGAGTGCCCGTGGCCTCTCGGGTTCGGGTCGGGGTCTATGGAATCGACGGTCGATTAATCGCACTTCTAGCTGACGACCAGCACGCCGCCGGCTACCACACGCGACCCTGGGACGGGCGCGACAATCGGGGCAACCTCGTTGCAGCAGGGACCTACTTCCTTCGTGTCGAAGCAGGGCAGGAGGTGTCGACGACCAAGATGAGTCTGTTGAAGTAGCCGGCTTCACGACTCACAAGTCCGGCCGCCACGTGCCTGGGTACGCGGCGGCTGGGCTGTTTGCTGCCGCCCCCCACCTTGACACCACCCGTCCCCCCCAGATAAAGTCCGGAAAATACCGAATTCGATCGTTCCTCATCTCTGGAAGCCCATATTGAAACCCCGACGAGCGAAGGACATCGACCTCACGGAGCGCGTGCCGGCATTCCTCGGAATGCTCGACACCCACCCGGAGCAAGCGCAGAAAGAGTTCAGCGAGTACCTGGACGCCCTGGTTCTGCTCCGACCTCCGTACGCATTCCGGTCGCTCGATCCCCACGAGAGGGAGAACGTGAATTCCATGACCAAGCTGCACTGCCTCGAGAACGACGGCGCGCGGTTGCGGTCCTATGAAGATCGAGGCGTTTCGTTCGCGGCATGGCTCGCGCGGGTGGTCGAGAACCGGGCCCTCGACGTGCTGCGACGGCGCACGCGGGAGCGCGGCAAGCACGTATCCATCGACCAGCCGCGGGGTTCGGACGACGGTCCCTTGCTGCCCTTGCCCACGAGCAGCGACAAGGCCTCCGACGTTCGCGTGACCGGTCGCGAAGCCGTGTCGATCGCGCGCGACGCCATCCGTCAGCTCTCGCGACGGTGCCGCCAGCTACTCTGGCTCGCCGGCACCCAGAAGAAGCCGCGCGAGATGGGCCCGTTCCTCGGCCGACCCGACGCCGACAACAAGATCATCGGCACCGACTTGAGCTACTGCCGCCGCCGGCTCCGCGCCGTCCTGGCCGACATGGGGCACGATCCCCGCGACCTGGCGGCCATCTCGTGAGCGGCGAATTCCAGGACTGGCAGCTCATCGATGCCATCGCCGCTGCCGGCATGGTCGACGACGACGAGGACGTGGCGATCCCGACGGACCTGGTGATCCTCGATTTCCTGTCCGGCACGGCCACCGCGGCCGAACGCGAATCCGTGGAGGCGGCGTTCGACGGCTCGGAGTCTTTTCGCCGGCATGTCGAGAGCCTGGCCCGCGAACTCGAGCAAGTGAGGCCGAGTTCGGCGCCCGCCTCCAGCCCCGCGCCCCTCCCGGTGCCGGTGACCCGAACCTGGTGGCACGGGATCTCGGCCCTGGCCGCCGTGATCACCGTGGCCATGATCGGCCTCAACCTGGCCCGGGTCGGCCTCGATCCCGGCGGTATGGAACCCTCGTTGCGCTTGAGTCCGGTGGTTCTGGGTCACGTGTTCGAGTCCGACCGTGGCACCCGTGGAGAAGAGCACATCTTCGGCGCCGATCCCGTCGTCACGACCAATCAAGGTGTGCTGCCGATCCGCCTCCACGTGACCGACTCAGATGGCGATTACCGCTACGCCGTGCGCGTCGAGGTCGAGCGCGCCGCCGGCCGTCTCCAGACCCTGCTCGACGACGACGACGTGCCCGTGGCCACGAGCGGCGACGTCCACGTGATCCATGTCGACCTCGTCCTCACTGCACCGCTCCCGGATCGCGTGCTCATCGAGCTGCACCAGTACTATCGCACCATCGACACCCCCCGCGCCCGCTTCCATCAGGAGTACGTCATCGACCTCGATCGCCCCTAGGAGGCCGTCTGCATGCCGGTGTCTCGCCCCACCTGTTCGCGACCGTTCTCGCTGCTTCTCGTGCTTCTGTTGATCGGCGGATCCGCAACCGTGCCGGCCGCCGATTCCAGGCCGGACCTGGCCGCCGCCATGGCCATGCGTGCCGAGACGGACACCCTGATCACCACCCGCCACGTCGCCGAAGCCGACTCCGTCAGCTCCGCGTTCCTCGAGTCTCTCGGCAGCACGGAAGGTGAAACGTCCATGCTGGTGGCCGTCGCGTACGACGCGCGACTGGCGGTGATTCTCCGCAGTTCGGTCGCCCGGCAGAAAAAAAGCACGCTCGAACTGGCCGAGCGTGTCGTCGCCATGAAGGATTCGCTGGATGCCGAGCCGCTGGAGCGGTCGATCAGCCTCAAGAATCTCGCGGACGTCTGCTTCCGTACCGGCGATCGAGAGCGCGCGGTGGACATCGGGCATGAAGCCTTCGACGAGCGCGTAGCCGCCGTGGGCGGTCGCGACGAGACCTGTGCCCGCATCGCGCACAATCTGGCGATCTACTCACGCCGACATTCGGAGACGCTGCACTGGTTCGAGATCGCCTACGCGGTTCGGGATTCCGTGCTGCCGCCTGACGATCCGGCCGTCGGTCGATCCGCGATCTACCTCGGCGAAACGCTCACCAATGCCGGTCGGTTCGACGAGGCGGAGCTGCTGCTGCTGCGCGGTCGTCAGATCTTCGACGGAGAGAATGCCCGGTGGGACAATCGATCCCGTCATGCGTACGGTCTCTTTCTGTTGAAGCGCGGCGACCTGCCTGGAGCCAAGGAGATCTACGACGATCTGCTGCACGACTGGGATCCGGAGAAACGGCAGGCCGACTTGTACCTGATGCGCCACACCCAGGCGACCGTCCTGGAGGAGCTCGGCGAGTCGGACCGCGCCATCGAGATCTACGAAGAACTGCTCGCCATCGACACCGATCCTCCCCGGCGGGCGGAGTACTGGACACGGCTCGGCCAGATCCAGTCGACGAAGAACCGGTACGAGATCGCCATCGCCTGCCTGGACAGCGGACTCGTACTCAGGCGCGCGGCCGACGCCGGCGACGACGCGATCATCGCCACCACCCTGCACAACCTCGGCTTCGCTCACTCAGGCGCCGCCCATCTCGACTCGGCCGTCGTCTACTACGAGCGCGGCCTGCGCATGCGGCGAGCGGTCTTTCCGCCCGGCAGCGGCGACATCTGCCTTAGCCTGAGTTCGCTGGGAGCACTGCACCTGCGCATGGGCAACGTGGACGACGCGATCGGACTTTCACGGGCGGCCGCCGACGAGGTCGCGGGTCGCCAGGATGCGCCCTCGCTCGAGCTTCGCGCCAATGGCCTCCACAACCTTGCCCTTGCGCAGGCTACCGCCGGCCAGGCCGACTCGGCCATGGCGGCGCTTGCGGAGGTCGAACAGATTCGGCGCGAGAATCTGCGCCTCTACTACGGCTCCTATGACGAGCACGATGCGCGGCGGCTCGCCTCACGCCTCACGTCGGGCATCGGCCTGGCCATGAGCATCGCCGATCACCATGACACCCGGCAGGATCTCACCGTGGCGGCCCTCGACCTGGTCGTTCGTGGTCGGAACGTGGATCTCGACCAGCTCGCGTCCCGCGAGCGATGGTCGCGCCTCGCGGTCGAACCTGCGGTGCGTGCGGCCGTCGACACCCTGGATCGGCAGCGCAAGCGCCTGGCCGACCTCGTGGTGCGTGGACATGACCCGGGCGACCCCGAGGCATATTCCCGCGCCGTCGCCGCTGCCCGCACCGCGATGGAAGACGCCGAGACGGTGCTGGCTCGACTGAGCCGCAAATTCCGCGCCGAGGGTCTGGCTACGAGAGCGGATCTTGCGACGGTGCGCGGTGCGGTCCCGCCGGGCGTGGCGCTGGTGTCATACGTGATCTACGTCGACTCGGATCTATATCTCGACTCCGAGCGATTCCAGGCCGCCGTGCCCATGGCCGAACGGCCACGCCGCCCGGGTATGTACGGAGCCGTCGTCGTGCGCGGCGACCACGTGTTTTTCGAGCAGCTGGGCGTCGTGAAAGAGATCGAGACCGACATCGGTCTCTGGCGTCACGCTGTCCTCGCCGCACGAGACGAGGAGGCGTTGGCGCCGGCCGGCCTCGAAGCGGGATCACGATTGCGAGAACGGATCTGGGATCCCGTGGCCCGTCACGTGACCGGCGCGCAGGAGGTCTGGATGGTGCCGGCCGCTGCGCTGCACCTGCTGGACCTGGCGTCGTTGCCCGGTGTCGATCGCCAGTACGTCGTGGAGGAGTCGCCGGCCATCGTACGGATCACGTCCGAACGCGATCTGCTGCACACGCTCCCGGTGAGCGGCGAGGGAGCGCTGATCGTCGGGGGGCCCGACTTCGAGAGCCGCGACGGATTCATGATCGCACAAGGATCGAGCAACGCCGCCGGCCATCGTGGCTCGACCGACCGTGGTACCGAGCTGGCTTCGCTCCACTTCCGCCGGCTCGCCCACGCCGCCGCCGAGGCCGACACCGTGGCGGCCATCTGGAGCCACGCCGTGCCGGACGAATCCGCCACCCGACTCACCGGCGCTGCTGCCACGGAGGCCGCCTTCAAGCGGCTCGCGCCCGGCCGGCGGCACCTGCATCTGGCCACCCACGGTTTCGTGCTCGGACCGGACGTCTCCGAAGGCCGGGCCAACCCGAACGACGGCGATGCGCCGCCGCTGTCCGACCTCTTCCAGTCCCAGCCCCTCCTGCAATCGGGTCTCGCCCTGGCGGGCGCCAATCACCGCGTACTCGCTGCGGACGACGAGGAAGACGGCATCCTCACCGCGGCCGAGGTGGTCGGGCTCGACCTGAGCGGCGTGGAAGGCGTGGTTCTCTCGGCCTGCGAGACCGGGCTCGGCGAGATCACCAGCAGCGGCAACGTACACGGTCTGCAGCGCGCGTTCAGGCTGGCCGGCGCGCGGTCGTTCGTGATGAGTCTGTGGCCGGTGCCCGACGCCATGACGGCGCACTGGATGGCGGCGTACTACGAAGCGCTGATGGAGGGCGGACAGTCGTCCGCGGCGGCGGCGTGGGCGGCGAATCGGCATCTCCTGGCACGGTGCCGCGAAGACGGACGCCCGGCTCCGCCCCTGGCCTGGGGCGGGTTCGTCGTGGTCGGCAGCGGGCGTTGAGGCCCCTTACTCCGCCGACCGATAAACCCGATCGTACCCCAGCATCAGCACGTACCCACCCAGGAACATCCCCCCGAGCACCAGCCAGATCAGCTGCGGATGCCCCTGCGCGATGAACTTCTGATACAGCGGATTGATCGTCACGCCGCTCAGCCCCGCGCCGATGGCCACGGGAATCCTCAAGAGCCCGCCGCCCAGCCCGGTCTTCTCCGGCGGCAGCATGCTGATGAGATACTGCTCCATGCGCGGCATGCAGGCCATCTCGCCCACCGCGAACAGGATGGTGCCGGCGAACATGAACCAGGGCACGTCACCCGTGGAGGCCCAGAGCCCGACGCAACCCAGCAGCATGATGAAGATGCCGAAGGAGATCACGGGAATCGACCGCCGCTTCTCCGAGAACCGCGTGACGAAGAGCTGGAAGAGGATCACGTAGAGCGCGGTGTGCGCCAGGGTCTCGCCGGCGATGCGGTTGTCCTCGGTGGAGAACCAGCCGACCACGGTCTCGCCCAGAATCGACGAGAACACGGTGTAGAGCTGGTCGGTGGCCACGAACCGGTCGACGTACATGGGACAGAGATTGAAGAAGGCCCAGAAGGGCACCTCGATCAGGACGCCGAAGATCAGGATGAAGGCCATGATCTTGCCCCGCTTGAGGTAGGGCACGATCTCGAGGAAGTCTTTCAGCAGCGGTTGCCGCTTGCTGGCGTCCTTCTCCGGCTCGATGGGATTCTTGTAGAAGATCGCGGTCACGATGATCATGCCGACCACCGCGACGGCCGAGGCCAGGAACGCGTAGTTCCAGCTCTGGGTGCGCAGGGCGCCGGCGATCATGGGCCCGAAGAACGCCCCCACGTTCACCATGAGGTAGAAGATGCCGAAGCCGAGGGTTCGATTGGTGCTGTCGGTGGTGAGTCGCACGGTGCCGGCGATGAGCGGCTTGAAGAGGCCGGCCGCCACGGCGATGAGCGCCATCACCGCGAGCACCGCGGCGAACTCCCGCGTCAACGTGAGGAAGATGAAGCCCGGCAGGTAGAGCACGTACGACAGCATGAGCATGCGCTTGAAGCCGTAACGGTCGGCCAGCACGCCCGAGATGAGGGGCACGCTGTAGCTCAGCAGCAGGAACACGCTCTGGACCACACCGAGACGGCCCTCGCTCCAGCCGAGACCGCCCTCGAGCACCGTCTTGGTGGCGAAGATCTGGAATCCCATGTAGAGGCCGTAGTAGGCGAAGCGCTCGAGGATCTCGATGACGTTGCCGGTCCAGAAGACGCGGGGAAAGGCGGTGCGGGCCATGTCACGGGCTCCTGACGGGAAAATGGGGCGGGCGTGAATGAAACAGGGTAGTCGCAATCCGGGCGCCGGGCAAAGACAAGGAGTTCCTCGACGCGGTGCGGCGGGACCACGTCAATTCGAGGAACTCCCCACCCGACTCGGGGTATCACGACGATCCATCGCGAAGAACCATGAGTATCCCCATCATCATCCTGGCCCTCCTCATGGGCCCCACGCAGTCCGCCGCACCCGAGAACGCCCCCGACCAGGCCGTCCTCGACCTCGTGCTGCCCGGCTACCACCAGGCCATTGCCGACTGCGAGGTCCGCCCCGGCGCCCTCCTCACCATCATCGACTACACCCGTCCCAGCACGGAGAAGCGCCTCTGGGTCTACGACCCGGCCACCGGCGAGGTCCTCCACGCCAGCCTCGTCGCCCACGGCAAGAACACCGGCGCCAACTTCGCCATCCGCTTCAGCAACGAGCCGGGCTCTCTCGCGAGCAGCCTCGGCTTCTACACCACCGGCGACACCTACCAAGGCAAGCACGGCTATTCCCTGAAGCTGCGCGGCCTCGAGCCCGGTATCAACGACAACGCCCTCGAGCGGAGCATCGTGATCCACGGCGCCGACTACGTGTCCGCGGAGTTCGCCGCCCGGCACGGTCGCCTCGGCCGCAGCTGGGGCTGCCCCGCCTTGCCCGAGGAGACCGTTGCCGAGGCCATCGACCTCATCAAGGGTGGCTCCTGCCTCTTCATCCACGGCGACGACTCGGCGTATCGCGCGACTTCCGGCTATATTTCCCGCTGATCATTCCCTGTGTTCCAGGCGTCTTCCGGAGGAAGAAACCATGCGGTCCGCCGCGCTCGCCCTGTTGCTGCTGATTGCCGTCCCCGCCGTGGCCGACACCTTCGCCGATGGTGCATCCGCACTCGATGCCATGACGACCGCGATCCTGCGCGATGGAGCCCTGGAGCTGGAAGGCGAGCCGGTCATCGGCGTGCTCGCCGTGGCGCACTTCTATCAGTCCAACGGCCTGGCTCCCGCCTGGACC
>PIVY01000272.1 GCA_003353795.1 bacterium
CTGGTGGCGCACGCCATTCACCGCCTCGGCCCCCGTCGCGACAAGCCCTTCGTGCAGATCAACTGCGCGGCGTTCAACGAGTCGCTGCTGGAGAGCGAACTGTTCGGCCACGTCCGCGGCGCATTCACCGGCGCGCACCGGCACCGCATCGGCCGCTTCGAGGAGGTCAAGGATGGCGACCTGTTCCTCGACGAGGTGGGTGACATTCCCCTGCCCACCCAGGTGAAGCTGCTGCGGGTGCTGGAGACCCGAGCCTTCGAACGCGTGGGCGACAACCAGGCGCTGCCCATGGACGCACGTCTGATCTCGGCCACCAATCAGGACCTCGAGCAACTTGCCCGCGAGGGCCGGTTCCGCCGCGACTTCTTCTATCGCATCAACGTGATCCCGCTGCACGTGCCGCCGCTGCGCGAACGTCGCGAGGACATCCCCTTGCTGGTGGACCACTTCGTACGTCGTCTGCGCGAGCGGACCAACGCCGACGTGCCGGGACTCACACCGGCGGCCATGGCGCGGCTGGTGGCGCATCACTGGACGGGAAACGTGCGAGAATTGCGCAGCGCCCTGGAGTACGCCTTCGTGGTGCGGCAGGCCGGCCCCATCGACCTGGAGCATCTGCCGCCGCTGGGCACCGCAACGTCGGCGCCCATGGGCCAGCCGGCCACGCCGTCCGTCGGCCACGTCTCGACGACCAATCTCTCGGCAAGCGAGGTGCAACAGCGCGACGAACTGATCGCCGCGCTGCGTTCCTGCCGCGGAAACAAATCAGCAGTGGCTCGTCAGCTCGGTGTTTCCCGCGTCACCGTCCTCAATCGCATGCGGAAGTATGGAATCGACCTTCAACAGGTTCTGGTGACCTAGCCGCCGAACAGTATATCCTATTACATCGCTAGTGGTTGCGCGATTTGATCTCGCATTGTTAGATGGAGCGGCTCACGGTCCGCGTCATCATCAATCTTCGGGAGATTCTCATGCGATCTTCGATCCTGGCGTGCGTCGTCGGAGCAGCCGTTCTCGCCTTCCCGGCGAGTGTGGTTCTCGCTGGCGACGACGCCCTCGGCTCCCGCAGTTACGAAGACTACGAGACGCCTCAGGCCTGCGCGGCCTGCCACGTCGACATCTACCAGCAGTGGACGCAGGCCATGATGAGCCAGGCCTTCACCCACCACTGGGATGAGATCGAGTACTTCGAACTGGCCGTCAAGCATGCCCAGGCGGACCCCGCCTTCGATCCCGTGCAGAAGGGCTGCAACGGCTGCCATGCACCACTGTCGTACCTGGCCGGCGACGTCCCTCCCCCGCGTCCCGAGGAAGGATCGCGCGCCAACGAGGGCGTGACCTGCGACATCTGCCACACCATCACCGGCCGCCACGGGGACACGTCCTTCAACTTCAACTGGATCAGCGAGCCGGGACGGGTCAAGTACGGCAACAAGGAAGGCGCGGTCTCGCCTCATCACGAGACCCGGCTCAGCGAGTTTCTGCAGACCGGCGAGTTCTGCGGAACCTGCCACAACGAGCAGAACCCGTACGGCATGATGGTCAAGTCGACCCAGCTGGAATGGGCCGAGGGACCGTACGCGGCCGAGGGCGTGCCGTGCCATCGTTGCCATATGCCCCGGGCCGAGGGGCAGAGCGCCAAGATGGCCGCGCCCGGCATGGTCTCGCAGCATCTCTTCCACGGCGCCCACGATGCCGGCAAGGTGGGCGGCTCGGTCGAACTGCGCATGCACCCCGAAGAGCGCGAGTTGCTGTTTGACGACACGGTCGTCGTGAAGGTGCAGCTGTTCAATGCCAAGGCGGGGCACAAGATCCCCACCGGCTCGGTGGAGGACCGCATCGTCTGGCTGCACGTCACTGCCACCGATAGCGAGGGCACCACCTGGCACCTGCCGGTGGATCCCAAGGGCTTCGACGGCGAACACTGGACCATCGCCAGCGACGAACTGGCCTACCAGGATCTCGGCATCGCTCTCGGTGATCCGTCGTTCGCCGGCTTACCGCGCGACGGCGTACCGGTGGGCGACCGCATCTTCCGCAAACCGTACCTCGACCCCGAGGGCCGCATGACCATTCAGCAGTGGTACACCAAGAGCTTCGGCCCCGACTACCGCCTCGGTCCCCGCGAGACCAAGATCGAGACCTTCACCTGGCAGCTTCCCGACGACTTGGCTATGGGCGAGGTCACCTTTCGCGCCGTGCTCAACTACAAGCGACTGGTGCAGCCGGTGGCCGAGTTTCTGAACGTGCCCGCCGACGAGTACGAGACCATCGTCATCAACTCCGCCTCGACCTGGGTCGAGGTCTACGACTAGCCCGGACTATTCATGAATGCTACACGACGAGCCAACGACGTGGCCGGGTCGGCATAATGGCCTCGGCCAAGCGCGTCGCACTATCGCTGAGCGCCATTTTGTGACTCGGGTGGGATTGGCTGTCGGGTGTGGACCGAATTTCGTGAGCAGTGAGCAGACTTGTCCCTCGATCAGAATCGCTGCGGTACTCCGATCAACAATCTTACCGTTCTACGGGATCACCGCACCCCAAGCACGAGCAGCCTGCTGCCATTGTCGCGCCCAGGGATGAGCGGCTGCCAGGTGGATCACGATCCGGCGCACCGAGGATTCGAGCCAGCCGCCGATTTTCAACAAGCGCAATCGCAGGGTGGCGACCTGGGCCGAGGCCAGAGTGGTGTTGGTTAGCCGCGAGCGCAGTTCCTGCAGCAGCACAAACGCTGCCGCAGCCATCAGCACTCGCAATTGGTTGGCCCAGAAACGCTGACAGCTCGTACGACCCAGCCCCAGATCAGTCTTCAGTTCCTTGATCCGATTCTCGCTATCTCCGCGCTGACGGTAGATGTCGTAGACCCGCTCAGCGGTCACTTCGAGATTGGTGACCACGAAGCGGCAGTTCTCCCGGGGCTCGCGACCGGGCAAGCTGACGACCTCGGTTTTGTGGATGACCCGGCGTCGGCGGGACCAGGATTTCGCCGCATACCGACTCTCGCCGTAGATCGCGATGGTCTTGCTCTCGGCCTCGAATGCCGCCTTCGCCTCGGCCAACGCCGGTGCTGCCATCGCACTCAAGACGCTATTCTTGGCCATCCCGACCAGATATTGCACGTTCTCGCTGTCCAGGTAGTCGAAGACCTCGGGACAGGCAAAGCCACCGTCAAGCCGGACCCTGAGCACCGCATGCGGAAACGCCTGGCGCAGCGTCGGCAGCAATCGCTTCAGCAGGCCGATCGTCCCCACTTTGGCGGCCACCGTGCCGGGGCGCAGGATCGCTGCCACGAGATACTGCTGGGCTTCGTCGTTGAAACTCACGAAACCGAGCAGCGGCAGGTAGCACCAGTTGTCGTAGTGGGCGTTGAAGAGTGTCAGCTGTTGCTGGCCGTGAGTCGGATCGTCGGTGGGATCGAGGTCGATGGTGATGAGCTTCGCCTTGCGGCCCTTCAGACGCTGGCGGTGCCGGCGGGTCACCGTCGGCATGAGGGTCTTGCCGAGACGATAGAGGTCCACGTTGCGAGGACGATTTTCGAAGCGGCTGACTGTTGGCTGAGAGGCGAGGTCATCACCGTGAACGGGGTCTCGCTCGAGCAGGAGTTTCTGCATTGGGTCGGCGCCGACGCGGGCGACATCGTTGGCGTCCTCGTAGCCGCAGGCGATCCCGAAGACGCGCTGCCGGATCAGGTCGACCATCTCGTGGCGGATCTTGCCTGGCTCGCGGTGGTCAGGCAAACAGGCGGCCAGGCTCCGCGTCAGGCCAAGTCGCTCGTCAACGGCCTTCAAGAGCAGAGCACCGCCGTCGCTGGTTGCGAGTGGCTGATCGAATGCGATATGGACGGGTTTGGAAACGAGGGCTGGAAAGAGAACGGTCTGTTCTGTAGAATGGGGCATCAGAGAGCCTTCTTTGTCGTCGTAAGTCGTTTGTAGCAAAACAACTTTAGCCGACGGGGAGGCTTTCGTCCTTATGATTCATGAATAATCCGGGCTAGGAGGACACTTAATGC
>PIVY01000460.1 GCA_003353795.1 bacterium
TTGTCGGAGATCACCAGGCCGTGGACGGTTCGGCCCTGGACCGACTGGCCCCAGGTGAAGTAGCGGGCGATCTTGGGATAGCTGCCGGCGATGCCCTGCAGCATGTCGCGCGTCTGATCATTGGTGGGCACGTAGTTCAGGGGATCGGTGCGCACGCCGTCGGCCTTGCCGGCATACATGGCAGCCCACAGTCGCTCGCTGGCCTCGCGGTTCTCGCGCACGACGTCGCGCAACGCCATCGGGCGATACCCGAACTCGGCGAGCGCCGCATGCTCGGCATCGGTGACGCGGGTTTCGACGACCAGGCGCACGATCTTGCCGCTGGCGAACTCCGGCCGGATCTGCTCACGGCTGAAGTCGGCGATGGGCACGCGCGCCAGCATCTCGGCCAGCGCAGCATGGTCGGCCACCTCGAGCCGGACCGGTACATCAGTCCATTCCTTGACCGACCACGCGGGCAGTCCATCGCTGTCGAGGGGAATGGATTCGGCGGCGAGAGCGGTGGTTGCGAAGAGCACCGCGGCGAGGATCGCGAGCACGCGCATCGAGGACCTCAGCATGACGTCTACACTCCTGCAGGCAGAGAAGGAAACCAGCGGAATTCCAGGATCAATGATACCACGCCGAGGGGTGATAAGTCCAATTGTGGCTTGGTTTTCTGTGGCGGAATGCACACCCGTCGCGAGCCCCGGACAAGAACTGTAACGCAAGTATCCCGAACCAGTTTCACTCCGGTCCCGAAGCACGAAAAAGGCCCCGACCATCACTGGCCGGGGCCCCATCGAAAAGCGAGGCCGGTGGCGTTGAGCTGCGGGCGCGCCACGCGCCCGTCAGCTCGAACGTCAGTCGAAGCCGCTCTATTTCACGAGCGTCATCTTGTGGGTATCCACGTTGCTGTCCGTGGTCACCCGGTAGTAGTAGACGCCGCTGGCGACCCGACGGCCGCCCGTGTCCGTGCCGTCCCAGCGCACGGTGTGG
>PIVY01000273.1 GCA_003353795.1 bacterium
CCGCCGCCGTGAGATCCAGGACGAGAAGATCGCCGAGCTGCGCAAGCAGTTCCGCATCGTGATCGAGGATGCGGTGGACCCGTGAGCCGGCGACTGATCCTGGCGCTGGCCTGCCTGGTCGTAGCAGCCGCCGCGATGGCCGATGACGTGGGCATTTCCTCGGCGCGGCTCATCGAGGAGTCGCCGGGCGTCTACCTGGTCGAGGTCGACGCGACCCCGGCGCTTGCGCCGGCGTTCCGCCCGCCCATCTTCCCCACGCGGTTCGTCACCGTTGGAGAGCCCGAGTCCGAGAAGGTGGGAGCCGGGCTGCAGATCCGGTACCGCTTCCAGGCTACCGACCAGCCCCTGATCACGGGCGAGGCATTGCTGTTGCCATGGAGCCGCACCCGCATCGCGCTCACCGTACGCTGGGCCGACGGCGAGGTGCGCCAGGGGCTCTTCGCGCGTGGGCCGACCGGCATCCGTGTTCCGGTGGCGGTGCTGCGCGAGGTGAGCCGCACGCGCCCGGAGGTGGTGGCCGGTCAGGTGGCGATCGGTGCCACGCACGGTCTCACGTCCTGGGCCCAGTGGCTGCTGATGCTGGCGCTGACGCTGGCGGCCGGCCGCGGCGGATTCAAGGCCTTGTTCTGGCTGGCCGGCGGCCACGCGCTGGCACTGGTGATCACCGACCTCGGTCCGTTCGCTGTACCCCTCGATCTGGCCGAAATCTCCGTGTTTCTCGCAGCCCTGGTCCTGGCTCGACAGGCCTTGTTGGTGCCTGAGTCGCGTGGCCGGGTCGGCCCGTTGCTGTTGATCGTTGGCGCTGTGCACGGGGCTGCATATGCGACGGTCGTGCCAGCCGATCGCCTGGCTGCCCTGCTGGGATTTTCCATGGGAACGCTCGCGCTGGCCGCGGGACAGCTCGCGGTTCTGGCTGTCCTTGCGAGGCGCTGGGATCGAGAGCCCTTGCGCGCGGCGCTCGGCGTGGCAACCGGCGGTGTGGCCGTGGCCGTCGTGCTCGTCTCGCTGCTTCACGGCAGCGTCGGTGCCGAATCGTTGCGGGCGGCCAATCCGCCGGACCTCGCTGCCTTCGTCATGCCGGACGTGGCGCCCGTGGGCACGAGCGGGCGTCCTGCGCCGCCGCGGACCCTCGAGGATCCCGTCGCCGTGTTCATGACCATCGAGCCCTATGAGGTCCGCCTGGAATATCTGGTGCGCGTGTCCGATCTCGCGGGGCTGGGCGATACGGTGACGGTGGTGGCGCAACAGCCACTGGTGAATCAGCTCCTGGACGTCTTCGAGCGAGGCGCCGCGATCTCCGTCGACAACGTCGACTCGGCGCCCGCCCAGCGTCGCGGCGACTTCGTCACCGTCAGTGCCGGCGGCGTGCTCACCCGCCCAGAGCCCGTGCCGGAGCTCGTATCCGACGCCGTGATCGGCCTGACCTACATCCACGACACGCTGGGCCTGCCGGACGCGGTCCGTTTCAGGTACGACCTCTTCGCCGCCATCGTCCCGTCCGTTCCGGTGACCTGGATCGACCCGCTGGGTTCGCGCCAGCAGGAACTCACGCCCGACGCGCCCGCGCTGGACTGGGAGAACCGACTCGCCGGCCTCGCGCTGCCCGCGGTCGAGTCTGTGGCGGTGAAGCCGCCGCGGGTGCCGGTGGTGTCGCTGGCGCTCGTGGCCGTGGCCGTGCTCGTTTGGAGTTTCCGCCGGGCCGCTCGAACGCGTGCCCGGCCGATCGTGGCCGCTGCCCTGGTCGTCGCGACGCTCCTCTATCCCTTCGTCCGCTCGCCCCTGGCCGGCCCTCTGTCGGCGGCCTGGCGGCTCTCGGCCGCCGACGCCGGGACGGTCCTCGACGATCTGCTGACCAACGTCTACCGCTCGTTCGACCTGCGGCAGGAGAGTGCCATCTACGACCGCCTGGCCCTGACCGTGGCCGGCGGCCAGCTCACCGACATCTATCTTCAGAGCCGGCGATCCCTCGAGCTGGAAAACCGAGGCGGCGCCCGCGGGCGCGTGGACGACGTGGAGATCCTCGAGGTCCACGGCATGCGCGGCGGCGGATCCGGCGGGCTCGTCGTCGACGTCACCTGGAAGGTCAGCGGCTCGGTCAGCCATTTCGGCCACACCCACTATCGCCAGAACCGCAACCGGGCCGAGATCATCCTTGCTCCGATCGATGGGATCTGGAAGATTGTCGGCATCGAGATCATCGACGAGCAACGCGTGCTGTAGGGCGGAGGCGGGCGGCGTGACCACACCGGCCATCGATATCCACGACCTCGACTTTCGTTACCGCGAAGGCGAGTTCCGGCTTCAGATCCCCAGCCTGCAGGTGGCCCGCAACGAGACCGTGGCCGTCATCGGCCCCAGCGGGACCGGCAAGACCACGCTGCTCAACCTCATCGCCGGCATCGCCCTGCCCGACGCCGGCCGCATCGTGGTGGGCGGCGCCGACATCGCTGCCCTCGGCGATGCGGCCCGACGCGCCCACCGCATTCGCAAGGTCGGACTGGTGTTCCAGGAGTTCGAGCTCATCTCGTACCTGGACGTGATCGACAACATCCTGCTGCCCTACCGTCTCGATCCGGGGCTGAAGCTCGACAAGGCGGCCCGGGATCGTGCCCGGAGCCTCGCCGAAGAGGTCGGTCTGGCCGACAAGTTGCGCCGCCGCGTCACCCGTCTCAGCCAGGGCGAACGGCAGCGCGTGGCCATGGCCCGGGCCCTGATCACGGGGGCCGGCGTGGTCCTGGCCGACGAACCCACGGGCAACCTCGACCCCCGCAACAAGGACCGCATCCTCGATCTCCTGTTCCAGCAGGTCGACGCCCGCGGCGCCACCCTCGTTGCCGTGACCCACGACCACGCTCTTCTCGACCGCTTCGACCGCGTCGTGGAATTCGAGAGCTTGCAGGTGAGCGCATGAACGACGTCGTCTACCTCGCCTGGCGCTATCTCATGCGGCACCGAGTGCTCACCTTCATCCTGGTCTTTGCCATCACACTCATCGTCTTCCTGCCGGTCGGCCTGCAGGTCCTGGTGCGCCAGAGCGAAACGGAACTCACCACCCGCGCCGCCGCCACGCCGCTCATCCTGGGCGACAAGGGCAGCCCGCTGGAACTGGTGCTGGGCACGCTCTACTTCGCGGCCGACACGCCGCCCGTGCTCCCCTATTCCGAGTGCCAGCGTGTGGCCGCCGGCGGTCTGGCCACCGCCATTCCCATGCATCTGCGATTCCGGGCTCGCAACCAGCCCATCGTGGGTACCAGCCTCGAGTACTTCGACCTGCGGAACCTGATCCTGGCCGGCGGACGTCAGCTGGTCATGCTTGGCGACTGCGTCGTGGGGGCCGCCGCTGCGGTCAGACTCTCGGTCGGCGTCGGCGACCACGTCATCTCCTCGCCGGAGAACGTCTTCGATCTGGCCGGCGTCTACCCGCTGAAGATGCCGGTCGTCGGGGTCCTCGCGCGTAGCCACACACCCGACGACGACGCGGTCTTCGTGGACCTCAAGACAGCCTGGGTCATCGAGGGCCTGGGCCACGGCCACCAGGACATGAACCGGCCGGAAGCGGCGCCGGGCGTTCTCGCGCGTGAGGGCAACACGGTGGTCGCCAACGCCTCGGTGGTGCAATACAACGAGATCACCGCCGAGAACATGGATTCGTTCCACTTCCACGGTGACACCGGCGCGTTCCCGGTGCAGGCGGTGATCGCCGTTCCCCGCGACGAGAAGGCCTCGGCGCTGCTGCAGGGCCGCTACCTGGGTGACGACGAGCGCGTGCAGGTGGTCCGACCGCTGGACGTGATGACCGAACTGCTGGCCACGATCCTCACCGTACAGGCCTACGTGGTCACCGCCGTGGTGGTGGTGGGCCTGGCCACCCTGGCCACCATGGTGCTGGTGATCGTGCTCTCCTTACGGCTGCGGCAGCGGGAGATCGCCACCATGAACAAGCTGGGCGGAGCGCGACCGCGCATCATGGCGGTGCTGGCCACCGAGGTCGTGGTGGT
>PIVY01000461.1 GCA_003353795.1 bacterium
GGGACTGGGGCGACGGCTCAAGAGCCGAAGCCACGGCAGGAGAATTTGGGCGATTAGCTCAGCTGGCTAGAGCGCTCGCCTCACACGCGAGAGGTCACTGGTTCGAGTCCAGTATCGCCCACCATCTTCTCCAGCAGGCGGCCGGAAGACGAGTGATCAGGAGACGGGGTGCTTTTGCACCCCGTCTTCGTGAGAGGGAACCCCTTGGACCACGAGCTCGAACTCACCCTGGCCAAGATGCGCGACTCGGCCGATCTCTTCCGCGAGCTGGCCCGTGCCCGTCACGACAGGTCCGAGGGTCAGCGTCGCGCTCGCGATCTGGCCGATGCCGGCGCGGAATTCCGTCAGGACGAGGCCGCCGCCAACGACGACCTGCGACGCCGTCGGCGCGACGCGCGGCAACTGGAAGACGAGCTCCAGACCCTCGAGAACCGCATTGCCGATCGCCGGTCCCGTCCGGTCACCGACCCCGGGACGGTGCTGGCCGTGGCCGACGAGATCCGGAAGCTGAAGGTTCGCCGCGAGGAGCTGGAACAGCGGCTGCTGGAGACCTGGCAACAGGCCAACGGCCCGGTCCAGGACGTCGAGACGGAAGTGCGGCGTGAGCAGGTCGACAGAAGGCGCCGGGAGCAGAGCGAACGGGCGGAACGAGCCGGCCGCGCCATTCCCGAGATCGAGGGCGAACTCGATCATCAACTGGGCAAGCTACCGATACGCCTCGGTCGCAAGCTCAAGCAGATCGTCCGCCGACACGACGAACCCATCGCCGACCTCATCGAGGGCAGTTGCGGAGGCTGCGGCCAGAGCTTGCCGCCGCAGGAAGCAGTGGACGCCGACCGGGAGCGGGCATTGATTGTCTGCCAGGGATGTGGTCGATACGTGGTGGCCCGCAGCAGCCGCCGAACCCGCGGTTGGGGATGAACGACATGAGCGAGAGAAAGAGCCCCGAAACCCTGGACAACCTGCTGCGCACGCT
>PIVY01000462.1 GCA_003353795.1 bacterium
ATCCTGGCCGGTGTGCTGCAGCCCGACTCCGGCGAAATCCTGCTCGACGACCAGCCCATTGTCGTCGACTCCTGCCGCACCGCCACCGATCTGGGGATAGCCCTGATCCACCAGGAGCTTAACCTCTGCGACAACCTGAGTGTGGGCGCCAACATCTTCCTGGGACGCGAGCCGCGTCGCTTCGGCCTGATCGACAAGGTCGCGATCCACCGGGAATCCCAGCGGGCGCTCCAGCAGGTCGGCCTCGATATATCGCCCGATGTCCTGGTCAGCAGCCTGCCGATCGGCCGCCGCCAGCTGGTCGAAATCGCCAAGGTCCTTTCCACCCACGCCCGCGTGCTGATCATGGACGAGCCGACCTCCAGCCTCACCGGTGAAGAGGTGGAAACCCTGTTCTCGGTCATCGGCGACCTGCGCTCGAAAGGCGTCAGCATCGTCTACATCTCGCATCGCCTCGGTGAGGTCAAAGGACTGGCCGACCGCGTGGCCGTGCTGCGCGACGGCGAAAATGCCGGCGAGCTGAACGCCGACGAGATCACCCACGACGCCATGGTCTCGCTGATGGTCGGCCGCGACGTCTCGCAGTTCTACGCCCGCCAACAGCACCAGGTCGGCGATCCCGTGCTAGAAGTAGAAGATCTGGTCGTCCCTGCCTGGCCGGAACATTCGCTGAACTTCACCGTCCACCGCGGCGAGACAATCGGCATAGCCGGCCTGGTGGGCGCCGGCCGCACCGAGTTGCTCCAGGTCCTCTTCGGCATCGTCCCCCCTCTGCGCGGCCAGATTCGCATCGACGGCGCTTCCCTGGATCTACGCTCCCCGGTCGACGCCATTCGCGCCGGTCTGGCCCTGGTCCCCGAAGATCGCCAGCAGCAGGGCCTGGTTCTGGAGATGGCCCTGCGCCACAACATCGGCCTACCCGGCCTCTACCGCCACCGCCTGACTCTGGGCTTTACCGATCGCCGGCGCGAGC
>PIVY01000111.1 GCA_003353795.1 bacterium
CTACCGGCGCCTCGACGCCGCCGGCGATCCGATTTGCGGCGACATGCCCGGTGACTTCTGCATCTTCCCCATCGACAAGCACGTGTCCATCGACCTCAACGACGCGGGGGAGGCCCTGATGTCGTGGTCGGATTACGACTACTGGGTCGAGGGCCTCTACGTAGCCAAGTATGACGCGGGATGCGCTCGCATCACCTACGGTCTGCTCGTGAACGACGAGGATATCTCCTGGTCGGCGGTCACGCCGAACGGGGGTGGCTGGAACGTGCTCTACCAGCAGCGCGTGGGTGGCGTGCAGCGCATCCGGCAGTGGAACGACGCCGACGATCCGGTGGTCAGTCCGGCGCCGGGGCCCTCGACTCGGGTGCGGTCTGCCGGCGCCGCGGGGCAACCGGTCTACGCCGTGTGGAACGACGGCTCGGTGGCGCCGCAGCAGATCGGCGCCGCCCGCTGGGACGCGGCCGGCGCTCTGGTCGACGCCGAACTCGTGATCTCCACCGGACCCGCGGCGGCGAGCCAGCCGGCCGTCGGTACCGACGGCGGTGGCCGCTACGCCGTGGTCTGGCGCGATGCGCGCCACCAGGCCGAGGCCGAGGGCGAGATCTATCTGGAGATGCTGCCAGTGGTGGGCATCGACGTCACGGTGCGCTCCGAGACCACGGGCAACCTGCTGCCCGACGCCGCGGTCACGGTGCTCGAACGAGGCATCGGCCGGAAATCAGTGGTGACCGATGCCGATGGGCTCGCGCCATTCCGGGGCCTGGATCCGGGCGAGTACACCGCGCTGGCGACCTTTGCCGGTCACGTGAGCGGTCTCGTGGTGGCCGTGGTTCCCGACGACGGGGTCGGCGAGGTGGAGATCCGCGTGGCCACGGATACCGAGGTGGTGGGCCGGCTCGAAGACGCCTCGCCCTTCCGCGACCCCGACGACGGGTTGCCGCTGCCGGTGCGCGGGGCGCTGGTCGAACTTCTCGACGGTGGTATCGTGGTTGCCAGTACTCAGAGCTCGTCATGGGGCCGCTACCTCTTCAACGTCATCGAACCCGGCACCTACACATGCCGGGCCGGCAAAACGGGGCCGCCCATTCCCGGTGAGCCGTCGGGGACGCTGTACACGGACGCCGTATCGCCTGCGGTCACCGTGGCGGCCGGCGATCCCGAAGTGGTCGTGCCGACGATGACTCTCGAGTCGAAGGTCGTGGTGCTCGTGCACGGCTGGCACTCGTCCGGTGCCATGTGGAATCCGGGATTCGTGGATGTGCTGGAAACGCGGGGCTGGACGGTCGTCTGGAACTTCAATCTGCCCCACCAGGTCCCGATCGTCGGCACCTGGGGCTGGGCGGCGGATAAGCAGCAAGCGGAGTATCTAGACGCGGTCGTGACTGGTCGGCTGGCCGTTTCTTCCTATCACATCGTCGCTCATAGTCAGGGCGGCGTGGTCAGCCGCTACCTCATCGAACACTACAAGCCCGCAACCCTGCCCCGGGTGACGAAGTGCATCACCCTGGCGACGCCGCACCACGGATCTCCAGCGGCCGGTGACGTCGTCTCCGGTGTCAAGATCCTGGCCTCCGCCATCGCCCCGTCCGGTTTCTCCCTGGCCTTCGGCATGCTGTTGGATCTCTTCCGGGAAGAGTACCCCGCCACCGTGGATCTGGACGCAGATAGCGAGTTCATGCGGATCCTCAACCGCGGGTCCGAGAATGTGGAGGACTGGAACGGCTGGTGCTGGCCCTTCGAGGAGCCAACCGAGCTATTCCTCGACGGCACCACCCAGTACGTGACGCTCGCCGGTACGGGCGATCCCGGCTGGGACGGAGGCTCCCGCGAAGCAGCACTCGCTGGGATGGCCAGGGTCCTCGAAGGCCGATTCTGCTCCGAGAACGATGGAATCGTGCCGCTGCAATCGGCCCGTCTCTACGGTGCCGGCAATGTGCACAACTACCTCGCTTCGGAATTCGGGATCGACGTGTTTCACAAGAACGGCAGCCGGGCCAGCAACATCGCCGACCACCCCGAGGTCCAGCAACTGGTCGCCGAATGGCTCGACAGCGATCCGACAACCTGGCCGCCCAGCCACGACCTGCCACGGCGCGCCGGTCGCGATCCGGATGCGTGGACCCGGACCACCCTTCTGCAGATCCCGGCCGTGACCGGTCAGACCAACGAGTCGTCCTTGATGGTCGACTCCTGCGATTCGCTGCAGGTCAACTGGCTCTGGTATACGGGCACGACCGACCTCGTGCTGGTCGCTCCGGGCGGCGCGGTCATCGACAGCACGGCGGCGGCGGCCATGCCGGACGTGAGCTACGACCGGGATCCGGTCGGACACGCCGGGCGCTTCGTGGTGGCCGACCCGGCGCCGGGCGTCTGGATGCTACGCGTGCAGGACGTGGCGGCCGAGTACGAGCAGAACGTCATGCTCTGGGTCGATGCGGCCGCGGCGCGGAGCCTGGCGCTCGCTGTCTCTCCCGACACGCCCGCCATGTTCTCCGACCACACCATCGCGGCCGCATTGGCCGCTCCCGACGGCACGCCCATCACGGCCGCCTTGGGGACGGCCAGCATCGAGCACCCCTCGGGCGCGACCGGAACTCTGGCGTTGCTGGACGACGGACTGCCGCCAGACGCGGTCGCCGCCGACGGCATCTACAGCGCCGTTCTCGAACTCGAGACAACGCCCGGGACCACGGTCATTGACGTCTCCATCAGCGGGAGCGACCCGGATGTTTTCGTGCGTCGCGCCATCACCAGCGTCGATCGCGGTGTGAGCACGGACTTGGGCGTCGTCGATCCCGGTCTGGAGGTCGACGGCTTCAATGGGCTCGCCGGCTGCAGGCTCAACCTGGACGCCATGGTGATCAACTACGGACCCGAGGCCGCCGACGTGGCGGTAACGGTACTCGCGGAGGACGAGATGACTGTCCTCTTCAGCGACACCGTGTACGTGTCCGTGGGGGCCACGATCGCCGTGGGAGCGTCCCATCTGCCGCTCGTACCGGACGATTACCGCTATACGGTGAGGGCGTGGCCCGTTGGCGGAGTCGGCGAGTTCGATCCCGGCGACAACGCGGCTTCGGTGGTGGTGCCAGTGGCCTCGCCGGTGACGGCGGTACCCACCGATCCGGTCGGCGGCCAGCAGCCGGAGTTGGAGCGTCTGCTCCAGGGGCGCGCCGCCAGTCTGGTGTCGGCCTATCCCAATCCCTTCAACCCGGTGGTAAATCTGCGCTGCGCGCTGGCGGCGCCTGGCCCGATCGTGGTGGACGCCTACGATATCCGAGGTCGCCGGGTCTGGAGCCACGCCACGGAGGTGCTGCCCGCCGGACTGCACGAGATCACCTGGAACGGTCGCGACCGTGTGGGCCAGGACCTACCCTCGGGCATGTACCTCATGCTCATGCGTGCCGGCGGCGTGGCGGAGGTGAAGAAGGTGATGCTGGTGCGTTGACGGCATCACGAGCGGAGGCGCCGCGTTACCGGCGCGGCGCCTCCGACGATTCTACCAATTCGAGGTCTCGGATCAGCCCTCTCTCTCGCGGTACTCTTCCTCGCTCAGAATCTCGAGCGCCTCGATTTCCTGGTTGGCCAGCCGCTCGTTGAGATCGCCGAGCCGCTCATCGAGGAAGGCCTCCCACTCGCCTCGCACTTCGGCGATCCCTTCCTCGTATACCGGAATCGCCGCCAGCTGACTTTCTCCCGGCCGACCACTGTACTGGCTCACCGACGCGTACAGCCGGATCAGGTTTTCGCGCATCTGGCGCTCACCACTGATTCCCTGCACTTCGTCCTCGGACACGGTGAACGTGCCCTTCATCACGGTCACGTCATCGGCGAAGGTGTTCAGCTTCTTCGCCAGGCCGTCCCCCTCCTCGAGATCGTCGGCGGTCTCCTGCGCATCGTCGCGCACCTGCTTCATGGCCTCGGCCAGGTAGGACACGTCCTCGAGCAGTCCGTAGAGACGCATCACCGTCTCCTGCTGCAAGAGGCGATCCTCGGCGGAGTGCGGCGAGTCCGGATTGGCGACCACCTCGATGGCGCCCTCGTAGGTGGCCTTGCCCTTGACCATCTTGTAGGCGTAGGTGCCCTCGGTGGCGGCGGGCCCCACGTTGCCGGCGTACTGCACCATGGGGTCCAGCGTGCCGGCCGAGGTGACCTTGGGCGGCTTCAGGCGCATGCGCCAGTCGACCACGTTGATGCCCTTGCGCTTGCCGGCCGGCAGGCGCTTGAGGAACGTGCCGTCGGGCTGGTAGATCTCGATGTACATGTCCCCGAACATGTGCCGCTTCTTCAGGAAGTAGATGATCTTGGCGTCGCGCGACGGGTTGCCCGCCACGAAGTAGTTGTTGCCCGGCGAGTGCTGCTTGCCGCGCCCGGTGGTCTGGTAGGCGGGAGGCGAATCGAGCATGAACACGTCCTGGGCCAGTCCCTCGGCGGTGATCTGCCGCAGGGGGGAGATGTCGTCCATGATCCAGGCGCCGCGGCCGTGGGTGCCGATCACCAGGGCGTTCTCGCGAGTCTGAATCACCAGGTCGCGGACCGACACCTGGGGGAAGTCCTCGTTGTAGTGGGCCCAGTGCTTGCCACCGTCGAGGCTGATGAACAGGCCGCGCTCGGTGCCCAGGAACAGGAGGTCCGGGTTGACGGGGTCCTGGCGGATCACGTGGCAGTGGCCGGTCAACGCATCGGTGGCCAGAGGCTGCCACGTCTTGCCGAGATCGTCGGTGCGGAAGACGTAGGGGGTCTTGTCACCGCGGCGGTGACCGTCGAAGGTGACGAAGGCGGTGGCGCGGTCGTGGGAGCCCGGCTCCACGCAACTGACCCAGGTCCCGTCGGGCACGTCCTTCATCTTGCCCGAGACTTCGCTCCACGAGGCGCCGTCGTCCGCGGTCACCTGCAGGTTGCCGTCGTCGGTGCCGGCCCAGATGACCGTCTGGTCGAGGGGTGATTCGGCGATGGTGTAGATGGCGCAGTGGTTCTCGGCCGTGGTGTTGTCCACGGTGAGACCACCCGACTGCAACTGGCGCTGCAGCTTCGGGTCGTCGGTGGTCAGGTCGTCCGAGATGCGCTCCCAGCTGTCGCCGCGGTCCGTGGAGCGGAAGAGGAACTGGCTTCCCAGGTAGAGGCGGGACGGATCCTCGACGCCCAGGGCGATGGGCGTGTTCCAGTTCCAGCGGAAGTCCGGGTCGCCGGGCTGGGGCTTGGGCTGGATGTCCTTGTTGTCGCCGGTGTCCAGATGCCGGCGGGAGACGTTGCCGCCCTGGTACTCCCAGTAGACGATGCTCGGGTCCTGCGGATCGGGGATGGTGCAGAAGCCGTCGCCGCCGCCCATGTTCTCCCAGTCGCCGTTCTCGATGCCGCCGGGCGAACGGCTGGGGCCGCGCCAGGAGCCGTTGTCCTGCAGGCCGCCATACACGTTGAAGGGTCGCTCCTGGTCCACGGCGATGCGGTAGAACTGCGATACCGGCAAATCCTTGCAATGGCGCCAGCTGCCGCCGCGGTTGTAGGTCACGTAGACGCCGCCGTCATTGCCGCAGTACATGTGGGTCGGGTCGTTGGGGTCGATCCAGAGGGCGTGGTAATCGACGTGGACCCAGCCGCCGAGGCCGCGGAAATTCTCGCCGGCGTCGGTGCTGCTCCAGATGACGAATCCCGGCTTGTAGACCCGGTCCGGGTCGACAGGATCGGGCACCACGAGGCTGAAGTAGAAGGGGCGGCCCTTGACGCCCCGGTCGTCGCTGACCCGCTGCCAGGTCTCGCCCATGTCGTCGGAGCGATAGAAGCCGGAGTCGTCCGATTCCACGAAGGCGAAGATGCGTCCCGGCTGGGCGGGGGAGACGGCCACGGCAATGCGCCCCAGTTCGCCCTCGGGCAGTCCGTTCGTCAGCTTCTCCCAGGTCTTGCCGGCATCGTGGCTGCGGTAGAGGCCGCTGCCGGGGCCGCCGGAGCGGAAGAAGTCGGGCGAGCGGCGAAAGTCCCACATGGACGCGAACAGCATGTTCGGCGCGCCCGGGACGATGCTCACGTCGCTGCAGCCGGTGTTCTCGTCGACGTAGAGGACCTTGTCCCAGGTCTCGCCGCCGTCGACGGTCTTGTAGAGGCCGCGCTCCTCGTTGGCGTTCCAGAGGTGGCCCAGGGCGGCGGCGTAGACGATGTCCGGATTCACCGGATCGATGGCGATGTGACCGATGCGCTCGGTTTCGCCCAGGCCCATGTGCTGCCAGCTCTCGCCGCCGTTGGTGGTCTTGTAGATGCCGTCGCCCACCGACACGCTGTTGCGCACCCAGATCTCGCCGGTGCCGGCCCAGACGGTGTCGGGGCGGGCCTGGTCGATGCGGATGGCGCCGATGGCCTGGCAATGGTCGTCGAAGACCGGCTCGAAGCTGATCGCGCCGTCGTCCGACTTCCAGATGCCGCCGGTGGCGGCGCCGGCGTAGACGATGCGCGGGTCGTTGGCCACGGCGTCCAGGGCGGCGATGCGACCGCTCATCACCGCCGGGCCGATGCCGCGGGCCTTGAGGGCGCCGAAGACGGCGGAGTCGATGGGAATGCCGTCGACGACCTCGTCATCGGCGGCCATGGCGACTGTGGCGGCCATGGCGACGGTTCCCAGCATCAGCAACAGTATCCAGGTCTTCATGGGCATGCCTCCCGAACGGGGGGCCGCCACATGGCAGCCCCCGGCCGTGGTCTCAGTTCCTTACGGGATCACTATTCTGCGCTGGGCTTGACGAAGATGGCGTCGTCCACCTCGATATCGTACTCGATGGTCTCGATCACGATGTTGTTGGCGACCTGACCGCCCATGCGGGTCTCCATGGCGTGGGCCGCAATGAAGTTGCCGCTTTCCTTGAAGTCGCTGGTGTAGGTCTCGGTGTTGATCGTCTGCTCGTCCACGGTCATGGCCGCGGCGGTCATGATCAGCAGGAAGTACTCGGCGTCGAAGTACATGTCGAGCACCAGGTCGTCGTTGGTGTCGAGCTTGAGGTGGTGGACCGCCGTTCCCTCGACCTCGTCCTCGCCGATGTACTCCACCGTGTAGCCCTTCTTCTTGTAGTCCACGAGCATGCCGTCCATGTCGGACTGCGTCTTCAAGGACTTGGCCTCCACCGGGCTCATGTCCTGGGGCTCGGCCGAGCCCGCCATGGGATTGATCGTCCAGGCCGTCTCGCCGTCCCAGACCTGGACCATTTCCATGCCGTTGATGTTGACGTCGACGCGCATCAGGCCCGGACGTTTCTGGGTCATGGTGAAGGGAAACTCCATGCCCATGGTCATGAAGATGCCGGTGGCCTTGATCGACTGGACGGCCTTGATGTTGTCGAGGCCGCCTTGCGCTTCGAGGCTCTTGTCGATGAGCTCGTCGGCGGTCATGGCGCCCACGACGCCGGCCGAGAGCAGGGCGGCGGCGAGGGCGGTGATCATGATGATTTTCTTCACGGGGTTTCCTCCAGGAGGTCGGGGTGTCGGGTTCACGGGGCGCGACGTGGCGGCGCCGCCGATCTGCTACGTATCGATGCCGGTCGAGGGTTGCAGAGGGCCGACATCGGGACAAGGAAATTCGTTGGTCGTGACGAGTCAGGGAACACGGGGCCGGCCTGGACTATTCGGAGCATTCCGGCTGCTACAGTCCCAGCAGGACCGACTCCGAGCAGAATCCCGGCCCCAGCGCCGACACCAGACCGTGTCCACCGTTGCCCGTGCCGCGCTCAGTCAGATACCGCTCGATGACGAACAGGACCGTGGTCGACGACATGTTCCCGAAGTCCCGGAGCACGCCGCGGGTCCAGTCCATGGCCTGGGCATCGAGGCCCAGCGCATCCTCGTAGGCCTCGATCACCTTGGCGCCGCCGGGATGCAGTAGGAACGCGCCGATATCGCCGAGGGACAGGCCGTTTCGGGCAAGGAATCCGCCCAGGTCTTCGGCCGCGCTCTCCTTGACGATGTCCGGAATGCGCCGTTGAAACACGACCTGGAGACCCTGCTGCAGCACGGTCCAGCCCATGACGTTCTCGGAATCCGGGTAGAAGCGGCTCTGGGAATCGAGGATCTCGAGTCCCGGCGCGTCGACCTCGTCGCCCGTGATCACCGCCGCCGCCGACCCGTCGGCGAACAGGGCCGTGGCTACCAGGTTCGATTTGGACAGGTCGTCGGGCATGAAGGTGAGGCCGCAGAGTTCGGTGGAGACCAGCAGCACGCGCGATCGCGGGTCGGCCTTGGCCAGCTGTGCGGCGTGGGCGAGGCCGGCCGCACCGCCTGCGCAGCCCAGACCCCAGAGTGGCAATCGACGGATGTCGTGGCGCAGGCCCAGCACGTTCACCAGCCGCGCGTCGATGGACGGCGTCGCCAGACCGGTGGTGTTGACGTAGAGGATGGTGTCGATGTCGACGGGCTCGAGGCCGGCCCGTTCGAGCGCGCCGCGGGCCGCCCGCGCCGAGAGTTCCGTGGCGGCCGTCACGTAGAGGGCGCTGCGCTCGGCCATGTCGTGCGGCTCGCGGTACCAGGACGGCTCGCCCACGAAGTAGCGGGTCTCGATGCCGGCGTTGGTGAACAGGGGCAGCAGGCGCTCGATGCCCTTGAATCGGCCGCCGAAGATCTCGCGGGCGAAGTCGCGAGCGTAGGTCTGGTCGACCTTTGTGGCCGGGACGGCGGTGGCGATGGTCTGGAGTTTCGGCATGGAGGTGTCCTGGTCCTGGTGGCATCCAAGCGGTCGGCGGGAACAACCTATACCCATCGGCCCGGTCGCGCTGCTAAACTACCGCTGGTCCTTTGGCTCCGGATTCCATCGAAAGACTTCGACCATGAAGATCCTGATCCTCGGCGCCGGCCTCGTCGGCGCCCCCATGGCCCGTGACCTCGCTGCCGACGCCGCGTTCGAGGTCACCGTTGTCGACCGCGACCAGACCGCCCTCGACCGCCTCGCTGCGCAAGCCCCGGTCTCCACGCGCGTGGCCGACCTCGCCGCCTCCGCCGACGTGACCGCCCTCTGCGACGACTTTGACCTGGTCCTCTCCGCCGTCCC
The DNA here is from genome assembly GCA_003353795.1 of bacterium. GTDB lineage: Bacteria > Krumholzibacteriota > Krumholzibacteriia > LZORAL124-64-63 > LZORAL124-64-63 > Glo-17. The sequence continues at coordinate 9,020 of PIVY01000111.1, forward strand.
CGGCTTCATGGGCTACCGCACGCTCGAGGCGATCATCGAATCCGGCACCAACGTGGTGGACATCGCCTTCTTCGCCGAGGACCCCTTCGAACTCGATGCGCTCGCGCGCGAGAAGGACGTCACCGCCATCATCGATTGCGGCGTCTTTCCCGGCATGGGCAGCGCCCTGGTGATGCACGCCGCGCAGCAACTCGACACGGTCGATACGGTGCTCGTCTACGTGGGCGGCCTGCCGCAAATCCGCACCTGGCCCTGGGAGTACAAGGCCGTCTTCTCGCCCATCGACGTCATCGAGGAATACGTCCGCCCCGCGCGCTACGTGGAGAATGGCGCCATGGTCACGCGCCCGGCGCTCAGCGATCCCGAGCTCATCGACTTCCCGGGCGCCGGCACTCTCGAGGCCTTCAACACCGATGGTCTGCGCACCCTCGCGCGCACCATCGACGCGCCCAACCTCAAGGAGAAGACCCTACGCTATCCCGGTCACATCGAGAAGATGCGGCTATTGCGCGAGTGCGGATTCTTCGCCGAGGACGCCGTCGACGTGGCCGGGCAACAGGTTCGCCCCATCGACATGACCGCGAAGCTGCTCTTTCCCATGTGGAAGCTGGCCGAGGGCGAGGGCGACCTCACCGTGCTGCAGATCAACGTGGAGGGGGAGAAGGACGGCCGCCCCGCACACCACGTCTGGGATCTACTCGACCACTTTGACCACGATCTCGGCGTGACCTCCATGGCTCGCACCACCGGCTACACCGCGACGCTGGCGGTGCGGATGGTGGCGCAGGGGCTGTACGCGGAGAAGGGGGTCTCGCCGCCGGAGTACCTGGGGCGGGAGCAGCGGCATGTGGAGTTTCTGCTGGCTGGGCTGGCGAAGCGAGGGGTTGAGTACCGGAAGCGGTAGATTCGCGACATGGACGACGTGATCCGTGGACACGAAGACGGATCCAGGTTAGATAGTCTGTGTATAAGCCATTCACGCCCACGCCCGATTCATTCGTCGACAGGAGGGATCATGAAGAACCGCAACGCCCTCGTCGGAGGCGCGTGTGTCCTGGTCTTGCTGGCCGTCGTGGTCATCTGGACAGGATCTCGCAGTGACGACACCCCGGTACCAACACCCGGCCTGGAAGCGCAGCCCGCGGGCCAGTCCGGCATGGTGACCTACATCGATCCCGAGACCGGTGAGCGCACCACCACGCCCACCGCCGAGCAGGCCGATGCTCTCGGCGCGGAATTCGACACCTCGGACGAAGGGCTCGAGGTCAAGCCCAGTCCCGTTGCCGGCGGCGGATACATGGTCGAGCTGAACGGCAAGTTCCAGAGCTCCGCCGTGGTGACCGGCGATTCGGTGGAGTGCCTGCCCGACAGCCAAGCCGCCGAGGCTGTCCAGGGAGGTGAGAAGTGATGCGCGTGCAGAACTTCCGGCTCGCAGGCGTGGCCCTGGTCCTCGCCTTCTTCGCCCTCGTACCAGCGTCCGTCCACGCGTCGGCCACCATCGTCATCGTCAACAATGATTCGGCCGGCGAAGGCTTCAACGATTCCACGCCCTGGACGCCCACCGGCGGCAATAGCGCCACCACCCTGGGCCAGGCTCGCTTGAACGCGTTCCAGTACGCAGCCGACATCTGGGGCGGCATGCTCGAAAGCGCCGTGTCCATCCGCGTGGCCGCCCGCATGGATCCGTTGACCTGCGGACCCAATTACGCCGTCCTGGGATCGGCAGGCGCGCTCACGCTACACTATGATTTCCCCAACGCGCCGCTGGCTGGAACCTGGTACCCGCAGGCTCTGGCCAACTCGCTCGCCGGCTTCGACCTGTCGCCGGCGAACTCGGACGTTTCCGCCACCTTCAACAGCAGCATCAACGGTGATGTCAACTGCATCGGCGGCGCCAGCTGGTACTACGGCTACGACGCCAACCCGCCCGCAGGCGACTACGACTTCGTCACCGTCGTCATGCACGAGCTGGGCCACGGCCTGGGTTTCCAGACCTTCATCGACCTCATCGACGGCTCGCTCAACAGTGGCCGCGAGGACATGTACATGGTCCACCTCGAACACGCTGGCGCCACGCCGTCGGACTATCCCAGCATGAACGACACCCAGCGCGCGACCGCCAACACGTCGGATCCCGACCTGCGCTGGACCGGTGGCCACGTCACCTACATGATCCCCGGCGCCGGCGTTTCGGCGGGCCTCAGCGGCAACTACATCCGCATGCACGCGCCGAGCCCGCTGGTGCCCGGATCGTCGGTGGCCCACTTCTCGGTGGACGTGTCACCCGACGAGATCATGGAGCCCATCTTCACCGTGCCCATGCACGATCCCGGCCTGGCCATCAACCTGATGAACGACATCGGCTGGGTGCTCGATGCCTCGGTGCCGGTGGCCTTCGAGCAGATCCGGGCCACGCCCACCGATGCCGCCGTGGAGGTGAGCTGGCGCTACTGGGCCGACGAGCCGGTGGCCGGCTTCAACGTCTACCGCCAGCAGATCGACGGTCCCACCGAGGAGCTCGCGAACAGCGGCGGACTGCTGCCCGTCGCGTCCGAGAGGTTCATCGACTCCCGCGTCGAACCGGGGGCGTCGTATCTCTACTCCGTGGCCGCGGTGGCGCCGGACGGCAGCGAGACCCGCTCGCCGTCGGTGACGGTGTCGATCTCGCGCTTCGCCACCGAGCTCGTCCAGAACCGGCCCAACCCGTTCAACCCCGCCACCGAACTGCGCTACAAGCTGGGCCGGGATGCCCAGGTGTTCCTGCGGGTGTACGACGTGTCGGGACAGCTGGTGCGCACCCTGGTCAGCGAGCATCAGACGGCCGGGTCCTACGGCGTGTTCTGGAATGGACGTGACGACACCGGTCGGGAGGCGCCCGCCGGCGTGTACTTCGGCCGCCTGGAAACCGACGAGGTCGTCCAGACCAACCGGATGCTCCTGTTGAAGTAAGCGTCTGTTCGAGCAGGCAGGCGCTGGGCGCCTGCAGCTCAACAGACGGTTTCGGGTAACGTGAAGAAGCCCGGTCGCTTTTTAGGCGGCCGGGCTTCTCGTGTCATTCGAGCGGGTGGTCTACGGGCGCTCGAGTTCGAACTGCTGGAGTTCTTCGATCCAGATCTCGCGATCTTCTGCGGCCACGAAGAACATGAACTGTCCCACGGCCCGCTCTACCCGCATGAGATCCAGCAGGTAGCCGTTCACCGCGTCGACGGCGTCGAGCTCGGCGTTGAGCGCGTTGGTCTGGGCGTCCAGCAGATCGACCAGGCTCATGCGGCCCAGGGTGTAGTTGTCGGCCACGAGTTCCAGGTTCCGGCTGGACGCTTCGACGGCCTTGCCGGCCAGGTCGATGGCCAGCCGGCTCGCGGCCACCTCGAACGTGGCCGATCGCACGTTCTGCTCGATGCGGGCGGCCGCAGCCTCGCGGTCCCGCATGAGTCGATAGGTCTCTTGAGTTGTGCGGCGGGTCTCGGCGAAGCGCGCGCCGCCTTCCAGCAGCGGCAAGGCCAGGAACACGCCCACATTCCAGGAAGTGTCGTCGGGAACCAGAGGATCGTCGATGACCGAGCCCTCGCCACCGCGGGAGATCACGTGGTCCACGGCGCCGGTGAGCCCGATGTCGGGCGACCAGAAGGACCGATTGGCGGCGGTGTGCGCGCGTTCGGAAGCCAGGATCGCCGCGTCGAACTGCTGGAGCTCCGGGGAACCGGTCAGACCTTTTCTGACCAGGAACTCCCGCAGGATGTCCAGGCTCATGGGGTCATGGATGTAGCGGTCCACCCGCGGGTCGACCACGCTCTGGTACTGATCGTCGATGGTGTTGTCGACCAGTTCCAGCGGATACTCGAGGGAACGATTGAGCACCCGGTTGAGCTCGAAGCTGGTCAGCCGCTGCAACACGGCCGCGTCCATGACCGCGGTCTGCTCGCCGGCGATCTTGCTCTGCCAGCGGTAGAGCTCGGAGCGGTTGGCATCGCCCACGGCGACCCGCACCTCGGCTCGCTCCAGGTTGGCGCGGCTGAACGTGAGGTTCTGCCGCTGCAACTGGAGCCGGGTCTGGGCGCGCAGCACGTCCAGATACGCCGTGGCGGCTTCCAACCCCACGTCCAGCCGCACCCGGTTCAGTTCCCCGACACGCGCTTCTTGCAGATACTTTTCGATGGAGTAGCCGGCCCAGGCGCGATCCGACCAGATGAGCTGGGTAAGGGTCGCGCTACCGGTGAGCGTGCGCTCGGACGTGGTCGGGAAGAACGCCGCGTTGTCCTTGTCGATGAGGTAGCCGCCGAGGCCCAGGTCGATCTGGGGCAGCAGGTCCGACTTGGCGATGTTGACCTGTTCCTCGCCGGCGAGAACGGCGGCCTCGGTGGCGGCGATGTCGCGGTTGTTGGCCTGCGCAGCGTCCATCACGGCCTTCAGGTCGACGGTCTCCGCGCCCGGCTGCAGGAGCTGGTCGATGAGCACGGCCTCGATGATCACCTCGAACCGTGGCGAGACGCCGACGCGATTGGCGGTGCGCATGTTGAGGTACAGTCGGCCCTCGCGGGGCATGGTCACGGGAATCTGGGCGGGATCGTCACCGACCAGGATCTGCGATGCCGTCAGGGCGATCCGCCGGTAGACCCGGCGTTGCCAGTCCGAGGGGGCGACGCCGAGGAGGGCGCCGGCTTGCACCTCCGGCTCGCCGCGGAACGACAGCGTCGGCAGTCTTCGCAGGGCGAGACCCTCGAGAAGCTCCGAGATCTCCGTCATCGTCATGTCGACCATGGGCAAGAGGTAGACGGCGTCGGTGTCCGGCAGCAGTTGCTCCAGGACATCTTCCACGGCCCCGCCGCCCACCACCATGGTGATGTGTTCGGTGTCGAGCCAATCCTGAATCCCATCCGGGTCCGGCAATGCCTCGACGAATGCCGCGGTGCCCACGATGGCCAGGCTCTTGTAATCCACGACCTCCCGGAACGCGGCCAGATCCGCACTCACCATGTTGCCGGTGGTGACATAGGTGAAATTGTCGACCCCGCTGGTTCCGTTCTCCATGGGAACCTGCTGCAGCTCGGTATCCAGGATCCAGCCACCGATCACCGGGTGCGCACGTGAGGGAAGCCGGCTGGCCTCGAGGCTCCCCAGGGGTCCACTCGCGATGACCAGATCCACGTCCGGCATGCTCATCAATTCGTCGAGCGCGGCTCGTACGGACGCCGCCGTGCCGTCTCCTGCCCGGGTCAATGCAGCCGGTATCTGCACCGCGAAGTCCACGTCGAGGACCCGGGCGATCTCGGCGCGCAGGCTGTCGCGGAACGCCGTGGTCCAGGGCGCCGCGGTCCGGTCGTGGACGAAGGCCACCCTGACGGCCGGCCGCGACTGCGCCATCGCCGCCGCCATGAGCAGGGTATGCAGCGCCAGGACGCTCACGGCCAGTATCAACAGACGTCTGTTCACGTCGATTCCTCCATGCCTCACTTGGCGTTGCTGGTGACCTTCACTTTGAAGATCACGGCGTAGATCACGGGTAGCACGACCATGGTCAGGATGGTCGCGAAGGTCAGGCCGGCGGCCACGGTGATGGCCAAAGCATTGAAGAACGGATCGGTGAACAGGGGCGCCATGCCCAGCACCGTGGTGGCCGCGGCCATGGCGACGGGGCGCAGGCGGCTGGTGCCCGAGGCGAGGATGGCGTCATAGACGCTCTGGCCCCCACCGATCTGCAGGTTGATCTCGTCGATGAGCACGATGGAGTTTTTGATGATCATGCCCGTCAGGCTGAGGAAGCCCAGCATCGCCAGGAAGTTGAAGGGCAAGCCGGTGGCCAGGAGGCCTATCGTCACGCCGATGATCGCCAGGGGCACGGTGAGCCAGATCACCAGGGTCTGCCGCAGCGAGTTGAAGAGCACGATCACCGTCGCGACCATCAACAGGAAGAACAGGGGCATGCTACCCGTGAGTGCGGCCTGGGCCTCGGTGGAGTTCTTGTACACGCCCCACCATTCCAGCTCGTAGCCGGGCGGCAGCTCGAGCTGCTCCACTCGCGGTCGCGCGAAGTTCAGGATCCTCGAGTCCAGACCTTCTTCGGGGTCACACATCACCGAGATGGCCCGCCGCCGGTTCACCCGCGTGATGATCTCGTCCTCCCAGACGGTCTCGAATCCGGTCACCACCTGGGTCAGAGGGATCGCGCGGCCGGCCACCGGGCTCCAGATCTGAAGATTGGTGATGCTGGCGACGTTCAGGCGCTCGGGCTCGGGTGCACGCATGATCACCGGCAGCAGGTCGATGTCCTCGCGGTACACGCCCACCGTGACGCCCTCGAAGCCTTCCATCAGGGCAATCGCCACGTCCTGCCGGGTGATCCCGTTGAGGTTGGCCTGCTCCTTGGCCAGGATCGGCCGCACGACCTTCACGGGATCACCCCAGTCGGTGCGGATGTTGAAGGCGTCCGGATGCTGGTGATAGATGGCCATGACCTCTTCCGAGAGGCGCCGTAGCTCCTTCGGATCGTTGCCGATGATCTTCACCTGCACGGCTCCCGGGTCGGCGGGGCCGATGACGAAGCGCTTCACCGACGGAATGCTCTCCGGATAGTTCTCCTCGATGTAACGCTGGATCTGCGGTTTGATCCGGAGGATGTCCTCGAAGCTCTCCACCTCCACCTGGAGCTGTCCGAAATTCCGGTTCGCCTTCTCCGGGGTGTAGGTCAGCAGGAATCGCATGGCGCCCTGGCCGATGGTGGCCGACACGTGCGTGACCCCCTCCAGGCCCATGGCGTACTGCTCGATCTCGGAGATGTCCTGCTCCGTCTGGTGGATGCCGGTGCCCTGCGGCAGCCAGTAGTCCACCAGGAACTGCGTCCGCGACGACTGGGGGAAGAAGCTTCCCTCGATGGTGCCGAAGCCGTAGACCGCCGCCGCGAAGATTCCGAGCACGATCGGGACCGTGATCCAGCGCTTGCCGATGGCACCGGCGAGAAATCCGCGGTAGCCGCGGTAGAACTTCGTGTCGTAAGGATCGGCCGGCGCACCCTCCTTGGGCGGTTTGACCTTCAGGAAGCGCGTGGCCAGAAAGGGGGTGATGGTGACGGCCGTGACCCAGCTCAGGCTGAGCGAGACCAGGATCACGGTGTAGAGCGACCGCGTGAACTCGCCCGTCCTGTCCTGGCTGGTGCCGATGGAGGCGAAGGCCAGGATGGCGATGGCGGTCCCGCCGAGCAGCGGCACTGCGTTCTTGCCCACCACGTCGATGGCGGCCTGCCGCGGTTTGACGCCCTTTCCCATGTTGATGAGCATGCCGTCGACCACCACGATGGCGTTGTCCACCAGCATGCCCAGGGCGATGATCAGGGCGCCGAGGGAGATCCGCTCCAGGATCACCCCCTGGGCCTTGAGGAAGATGAAGCTGCCGGCGATCGTCAGCAGCAGGATGAAGCCGATCAGGAGGCCGCTGCGCAATCCCATGAAGAAGAGCAGCACCACGATCACGATCACCACTGCCTGGAGCAGGCTGACCAGGAAGCCATTGATGGCCTCTGTCACCGCGTCGGACTGCATCGAGATCACGCCGAACTCGATGCCCACCGGCACGTTCTCGATCAGCTCGGCCATGCGCACCTTGAGCGCCTCGCCCATGGTCACCACGTTGCCGCCGGCCACCGTTGAGATGCCCAGGCCCACGGCCGGCTTGCCGTCGAAGTGGAGGATCGGCGCAGGCGGATCCTGGTAGCCGCGGCGGACGGTCGCCACGTCGCCCAGGTAGATCTGTGAGGTGCCGGACACGCTGCTCAGCACCAGGCGCTCGAAGTCCGCCACGTCGGTGAAGATGCCCGTCGGCTCGATGGTCAGGAATTCGGGACCCACCTCCACCCGGCCGGCATCGGCCACGACGTTGTGCGCCTGCAGTTCCTGCACGATGGCCTCCGGCAGCACACCCAGCTGGGCCATGCGGTCGCGGTCGAGCTCGATGTAGACCACCTCGGGGCGCACTGCGTAGAAG
>PIVY01000463.1 GCA_003353795.1 bacterium
TCCACGGCGACGATCAGATGCGAACCGTCAGGGGTGCGCGCCAGGCCCTCGATGCCACCGCTGCGAGGCAAGTTGGCGTCGGCGAGGCGGGTGTGCTCCTCCTCGTGGACGCGCAGGCTCGGGTGGTCGGGGGTGCGGAAGACGGGGTGGCCGCGGGCGTGGTCGCGCAGGGTCGGCGGCACGGGCACGGGGATGGCAGTGTCGATGACGCGGCCGAGGGCGTCGATGTGCACGAGGAAAGGACCGAATTCCTCGCCGATCCAGAACGTGCCGTCGTCGAGGCGGACCATGGACTCGGGGTCGAGGTCGGCGCCATGGAGGTTGCCGGACTCCGACGGACGTCCGAGGGGAAAGCCGAGCAGGCCGTCGGGGTCGGCGAGGCCGATGGGGATGATGCCGTTGATCTCGCCCGCGTCGAGGTCGAGGCGGAGGTGGAAGACGTGCAGCGGGTAGTCGGGGCTGTTGGCGGCCGTGCCGAAGCCGTTGTCCTGCAGCGCTGCCCACGACTGGCCGCCGAGGTGGACCAGCGAACTGAATCCCTGGACCGGCAGCGTTTCAAACGGCGGTTTGCGACCGTTGATCTCACCGTCGAGGGCGGCGCCCACGGGCGGGCCGTCGACGAAGGTGTCGGCAGGGATGACGATGTGGGCGGTGAGGGTGACCGTGTCGGAATCGCCGCCTCCGCCGCAGCCGGCGAGGGCCAGCAGCGCCGAAATCGCAGCCAGGACCAGGGCCTGTCGGGGGGCCCTTTGAACGGTGAATCGGATCCGTGGTATCATTGTCGCCTCGCCAGTCGGGCTCGTCGCCGGTAGAAGACGGAAGGTCGTCCGCCATGATTCGTCGCGCTCTGTCGCTCGGTCTGCTGCTGCTGCGCGCCGGCGCCGCCCAGGCCCTTACCTGGAACGTGCCCGCCGATGCGGCCACCGTCGCGGCCAGCATCGACTCGGCCGGTTTCGGCGACGTC
>PIVY01000112.1 GCA_003353795.1 bacterium
GGGCAGGCGGGTGGCGTCGGGAATCTATCTGTACCGGCTGGTAACGGACGGATCTCGGGAGGCGCGGCGGATGACGCTGGTGGACTGAGGGCCCCCGCGGTGAACCGGAGCCCTCAGGCCAGGACGCCGCCAGCGTAGAATCGCTCCAGCGCCACCCGGTACCGCTCCATATCCTCCGCATACCCGTGCTCGGCGAGCCACCCCTCGTCGTAGTAGGTGTGCGTGTAGCGGTCGCCGGCGTCGCAGATCATGGAGACCACGCTGCCCTCGCGACCGGCGGCGTGCAATTCCGAGAGGATCTGGAACATGGCGAAGAGATTCGTGCCGGTGGAACCGCCGCAGCGCCGATTCATGATCTTCTTCAGGAAGTGGATCGTGGCGTAGGACGCCGCGTCGGGCACCTTGATCATGCGGTCGACCACCGAGGCCACGAACGACGGCTCCACCCGCGGACGACCGATGCCCTCCACGCAGGAACCGCCCTCGCAGGTGGTCGCCTCGTCACCGGTCTGGAAGTAGTCGTAGAACACCGAGTTCTCGGGGTCGGCCACGCAGAGCTGCGTGGAGTAACCCTTGTAACGGATGTAGCGGCCGATGGTGGCCGAGGTGCCGCCCGTGCCCGCGGACACTACCACCCAGTCCGGCACCGGATGCGGCTCGCGCTCCATCTGCGCGAAGATCGACTCGGCGATATTGCTGTTGCCGCGCCAGTCGGTGGCCCGCTCGGCGTAGGTGAACTGGTCCATGTAGTGGCCGTCCAGTTCGCTGGCCAGGCGCTCGGCCTCGCGGTAGATCTCGGCGCCCTTCACGAAGTGGCAGCGGCCGCCGTAGAAAGTGATCTCGTCGATCTTCTCCTGCGAGGTCCCCTGCGGCACCACCGTGATGAACGGCACGTCCAGCAGGCGCGCGAAGTAGGCCTCCGAGATGGCCGTGCTGCCCGACGACGCCTCCACCACCGTGGTCCCCTCGCTGATCTTGCCGTTGCACAGACCGTACAGGAACAGCGAGCGCGCTAGCCGGTGCTTGAGGCTGCCGGTGGGATGGGTCGACTCGTCCTTGAGGTAGAGATGCAGGTTCGGCATGGCTGGCAGGTCCACCTTGTGCAGATGGGTGTCGGAGGAGCGCTGGAAATCGGCCTCGATCTTGGCGATGGCCTGACTGACCCACTGGTTCATGGAACGACTCCGGGGGGACGGGTTGGGACGGGACGGCTCGCCCAATATGGCACGCCGGACGCTAGTGCGCGAGGCGCCGCTCCTTGAAAACGCGCCCGATGATCAACCCGTAGATCCCGAACTGCAGCACCAGGTAGCCGGTCTCCATGACCGCGAAGGTTCCGGCCTGCGCCACCGCCTGCTTGGCCAGAAAGGCCAGCACGTGCGAGGTCCAGAAGAAGGCGCCCAGCACGGCGGCGTAGCGGAGCCCGTGCGTGGCGCCGCCGCCCAGGTTCACGTGGGGAAACAGCGCCGAGAGGATCAAGGGTCTTGCCGATGTTCATGTCGATCTCCCGATGTCAATAGGACTGATTTCATCTATGATAGCCATTCTTGTCGAATTCATCCGGTCCGGGGAGACGAACCTTGCCATCCACCGATTCGCCGCGCATCGATCGCGACCAGCTCGCCCGAGGCCTCGAACCGCTCTTCGGCGACCTGCCCGACGACATCCTCGACGAGATCAGCGGGCATCTCGAACCGCGCGCCCTTCAGGCCGGCGAGATCCTCGTGACCCAGGGCGAGCCCGGCGACAGCATCCACATCGTGATCGCCGGCCGGCTCGGCGCCACGGTCGCCGGCGACGACGGCACCGAGCGCCCGGTGGCCGAGTGCGCCGCCGGCGAGACCGTGGGCGCCACCAGCCTGCTCACCAACAAGCCGCACTCGGTCACCTACCGGGCCATGCGTGACAGTGTGCTGGTTCGGCTGAGCCAGGCGGCCTTCGTGGAGTTGAGCCACACCCACGCCCAGCTGCTCTGGAACGTGGCGCGCCTGGTGACCCACCGCCTCGACAGCGCCCGCGCCGGCGCCGTCCACACCGGCGCCGTGCGCACGGTGGCCGTGGTATTCCTCGACGACAATGTCGACCGTCTGGAGTTCCGCGACCGCCTCGGCCTGGCCCTCGGCCATCACGGCCCCCACGCCTGCGTCGATTCGGCCATGGTCGCCGAACAGGGCGCCACCGCCAGCGACAACTCGTGGACCAGCGGCTGGCTCGACCGCCTCGAGAATTCACACCGCTTCGTGCTCATGCAACTCGACGACACGGCCAGCGAGTGGTCGCGCCTCTGCGTGCGCCAGGCCGACCGGGTGCTGCTGGTGGCCGCCGCGGGCAGTGATCCCGCCGTCACCGACTTGGAGCACGAACTCTTCGATGACCAACCCACCGGCGCCGCGCGATCCCTCGTGCTTGTCCATGCCGACGGCAGCGTCGAACCCACCGGCACCGCCCGCTGGCTCGACGATCGCGACCTGCTGCGCCACCACCACCTGCGCCTGGACCGCGCCGGCGACTTCGCCCGCGTGGCCCGCTTCCTGGCCGGCGAGGCCGTGGGCCTGGTGCTCGCCGGCGGCGGCGCCAAGGCCTTCGTGCACCTGGGCGTGTTCAAGGCCCTCGACGAGGCCGGCGTGTCGGTCGACATGGTCGGCGGCTCCAGCCTGGGCTCCATCCTCGCCGCCGGCATGGCCCGCGACTGGGATCCTGTCACCCTCGAGGACAACGCCCGCCGCGCCTTCACCCACAAGAACCCGCTCACCGACTACGCCTTCCCACCCCTGGTCTCCATGATGAAGGGCAAGCGCATCGAGAAGCTGTTGCGCGACTACATGGGCGACCGCGACATCGAGGACCTCTGGCTGCCCTACTTCTGCGTCTCGGGCGACTTCTCCATCGGCGCCATGGCCGTGCACCGCCGCGGCACCCTCTGGCGCGCCATCAAGGGCAGCATTTCCCTGCCCGGCATCCTGCCGCCCACGGTGATCGACGGTCACCTGCACGTGGACGGCGGCACCTTCGACAACTTCCCCGTCGAGCCCATGCGCACGTTCGGCGCGGGCCGGATCATCGCCTCGGATATCTGGATGCCCGTGCGCCCCAATCTCGGCTACGACGACACGCCGTCGGGCTGGCGCTTCTTCTGGGAGAAGTACGTGCTGCGCAACCGCAAGCTGAAGGTGCCCCACGTGATGACCACGATGTTCCGCTCGTCGTTCCTGGCCAGCAGCGAGCGTCGGCGCGCGGCCAAGAAAGGCGCCGACCTCTACTTCTGCTCGCCACCGGGACGGGTGGGGCTCACCAGCTGGAAGGGCTTCGACGAGGCCATGGCCGCGGGATACAAGCACGCGACGAAGCGGCTGGCAGAGGTAGGGGCCGAGGGATTGGCGCGGGTCTGCGTTTCCGCGGCATCGAACTAGGCCTACAAAGATCCTGATTTTTCTGGCACAATTCCGCCCGTGGAATTCGAGCCTCCGCGGTCGCGGCACACCCGCCCGACGACCGCCGCGAGGTCTCACGGAAGGAGATCGCCGTGCCAGATCCCACCATCGAAGCACCCTATTATCCCATCATCTACATTCGCGGATACGCCGGCTCGGACGAGGCCGTCGAGGAGACCGTGGCCACGCCCTACATGGGGTTCAACCTCGGCTCGACCAAGACCCGTCAGCGCTGGGACAAATCCGTCGAACGCTTCATCTTCGAATCGCCCCTCGTCCGACTCATGAAGGACCACGGCTACCGCGACGTCTACGAGGCCGGCGAGGAACTGCACCCACGAGGCCGGATCACGCCCCGCAGCGTCATCATCTATCGGTACTATGATCAAGTCTCCGAGGAGTTCAACGAGGACCCCGATCGACCCAGGATCCCGGATTACGCCCGCGGACTGAGCAAGCTCGTGGACCAGGTTCGCGCCGCCGTATGCGGTGACGACGCGGACGCACGGGCGAAGTTCCGGGTCTACCTCGTGGCCCACTCCATGGGCGGACTCATCGCCCGGTGCTTCCTGCAGAACCCGTCCGTCGACGAATTCGGAGTCCGGGGTCTGGTCGACAAGGCATTCACCTATGCCACGCCCCACAACGGCATCGACGTCAAGGTCATCGGCAATGTGCCCGGTTTCTTCTCGCGCAACAACTCCAGCAATTTCAATCGCGGCAAGATGCGCGAGTACCTGTCGCTGCCCGACGACGTGAAGCGGGCGGACAGTCTGAACGGCGAGTTTCCCACCGACCGCTTCTTCTCGCTCGTGGGCACCAACAGCAAGGACTACGAAGTGGCCGCCGGCTGGTCGAGCCGCGTGGTCGGCGACATGAGCGACGGCCTCGTCCGCATCGAGAACGCCACGGTGGCCGGCACGCCGCGCGCCTTCGTGCATCGCAGCCACAGCGGTCACTACGGCATCGTCAATTCGGAGAGCGGCTTCCAGAACCTCACGCGGTTCTTGTTCGGCGACATCCGCGTCGACGGAGAACTTCGGGTCTCGGAGATATCCTTGCCGCCGCGGGTGGCCCGGGCGTACAAGGAGGGCAAGAAGGTCCGTGCATCGTACCATTTCGAGACGGTCGTCCGCCCGCGCGGCACCCGCTACGATCTGCATCGCCGGCTGATCGACGAGAATTCGGCGATCCTGCGCACCTACGACGAGATCATGGGCGAGAACGCCAAGGCCCGTCACCCCCGCCTCTTCTCCACCTACCTGAGTGCCGCCAATCGCACCAGGAAGCGCAGGGGGGGGGCGCTGGTCTTCAGCGTCTACATCGGCGTGCGCGTGCCGGATTACGAGGTCGACGGGGCGCTCTGGTTCGACGACCACATCGAGGGCTCGTACCTATTCCGCGATACGTTGACGCTGGCGGCCGTACCACCGGGCAAGAACAGCGACGGTTGGCGGGTGCGCTGGGGGCTCGACTCCGAACGGCCGGGGCAGGTCTCGCGCAATGCCGATACGAAGCGGGTCGAGTCGAGCGAAGAGAGCGAGATGGAGTTCCTGATTCCGCTCGTTTCCAAATCAATACCGGGCATGAAGGCGACGCTCGCACTCAAAACGACGCCCTGGAAGTAGATTCGTATCGACGGTGATCCGGCGGCGGGCCATGCCCGCCGCCTTCACGTTCACCGACCGCCCCGATACCGATAGTGCCCGTCGATGTCGTACGTGAACAGCATGTCGTCCAGCGCCGGACCGGCCCCGATGTTGTGCACGATCAGCGGTCGCTGACCGTCCCCCGAGTACCGGTCGGTCACGATACCGATGTGCGGCAGGTTCCCCGGCAGCAGCCAGGTCACCAGATCGCCGGGCCGGAAATCGTTTGGATCGTCGGTCACGGCCGTAGATTCGCCGTACCGGATGAAGAAGACCTGCAGGTTCGGCACCCGGCGATGATCGATGTTCGCGTCGGGCCGAGTGGCGCCCCAACGGGTCGGGTAGACGTCGAAGGATGCGGTCATGTCCTCGTGGACGAGTTGCTGCAAATCGACGCCCAGTTCCCGGTAGGCGCGGATCACCAGGTCGGTGCAGACACCCACGTCGCCGGGAACGTCCCCGCCGGGGTAATCGATGGCACGGTAGCTGCCGTCGTAGGTCACGTCGTGATCGAGGCGTTCGAGGCCGGCGTCGACCAGTCGCAGGGCGAAAATGTCGGACCGCGGCTGGGCGAAGGCGAGCGCGACGCCGAAGACGATCAGGAGTACCGGACCTATATGAGCCGTCGATTTCATGGCGCACCTTTCCTACGTCGGCGGATAGCGCCGCTCCGCCGTGACCTCGAGGGAACCGCCCGCTTCGAGGAGCGCCACGAGAATCGCGGCGAGGTTGCGGCAATCGTCGACACCGCGGTGGTGGCGGCCGACCAGTTGCAGTTTCAGCGCGTTCAGCATGCCGCCCATCCCGGGTGCCTTGCTGCGGTGCATGACAGTACAGAACATGCGCTTGAGATTGTGCCAGCGGGCATAGAACGGCGGCACGGTGGAGATCGGCGGCTCGACGGCCGCGCACTGGATGGGCAGCATCCGGCCGAGGTCCCAGTCGCCGCAGGTGACGGCGATAGCCCGGCGTTCATGGAGGTCGTGGCGGGTGAGCCAGGCCTGGTGCCGCGCGAATACGTCGCGAAAGAGCTCGGCATCCGCCACATCCTCCGATCGAATGGACGTCAGCGCGGTGCAGAACTCGGTGAGTTGCGGATGATGCAGCGGTCGCACGAACGCCGTGAATTCGTCGACGATTTCGCGGGCAGCGACGTCGACCAGCACGGACGGGAACTCGATGACCTCCTGCGGCCGTGGCGGCGCTTGCTCGTCACAGGTGGCCTCGAAATCCAGGACGACGGCGTGGGTGAAGTCGCTGCACATGCCGGCGCTGGTCCTCTCAGGAATCGTTGAAGATATACTTCCCGTCCTGGACATCGACGACGGGCGGTCGGCCGAGCTTCTCGAAGTAATCATACCCGGCCTGGAGGTTCTTCCAGAAGCGGTACCACCGAGAGTAACGATGTTCGAGCATGTTCTCCGGAGTCAAACGGAACGGAAAGACGTGCGCCCGGAAGTAAGGTTGTCCGCCGCGCAGAGCCGCGTCGGCCAGGGCGTAGATCTCCTCGATACCGGCGTCGGTCATGGCGTAGCAACCGATGGAAACGCAGTCGCCGTGCACCATGAGGGCGCTGCCGGTGCGGCCGTGATGACGATCGTAAGCGTTGGGATAGCCGAGGTTGAACGAGAGGTGGAACCGGCTGGACGGATTCAGCTGGCCGGGCGTCACGAAGTAGAACCCCTCTGGGCTCTGCTTGTCGCCGGTCCGCTCCTTGGGACCGAGCCCGCCGGAAAAATCGCAGATCCTGTAGGTGCGGAACAGTTCGAACGTCTGCTCGCCCTCCACCCAGAGTTCCAGTTCCGACGCCTGCTTGAAGATCCGGATGAAGATGGGTGCGCCGTAGCGTAGACCCTTTGCCGCCAGGTCGTGGGCCAGGAGCGGCCGCACGCGGTCGACCGCCTCGCGGGATCGCGGCGACGACGGCGGGTCCGGTACCGTCTCGACCGGCTGCGGCACGGGCGCGCCGCTCGCCGGCGCGGCGGCGTGGCGCGGCCGGATGCCGAGCACGTTGGGCACCGGCCATGGCTCCATGTTTCCGTCGTCGAGACGGAATCCGGTCTCGTAGCTACCCACCTGCGTCGATTCATGGTCGCCGACCTGGAAGTGGAGCTGAGCCTCGGGGCCGCCCTCGAGGTGCTGGGCGGCCACGAGTCCGATGTCCAGGGCCAGCAGTTCTTCGATCAACTCGTGCATGGTGAACGGCGAGCGGGCGAAGATGAACAGGATCCGCCCCTGCGCGTCTTCGCCCAGGGCGGCCTCGCTCCAGCGCTTGTCCTGCCTGCTCCAGCGATTCTCGCCGGGACGCTTGACGAGGCGGAGATTCTGGACCGCCGACGCGTAGCTGGCGAGGATGTCGTCCATGGCCACGGCGGGATCGTCGAGATCGAAGATCCGGAACGGCGGCTGGCCGACGCCCGCCCGCGGGTGGAACGCAGCCACCGACTGGTAGCGGTTCACATTCCCGTTGTTGACGTGATCGCGAGACCGCAGATAGCCCACGTGCGTGGCGTAGTCGGTGGCGAACATGCCGGCGTTGATGGCGGCGACCAGGTCGCGTTCGCGGCACCACTGCGGGGCGGTCCGCAAGGTGGCATCGCCGGACTGGCTCGCACCCACGAGTTCCAGTTCCCAGAGCGCGGGGTCGATGCGCAGGATCGTGATCCGCGAATCTCCCACCGGCGCCGGCGTGGACGTGGTGAACTCGCCGTGATCCAGGCCGGGCGCAAGTTCGGTCCAGCCCCTGGCGCCGGACGCGAGGAGGATCAACAGACCCAGCAAGAGGCAACGGATGGACAAATTCGAAACTCCCGTCCCTTGTTGGGCTCCGCTACGATCGCTCGTTGCCCCGCTTGAAGTTGCCGGTGGCCCGGGCCATGGCCAGCTGCTGCTTGACCTCGCTCGCGCCGGAAACCCGCTTGAGGAACGCCGTGGCCTTGTCACCCCTGAGGATGGTGATCTGACGACCGTTCCACGAGATGAAGACCTTGCCGTCGGCCGTCGCCTGGTAGGAGAACGGGGCGTCGTCGAGAGCGCCGGTCTCGTTCTTCTTCTTCCGTCCCATGAGTCGGACCGCCTTCCCGGTGTCGGTGGGGTCGACTAGCATACAGGATCGGGGCAGTGGTCCGCAGCACCGACTTCGCGCTACACTCGAACGGACCGACGACCTATGGTTGAGCTCCCATTGGCCCCGGCCCCAACGACAAGGACCCTGCCTTGCCACTTCGACAGCTCGTCCCGTTGCTCGCGGTCGCCACGCTCGTAGCCGCGGCGCCCGCCCTTGCCGACCTGGCCGAGTTCCATGCCGACGGGTCCGTCGTCGACCTCCGCGCCACCGACGGCACGCGTCTGCGCCTGACCTTCCTCGCCTCCGAGGTCGTCCGCATCCAGGCCACCACCACCGAAGAGTTCACCGACGAGGGCAGCGGCAAGGCGCCCATCGTGCTGCCGGGCGACTGGCCGGGCGTCGAGGCCCGCATGGTCGAATACGTCGACCACGTCACCATCTCCACGGACGCGCTCGACCTGGTGGTCCACCAGTCGCCCCTGCTCCTGGAACTGCGCCGCCGCAGCGACCGCACGACCGTCTGGCGCGAACTCCGCCCCCTGCGCCTCGCCGACGGCGCCACCACCCAGACGCTCTCCAGCGACCCCGCCGAACGCATCCACGGCGGCGGTCAGCAGAACGGCGCCTTCCAGTTCAACGACCGCCTCATGGAGATCAGCTACTCCGGCGGCTGGGAAGAAGGCGACCGCCCCAGCCCCGCGCCGTTCTACATGAGCGACCGCGGTTACGGCATGCTGCGCAACACCTGGGCCGACGGCACCTACGACTTCCGCAGCGCCGGCTACCTCACCACCACTCACGCCGAGAATCGCTTCGACGCCTACGTCATGGTGGGTGACGACATCCACGAAATCCTCGACCTCTACACCCAGCTCACCGGCCGCGCGCCCCTGCTCCCCCGCTGGGCCCTGGGCTACGGCGACGCCGACTGCTACAACGACGGCGACAACGTCGACAAGCCCGGCACCGTGCCCGAGGGTTGGTCGGACGGTCCCACCGGCACCACCCCGGACGTCATCGAATCCCTGGCGGCGAAGTACCGAGAACACGACATGCCCGGCAGCTGGATCCTCCCCAACGACGGCTACGGCTGCGGCTACGAGCAACTCCCCGAGGTGGTGGCCGGCCTCCGCGAGCACGGCTTCCGCACCGGCCTCTGGACCGAAAACGGCGTCGAGAAGATCGCCTGGGAAATTGGCACCGCCGGCACCCGCGTCCAGAAACTCGACGTGGCCTGGACCGGCAAGGGCTACCAGTGGGCCATGGACGCCAACCACGACGCCGCTCAGGGCTTCCTCGACAACGCCGACGCCCGTCCCTTCATCTGGACGGTGATGGGCTGGGCCGGCATCCAGCGCTACGCCGTCACCTGGACCGGCGACCAGTCCGGCTCCTGGGACTACATCCGCTGGCACGTGCCCACGCTCATCGGCTCGGCGCTGTCGGGCATGAACTACAGCACCGGCGACGTGGACGGCATCTTCGGCGGCTCGGCCGACACGTTCACCCGCGACCTGCAGTGGAAGTGCTTCACGCCCGTGCTCATGGGCATGTCGGGCTGGTCGAAGGCCGCGCGCAAGCACCCTTGGTGGTTCGACGAGCCGCATCGCAGCATCAACCGCCGCTACCTCACCCTGCGCCAGCGGCTCATGCCCTACCTCTACACCCTCGCGCACGAGACCGAACTCACCGGCGCCCCCATGGTGCGCGGCATCGCCTGGGATCACCCCGACGACCCCCGCGCCGACGAGTTCCCCTACCAGTTCTTCCTCGGCAGCGATCTGCTCGTGGCGCCGGTGTTCCGCAGTGAGGCCGCGAGCGGCGGCTGGCGCGAGGGCGTGTACCTGCCGGCCGGCAATTGGATCGACTACTGGACCGGCCAGGTGATCGCCGGCGGCCAGGCCGTCGACGTCCCCGTGGACCTGGAGACCCTGCCGGTGCTCGTGCGCGCCGGGGCCATCATCCCCATGTACCCCGCGTCGCTGTACGACGGCGAGGTGCCCGCCGATCCGCTCACCCTCGACATCTATCCGTCCGGCGACTCGGTGTTCGCACTCTACGAGGACGACGGCGACACGCGACAATACCGCGAAGGATCCTTCAGCACGCAGGTCTTCTCGGCTTCCGTCGCCGAGGACGGCCGCCGGATCAACGTGGGACTGGCCACGGCACTCGGATCCTACGACGGCATGCTCGAGGAGCGCGGCCACGAGGTGCGGCTCCACGTGACGGCGGCGCCGACGGCGATGGCCCTCGACGGCGGCACGCTGGCTGCCGAGCAGTGGTCCTACGACGTGGGCGTGTTGTCGATCGACCTCGGGCGGCTGTCCGTTCGCGCCGCGCACGAACTGGTCGTCGAGTTCGCCGCGAATGCCATCCCGGCGCCCGGCCCCGGATTCCCTCAGAAGCCCGCCGGCGACGGCACCCTCGACCCCGACCAGCTCATGGTCATCGCCCGCCCCGCCGAGGAACCCGGCCACCGGCTGGAGAACGCCTTCGACGGCGATCCGAGCACCTGGTTCCGCACCGTCCGCGACCAGTCCGTGGCCTACGGTCCCCACGAGTTCACGCTGTCGCTGGGCGGTCGCCGCGTGGTCGAGGGCTTCCGCATCAGCCCACGCGACGACAAGTACTGGAAGTACGGCCAGGTTCAGGATTACGAGATCCACCTCGCCGACGTGAACGGGCGTTGGGGCGAGCCCGTGGCCACCGGCTCGCTCGAGCAGACCGAGGACATGCAGGAGGTCCGCTTCGCCCCCCGCGCCGGTCGGCTGCTCCGCTTCCGGGTGCTCAACACCCACGACGACGGCGTCGACCCCATGGTGCTCGGCGCGGGCGACGGCGGCACTGCGCCCTTCGACGCGCTCGCCCCCGTGTCGGTGGGACCGACGACGATCTCGGAATTCCGCCTCCTCGAGCGCGCCGACCCGGCCACCGCACCCCATGTCGAGTCCCTGGCCGACGCCATCGACCTGCACCTCGACGGTCTCCCCTTCGACCGCGGGCTGCGCACCACAGGCCCCAGCCGCTTCGACTTCGCGCTCGCGGGCGACTGGCACACTCTGCGCACCGAAGCCGGGCTCGTGTCCGGCGAGAGCGCCCGGTTCCAGGTCTGGGGCGACGGCCGGTTGCTCTGGGACAGCGGCGTGGTCGAGGCCGGCGACATCGTGAAGCCCCGCCTGGACGTGCGCGGGATCTCGCGGCTCAGCCTGCGCACCGAATCCGGCAGCGCCACCACCGCCTGGGCCGCGCCCGAGCTGCTCGGCTTCACGGGCGACAACGTCCGGCGCGAGGTCGTCACCCGATGAACGTGCGCGCCATCGCCGCCCGATTCGGTCTCGAGGTCATCGACGTGGAGCCCGAGCGATTCGGCTCCGGCCTGATCAATGAATCGTGGATCGTATGGGCCAAGGACGGCGCGTACATCGTCCAGCGCTTGAACCGCACCGTATTCCCCGATCCGGTTGCCGTGGCGGAGAACGCGGCCATGGTCGCGGCCGCGGTGAGCAACGGCCTCGCCGCCGAGGGAATCACCGGACCGTTCACCTCCCTCGAGTTCTGCCACGCCATGGGCCTGCCCTGGATCCGCGACGACCAGGGCGAGGTCTGGCGGGCCATGGTGATGATCCTGGGATCCTGCTCGACGCGACCCGATCGCCTCCTGGAGCTTCGCGGCGCGGCGCGCATCGTCGGTCGCTTTCCCGGCCTGGTCACCGCGGGCAACACCCCGCCGCCGCGAACGTTGCTTCCCGGATTCCACGACACCGCCGCACACCTGGCCCGGCTGCGATCCACGGCCGACGGTGATGCGTGCAACCGTCGCGATGGCTGCAGCGACGTCCTCGATCGACTGCTCGGCCTGGCGCCCCTCGCCCACCGCCTACCCGACGACTTGCCGCAACGCGTGGTCCACAACGACGCCAAGCTCGACAACGTGCTCGTGGACTCCGAAACCGGTCGCGCCATCTGCCTCGTCGATCTCGACACCGTGCAGCTCGGTCTGGCGGCCCACGACTTCGGTGACCTCGTGCGATCGGCGGTGACCGGTCGACCAGAAGACGAGCCCGACCTCTCCCTCGTCACCGTGGATCACAAGCGGTTCCAGACCCTGGCCGAGGGCCACCTCTATGGCTCGGCGACCTGGATCACCCTGGCCGAGCGTGCCTCGCTCGTGGACGGCGTGCTGGTCATGACCTACGAGCAGGCGGTACGGTTTCTGGCCGATCATCTGGCCGGCGACGTCTACTACGCCGTCGACGAACCCGGACACAATCTGCGCCGCGCCCGGGCCCAGCTGAAGCTGCTGGAGGAGCTGCTCGTTTCCGAGGGCGACCTCCGCCGGAGCCTCTAGTTTCCGGGTCTAGTAGGGCCACAGCTTGCAGATGCCGAACCGTCCGGACAGCGCCTCCCGGCACTGCTCCATGAACTCGACTTTGGCACGGCACAGAGCGATATGGATGTGCAGCAATCCGCCAGAATCGGCGGTGACCATGGCGCAGCTGCCGATCCAGTGCGGCATGGCATTGTGTTGCATGACATCGAGCGCATCGATGTCACCGAGCAGGTCGATGAAGTGGTCGTGGACCAGCACGTGGCGATGGCTCGACACCGAACCATCGAGATGGCTGCCCGGCAGATCGATGGTCGCCACCAGTTCGTCCGGCGACGTCTTGGCGTACAGAGCACCGCCCAGTCCGTGATGGGTGCCCATGTGCTCGTGGCCGCGGGACTCGAACGCGAGGATCTTCTCGCCCCGGAACTGGACCTTCCGCGACTGGTGGTCGACGATCGTGTAGTCCATCATGACGACCCCTTTCTCGTGGCCGTCCCCCGACGCATCAGCTCCGCCGACATACCCGGGACCGCGCTCCGGACATCCAGGCGCTCGAGTGCCCAGGCGGCAACCCGGATCACGAACCTGTCGGAGTCGGTCTCGAGCACGGATACGAGGTCATCGATACGGGAACGGTCGCGTCGGTGGACGATGGATTCGATGTCGAACAGGGTCGCGTCGAGTTCTGGCATACAGGCTCCCCAGGGCGGGCTGAGGTGGGCGATATGCTGCAAATCGATGCAAGAATCACGCCGAGGGAACCGGGAACTGACGGAGCCCGCCGATCGTCATTCGACGATTCATGACTTCTATAGTATTCTTTTAAGATCTTCCATCTCCCCACCCGGTCCCAAGGATTGAATCATGCGCCCAATGCCAACGATGTTCCGCAATCTCACCCTGCTCGCGGTGGCCCTCGGCCTGTTCGCCACGGCCGCCCACGCCGACCTCGAGATCTACTCGGCCACCCTCTCGGGAGCCAACGAGGTGCCGCCCAACGCCAGCGGCGCCAGCGGCGAGGCCACCATCTCGGTGGACACCGAGACGCTCATGGCCACCTGGACACTCGAGTTCTTGGGCCAGGCCACGGCCCAGACCGGCGCCCACTTCCACAACGCCCCGGCCGGAGCCAATGGCGGCGTGGTGTTCGCACTGCCCATCGGATCGCCGGTCGCCGGCAACTGGAACATGCTGCAGGCCGACTACGATGAGCTCTCCGCCGGCAACATCTACGTCAACGTGCACACCGAGGAGTTCCCCGGCGGCGAGATCCGCGGCCAGATGGGGCTCGAGACCGTCGGCGCCGAGGCGAGCACGCTCGGTTCGGTGAAGGCGTTGTTCCGGTAGAGCGGCCGTTCCGATTTCCAGGGTGACGTCGCCGGCCGTACTGCGGCGGCGTTGCCCGACCACCAGCCTCGCCCCGTTCGATCAGGTGCCGGTCGACGGTCGAGAGATGCGAGCCAGGGCGGCTCCGGCGACCAGTGCGACCACGCCGAGCACCACCCCACGTCCCACCTGCCCGTACAGCACGCTTCCGGTGGCGAACAGCGCCGCGTAGATCATCACGCAGCCGAGCGACCACGACACCAGCGCCCTCGGCAACGGATCGCCCGGCGCCGATCCCGACACCCGGAATCCCGACCATCCCGGCCCCGCCGGCCGCACCTTCTCCACGAACGCCGCCAGCACCTCGCGCGACACCGCCGGCGTGAGCCAGGTCACCGCCAACCACGCAGCCGTGGTCACGCCCACGGTCCAGAGCAGCGCGGCATCGGCCGACAGATCGATCACGCCCGCGCGACCGAGCAGGTGGATCGTCAGCGTCACCACGAACGACACCACCATGGCCGAGATCTCGCTCCAGGCGTTGATGCGCCACCAGTACCAGCGCAGCAGGTAGATGAGCCCGGTGCCCGCGCCGAAGGACAGCAGCAGCCTGAACGCCTCGCTCGCCGTCTCCAGCAACAACGTGAACGCGGCGGCGCAGGCCATGAGCCCCACGGTCACCAGGCGTGAGACGGCGACCAGGTGCTTCTCCCCCGCGTCGGGCCGGAAAAAGCGCCGGTAGAGGTCGTGCACCAGGTACGACGCGCCCCAGTTGAGGTGAGTGCTCATGGTCGAGACGTAGGCCGACGTGAGCGACGCCACCAGCAGGCCGAGCAAACCGTGGGGCAGGAGCGTGAGCATGGCCGGGTAGGCGATGTCGTTACCCAGCAGCTCGGGGTTCACGTGGGGTAGCGCGGTACGGATGTCGCTCAGTTCGGGGAAGACCAGCAGCGACGCCAGCGCCACCAGGATCCAGGGCCAGGGCCGGAGCGCGTAGTGCGCCACGTTGAACCACAGCACGGCCTTGAGCGCGTTGCGTTCGTCCTTGGCCGCGAGCATGCGCTGGGCGATGTAGCTGCCGCCGCCCGGTTCGGCGCCGGGATACCACACCGACCACCACTGCACCGCCAGCGGGATCACCAGCATGGTCACGAAGAGGCTCGTGTTGGACGGGTCGGGGAAGAACGCGAGGGTCTCCGGCTCGAGCTTCTCCACCAGGCCGCTCAGCCCGCCGACCTGCGGTGCCATCACCGCCCAGCGCGCCGCCGCCACGACGCCGACCATGGCGATGACGAACTGCACGAGGTCAGCCACGAGCACGCCCCACAGGCCCGCAAGCACCGAGAATCCCACACTCAGGACGAAGCACACGATCAGCGTGGTCGACCGTTCCCAGCCCAGCAGCACGTGGGCGATCTTCACCGCGGCCAGGGTCACCGTGGCCATGATGACGGCGTTGAAGATGAGACCGAGGTAGATGGCCCGCACGCCGCGCACGGCAGCCGCGGGCTTGCCGCTGTAACGGATCTCGTAGAACTCGAGGTCGGTGAGCACGCCGCTACGACGCCACAATCGCGCGTAGAGGAAGACCGTGGCCATGCCCGTGATCAGGAACGCCCACCAGGCCCAGTTGGCCGAGACGCCGTGGGTGCGGACGAGGTCGGTCACCAGGTTGGGCGTGTCGGTGGAAAAGGTGGTGGCCACCATGGAGGTGCCGATGAGCCACCAGGGCGCGGCGCGACCCGAGGCGAAGAATTCGGCGGTGCCGCTGCCGGCGCGGCGGGCGAACCAGAGCGCGGGCGCGAAGGCCACGAGGAGGCAGGCGGCGACGACCCACCAGTCGAGGGAGTTGAGTTGC
Source organism: bacterium (assembly GCA_003353795.1). Lineage (GTDB taxonomy): Bacteria > Krumholzibacteriota > Krumholzibacteriia > LZORAL124-64-63 > LZORAL124-64-63 > Glo-17. The sequence goes on from PIVY01000112.1 coordinate 15,665, forward strand.
AAGTCGTCAGCCTCCATTCTTGCGTGGTATCGGGAACGGTCAGCCCGATTTGCGATCGGCGGAGTGTCTGATTAAATCAGGTTCAATCCCGATCCCAGGAGGTTCATGCGTGGCAAACCCGACCCATCCACAGGTGCTGATCGTCGTCCGCTTCAAGTCGTCGCTGGCGCCCGACGAACTGCAACGTCGCTACAAGGAGCGCTTCCCCGACTTCCAGGCGTTGCCGGGCCTGCTCCAGAAGTACTACCTGCACGACCCGGCCACCGACGAGTGGGGCGGCTTCTACCTCTGGGACTCGCAGGAGTCGCTCGAGGAATACCTGGCGAGCGACCTGCGCAAGAGCATCCCCGAGGTGTACCAGGTCGAGGGCATGCCGCGCGCCGAGCGGATCGAGGTGATCGACGTCCTGCGACCCGAACGAACCTGACCTGGATTCGCGCGACCGCTCAGCCCAGCACGCCCCTCGCGGCCATGGCCTTGCTGTACAGCCACAACGCCAGCGAGATCGCGAAGATCGCCAGCGAGAACAGGAAACCGCCGACGCCCATCAGGTCGATGCCGTTGGCGAAGCCGTAGCTGTAGACCGAGGTGATGACCATGGAGACGAACGCCCCCGCATACACGGGCACGGCGAAACGATTGCGCAGTAGCAGCAGCACGCTGGCGGCCAAGCTTCCCCAGACGGCGAGCGCCCAGAAAGCCTCGAACCACATGGGAAGGCCGTAGAAGAAGTCGAGCTGCTCCTGGGTGAACTTGGCCATGTAATCGGCGTTCTTGGTCTGCGTCATGAGGTAGTCCAAGATCCCCATCAGGTTCCAGAGCAGGGCGACGATGCCGATGATCCAGAGGTGCTTGGGAGTGGCGGCGGTTCGAGCCATGGAATCCTCCGATCACGGGGGACGAATGTCGACGATCCGCGGGAGCGTAGCAGAAATTGATGGTTTGCCAACATCGCGGAGGCGCCCGGATCCTGGTGGCCGGTTCGGCGCCGGTTCGCTACGCTGCCTGACGAACCCGGGACCCGTCGACCAGGAGGCATCGACCGTGATCAACCAATCCACCGCGCGCATCGTCCTCGCCACTGCCGTCGTTCTCTTCCTGGCGCTCCCCGCTGCCGCTGAAGACCACCCCGCGAAGAACGACTCCGGCCTGAAGATCCTCATCCTCGGTGGCACCGGCTTCATCGGCCCCTGGGAAGTGGAGGCGGCCGTGGCGCGCGGCCACGAGGTCACGCTATTCAATCGCG
>PIVY01000006.1 GCA_003353795.1 bacterium
CCGGGGCTGTCCGGCACCGCGATCACCGACGGCGCGGGGAAGACGTACGCCCGACCCGCGTCATTCATTCCGTCCACGGCCTCCAGTCCGGCGCCGATGATCACGTCGGGTCGTCCGTCGCCGTTCACGTCGCCGGCGCCGGCTGCGGAGACGCCGAACCGGCCGAAGTTCTCGGTGTTCGGCGACTCGAACGTGTCCAGATGCTCGCCGGTGGCGCCGCTGAAGACGTGGGCGCGGCCGGAGCCGTTCGTGGCGTTGGCATCCTCGGTGTGAGCGGTCACGACCACGTCGTTGGTGCCGTCGCCGTCATAGTCGCCGATGCCGGCGACGGCCTTGCCCATGAACCCCGAGAAATCGGGGGTGGGCGAGGACAGGTCGTGGATCAGCGCGCCGGTGGCGCCGTCGAAGATGTAGGCACGACCCGAGTCGTAGACCTCCGGCGTGCCGTCCTGGATGGCGCCCACGATCACGTCGGCATGGTCGTCGTCGTTGATGTCGCCGATGCCGGCCACCGAATTGCCGAACTCGGCGGCCAGGTCGGGAACCGGGGCCTGGAGCGAGAAGAGCGTGTCGCCGGTGGCGCCGCTGAAGACGTAGGCGCGACCGGCGTCGTTCACCCCGTCCACGTTCTCGATGAAGGCGCCGACGATGACGTCGTCCCAGCCGTCGTCGTTCACGTCGCCGGCGCCGGCCACGGAAATGCCGAACTGCCCGCTGTCTTCCATGAAAGGCGATTCGAGGGTAGCGATCAGTGCGCCACTGGGCCCGGCGAACACGTAGGCCCGGCCGGCCCGCAGCAGGCCGTCGATGTCCTGATTGTACGCGCCCACGATCACGTCGCCGAGGTTGTCGTTGTTGAAGTCGCCGGCCATGGCCACGACCACGCCGAACGAGGTGTCGAACTCGCCGTCGGGGTGGCGCATGGAGAACATGGTGTCGCCCGTGGCGCCGTTGAAGGCCAGCGCCCTATCCGAAAGGGAGCCCGCCACGATGTCGCTCACGCCGTCACCATTCAGATCCGATCCGGAGCCCACCGTGGTGCCCCACCGGGTACCCCAGAACTGCGGCGGAACCAGATTCCAGATGGTGGCGCCCGTGCCGCCGTCCTGGACCAGGATGCGGCCGACGTAGCCGACGCCACCGTCCTCGAGCGGCGCGCCGATGACGAGGTCGTCGTGGCCGTTGCCGTTGATATCGCCGGCGCCGGCGACCGAGATGCCGAAGTTGCCGTTGACCACCGGGGTTGCGGAGTTGATTACCGTGGGGACCTCAGCGCCAGATGCGGCGGCCGTCAAGACGGCGAGAAGACCGATGACGAGGCTCGTCATGGTGATGCTGCGGAAGAACGTCATGTCTTGCCACCTTTCTGACGGGGGCGCGAGCGAGGGGACGTTTCGGGTGATCATACAAGATGAAATAGATCGTGTATAAAGTTTTGTGGTTGGTGGGCACTTCGGCATGGGTGAACGGCGCGTCGTCCGGGACCGAATAGACGTTTGTGGTCGATCCGTTGCCTCGTGGCTCTCCGTCCTGCGCCTGGTTACTGAACTCCGTGTCGGAACGTTCAATATGATCCTGGCGCGCCAGTGAAACCAGTTCACCCAGAGGGGCGGGAACGGTCTGAATCTCAACCGCCTAATCCGATTTGTGATTCTTTTAACGACATACTATTGTTCATTTTGATCGCTCGCTATCGGACCGGCTCCACCCACCAGGCAAGGGCGTCCGGTCCGGCCACCGTCCGCACCCAAGAATCACCGCCCACTGGTCCCGGCGCCCCGGAACCCATCCCAGGAGGCCCCCATGCACCACGAACCCGCGCAGGACTCCGGTCCTGATCCCGCGAGCGGGTACAAGACCCGTCTCGGCGTGTGGATGTTCGCCATCTACTGCGTCGTCTACGCCGGATTCGTCTTCCTCAACGTGTTCACCGAAGGCAAGGCCATGCAGGTCATGGTCTTCAGCGGCCTGAACCTGGCCGTGGTCTACGGCATGGGCCTCATCGTGTTCGCACTCGTGCTCGCGCTGATCTACAACTGGCTCTGCACGAAGAAGGAAACCGAACTGGCCGGGACGATCGGTGGCGGGGAGGAGAGCGCATGAATCTGCACGGCACTCCCCTGTCGATCATCATCTTCGCGTCGTTCGTGGCGATGGTTCTCTGGCTGAGCTTCTTCTTCGCGCGCAAGGCCAAGTCGGCGGCGGGCTACTATGCCGCCGGCGGTCAGATTCACTGGGCGGTCAATGGCATCAGTTTCGCCGGCGACTACCTCTCGGCCGCATCCTTCCTCGGCATCTGCGGCATGATCGCGACACTGGGCTACGACGGCTTCCTCTACTCCATCGGCTACCTGGCCGGCTGGGTCGTGGCGCTCTTCGTGGTGGCCGAACCCATGAAGCGCATGGGCAAGTTCACCTTCGCCGACGCCCTGGACGCCAAGTTCAACAGCAAGGGCATCAAGCTCGCGGCGGCCATCTCGACCCTCGTCGTGTCCATCTGCTACCTGATCCCGCAGATGAACGGCGCCGGCTCGCTGGTCGAACCGCTGCTGGGGCTGCCGCACTGGGTGGGCGTGATCATCGTGGGCGTCATCGTGATCGCCATCGTCTCCACGGCGGGCATGACGTCGACCACCTACGTGCAGTTCCTCAAGGGCGGACTGCTGCTCATCTTCTCGTTCATCGTGGTGGTTTTCCTGCTGGTGCGCGGCCTGAGCACCGACCCGCCCAGTCTCGCCGGCGCCGACGGCGAGTCGCTGCTCAACATCCCCGAGCACTCCACCAAGGCCGAGTTGGCGGAAGAGGGCTACCAGTTGGCCTTCACCTCCGGCGACCTGCTCGAGTACACCCGCGACGGCAAGATCTCCTGGTGGAAGGTCGACCCCGACGGCACGCTCTGGCAGGCGCAGTGGCGCAACGCCACCCTGGTCAACGGCGAGCCCGACGGCCTGCTCTTCCCCGTGGGGCGCATCAAGACCATCGGCGGCATGAACGGACCCGAAGGGGCCAAGGGCACGGGTTCGGTGGGGCCGGTCGGCTTCCTGGCGCGCCTCACCCACCCCGACACCCGAATCGAGCAGTGGCACAAGAAGACCGTCTTCGACGACGCTGGTGAGAAGTTCAGCGTCTTCTATCCGAAGACCGTCTCTGGCACCACCCAGATGAAGCCGGGCGTGAAGTTCAAGGTCGAGACCTTCTGGCAGAAGATGAACTTCGTGTCGCTCATGCTGGCGCTGTTCTTTGGAACGGCGGCGCTGCCACACATCCTGATCCGCTATTACACGGTGCCGAGCCCGGCCTGCGCGCGGAAGTCGACCATCGTGGCCATCGCGGCCATCGGTTTCTTCTACGTGCTGACCCTGTTCCTGGGCCTGGGTGCGGCCACCAACGGCACGGTGAATCCTGCCGACAACAACATGTCGGCGCCGCTTCTGGCCATGTCCTTCGGTGGCGTGATCTTCGCCATCATCTCGGCCATCGCCTTCGCCACCGTGCTGGGCACCGTGGCCGGCCTGATCGTGGCAGCCTCGGGCGCCGTGGCGCATGACCTCATGGACCGTTTCGGCGGCATGAACCTGAGCGAGCAGGAGAAGGTGCGCGCCGGCAAGTACTCGGCCTTCGTCGTGGGCATCATCGCCATCATCCTGGGCATCGTCTTCCAGGGCATCAACGTGAGCTTCCTGGTGGGCTGGGCGTTCGCCGTGGCGGCATCGGCCAACCTACCGGCGATCCTCATGCTCCTGTTCTGGAAGAAGACCACCGCGGCGGGGATCGTGGCCTCGATCTGCGTGGGTATCGTGGCGGCGCTGGGGATCATCCTCACCGGGCCGGCCATGTTCGCGGGGCCGTACGGCAAGACTGCGGCCGACGCGCTGCATCCGCTGGGGCAGCCTGGCATCATCTCGATTCCGCTGAGCTTTCTGACGCTGATCGTGGTGTCGCTGGTGACGCAGAAGAAGGAGACGGCGACGGCGTAGTTGGTGGGGGATGGGAGGGACGGGGCGCTCGCGGGAGCGCCCCGTTTTCCGTTCATCGTTGGCGGAAATCACGATTGTCAGGGACAACCGAACCCGATCGACTGCGTCATGCGCGCGATATCCGAGAGATTGATCACCCCGTCGAAATTGTAGTCGGCCGCCCAGTCGTACTCCCCGAGGGCCTGGGTGAACACCGTGATGTCGGAGAGGTTGACCGCCAGGTCGCCGTTGATGTCCGGGCTGTTGAATCGCAATTCCAGTCCCGGTTCCCACAGCGGGCTGCCGCCGAGAAGCACCTCGATCAGGCAATCGGCCGGCATATGACCCCCGGCGGCGTAGGGGCCGGTGAAATCGGTCTGGCCGTTCTCGTCGGTGGGGCCGTCGGGAATGGCGAGTGCGCAGTACGCCATCGCACCGCATTCGTCCATGAGCCAGACATCCTCGGCGGGGTAGAGCGCAATAGGATCGCCGTCCTCGTTGGCGAGGGTCAGCGTGATGACGGCGCTGAAGTAGTCGCCGCCGTCGATGCGCCCCTCGGACAGCGCCGGGCCCATGCCGCTGGGCGTCACCATGAGGTAGCGGGGGAGCGGCCCGTCGGGCATCTCGGCGTGGCAGTTGCTGAGGTCCGGAATATTGGCCGCCGCTACGATGGGCAGGGCCAGGATCAGGGTCATGAGGATCGGGATACGCATGGGTCCCTCCATTCAGCGGGTTTGGGAGGCGTGACCGGGATCATACTCGAAACCTGTCACGATATGATAGCAGCGGAATCTTGGGCGTGGAAATCGCGCCAAAGGTGGTATATTGGCGGCGATCGAACCTGGTCGATGATTCCACCGACACGTTCCGAAGGGAGCCGCCGATGATCCGCCGCCTCACCCCCCTCATGATTCTTGCCGTCATCCTCGTTGCGACGATCGCCGACGCCCAGCCCCAGCGTCCCACTCGCCCGGATCTCACCCGCGAAGGCCGCTGGGACTTCGGTCTGCAGACCCGGTACAACTGGGGAGCCGAGTACGACAGGAGCAACGGGTCATCCATCACGCTGCACGACGACCTCGGCTGGGGATTCGGCTTCGGCTACCACATCAGCAACAAGTTCAATCTCGGCATGAACTTCGGCTGGCGAAGCGTTCCCTACGACGCCGTCGCCGTCGACGCCACCGATCCGGCGGCGACGTCGAGGTACAGCGGCAAGCTCTCCACCTCGACCATCGGCCTGACGGGCGACTGGAACATCCTGCCGGGCAAGATCACGCCCTACATCAATGGCGGCCTGGCCTGGATGCTCATCGACACCAACATCTTCGCCGGCTGGTCGAACGGCTGCTGGTGGGACCCCTGGTGGGGCTACGTGTGTGGCAGCGTGCCCGCGACCTACGGCAAGACCACGGGTGCCTACACTCTGGGTGGCGGCATGCGCTTCGAGATCAACGATTCGTTCTTCATCCGTGCCGGTTACGAGCGCGGCTGGATCGGCAGCGGTTCCATCGACGGCACCAACCTGCTGCGCATCGATCTCGGGTTGATGAACTGACCTGATCGGTGAGGTGTCGGCAGGCCTCGCGAAAACCGGGTTTATCGCTATTCTACAGGGCGGAACGGCGCCGACAGCGACGGTCGGCGACGCATGCGTGTGAATCGTCAACCGAAACGGATCGCGGTGGAGGACGACAGGACCTACGCACTTCCCGCTGACGACGACCCCCCGCCGGAAACCACCGAGGGGGCCGCCGACGCCGAGGAGTCCACGCCCGAGTTCATCGGCCCCTACCGATTGCTCGAGCGGGTCGGCGTGGGCGGCATGGGCGAGGTTTTCGAGGCCGAACAGCAGGAGCCCATCCGCCGTCGGGTCGCGCTGAAGATCGTCAAGCGCGGTATGGACACCGAGGAATTCGTGGCCCGCTTCGAGTCCGAGCGCCAGGCCCTCGCGCTCATGGACCACCCCTCCATCGCCAAGGTCTTCGACGGCGGCGCCTCGGATCGCGGGCGGCCTTACTTCGTGATGGAGTTCGTCGACGGCGTTCCCATCACCGAGTACTGCCAGGCGAACAAACTGGGCGTGCAGCAGCGGCTCGAGCTCTTCATCCAGGTCTGCGAAGGGGTCCAGCACGCCCACCAGAAGGCCATCATCCACCGCGACATCAAGCCGAACAACGTCATGGTCACCGAGGTCGACGGTCGGCCCGTGCCCAAGATCATCGATTTCGGCGTGGCCAAGGCCACCGACGATTCCCTCTCCGACCTGACCATGCAGTCCAACATGGGGCAGCTGCTCGGCACGCCGGCCTACATGAGCCCCGAGCAGACCGATCTCGACACCCAGAACATCGACACGCGGACCGACGTCTACGCCCTCGGCGTTCTACTGTACGAGTTGCTGGTGGGCGAACGACCGTTCAGCCAGGAAGAGTTCGAGAACGTGGGCTTCCAGGAGGCGCTGCGGAAGATCCGTGAGGACGAGCCGCCACGCCCGAGCGCCCGCCTGGTCACCATGGACACCTCCCTGGACGTGGCCGCCCGCGAACGCGACTGCGCACCCACGATCCTGAAGCGCCGGTTGAAAGGTGATCTCGACTGGATCACCATGAAGGCTCTGGAGAAGGACCGCGACCGGCGCTACGACACCGCGCACGGTCTGGCCATGGATATCCAGCGCCATCTCGACGACCAGCCCGTGCTTGCCGGGCCTCCCGGCACAACGTACATGGTGCAGAAATTCGTCAAGCGTCACCGCACCGGTGTGCTGGCAGGCGTGCTGATGCTGGTCACCGTATTGCTCGGCATCACGGGCACCACCGTGGGCTTGATCCGCGCCGTGAGCGCGGAGCGCAAGGCCACCCTGGAGGCCGCCACGGCAACCCAGGTCTCCGATTTCCTCGTCGACCTCTTCGAGGTGTCCGATCCCGACCAGGCCCGGGGCAATACCATCACCGCGCGCGAGATCCTCGACGCCGGCGCCTCGCGCATCGGCGGTGAGCTGGCCGGTCAGCCCGAGACCCAGGCGCGTCTGATGAACACCATCGGCAAGGTGTACCGGAATCTCGGACTCTACGAAGAAGCCGAGCCCCTGCTGCAAACGTCGCTCGACCTGCGCCGCGAAACTCTCGGCGACGACGACCTGGCCCTGGCCACCAGCCTGATCGAACTGGCCGACCTGCACATCCGGCTGGCCCGCTACGACGTGGCGGAAGCCTTGCTGCAGGAGGCCATGGACCTCATGGGTCGCCACGCGGACGCCGATCGGCTGGCGCTGGCCCAGAGCATCGGCGAGCTGGCCAGCGTGTACCGTCGCCAGGGTCGTTACGACGCCGCCCGTCCGCTGTACGAACGTGCTCGCGACCTGCGCATCGCGGCGCTCGGTCCGGACGATCCCGAAGTGGCCCGTAGCCTGAACGGTCTGGCCATCCTGTCCTACAACGAGGGCGACTACGAGGCCGCCGAGGATCTCTACCAGCAGGCACTCGCGATCTGGGAGAGCGCCTACGGCGAGAATCATGCCGACGTGGCCAAGGGACTGAACAATCTGGGGCTGCTCTATCATCAGCTCGAGCGTGTAGACGAGGCCGAGATCTACTACCAGCGCGCCATCGCCATCTACGAGCGGGTCCTGGGGCCGGAACATCCGCGATTGGGCCGGGCCGTCAACAATCTCGCGCTGCTCTACCAGTTCCAGGAGCAGTACGCCAAGGCGGCGCCGCTCTACGAGCGTGCGCTGGCGATCCGCGAGAAGGCCGTGGGCCGCGACCATCCCGACGTGGCCCAGACCGTGAACAACCTCGCCAACCTGTACCGCCTTCAGGGCGACTATGCCCGGGCCGAACCGCTCTATCGGCGGGCGCTGGATATCCGCGAGCGCACCTTCGGTCCTGACCACCAGGACGTGGCCTGGACTCTGCGCGACCTCGGCGTGCTGATCAGCGATCGCGGCGATCCGGCCGCAGCGCTGCCGTATCTGGAGCGTTCGCTGGACATCTTCCGTCGCGCCAACGGGGTCGACCATCCCGAGCTGGAATCGATCTACAAAGACTATGCCGCCACGCTGGAGCGCCTCGGCCGCGACGAGGATGCGGCGGCCGCGGCCGCGGAATCGGCCCGGATCGAGGCCCTGAGCGAGTGAATCGTCGCCGCTGGGGCCTCCGGGTGAAGATCTCTCCTATTGCAGACAATGATCATCGTTTTTAAGTTCTGGTTTCATTTTGCTACCAAGTCGGACAATGCGCCGGCCCGGTCCCGTAATACATCACATGCGCGAGGGAGTCCCTGAATGAGGTCCTATCCGAAAATTCTCTGGGCGATGGCCGGGCTGCTGGTCCTGGTCAGCTGTTCTCACGATCAGCCGACGGGTCCCGGCGATCTGAACGCCGAATTCGACAAGTCGGACCACCAGGTCCTGATCAACAACTACATCGTGCAGTTCGACGGCCGGTCGTTCGACGGCGAGACGACCACGTTCAATTACACGGTGATCGGCGACGGGCACGAGGACCGCATGAATCAGTTCCGGCTCGAGCTGCCCGGATGCGCCGGCGAGCCGATCAGCGGGTATCCCGCGACGGCGCGCGTGATCGAGGATGCCGACGGCGTCCAGTGGATGAAATGGCCCGAGCGCGTCTACGGCGACGACTCCGAGGGCAAGCAGTTCGCCGTCACCTATGCCGGCGACGTGCCCGAGGGCATGATCCTCAGCGGCGTCAAGGTGGGCGCCCAGTTCGAGTACGGCGACGTACCCGGAGCATGTGCGGGCGCCGTCGCCTACACGATCTCCGGCACCGTCTTCACCGACCTCGATGGCGATGGTGAACTCGACTTCGAGGAGCTGGGCATCGCCGGCGTCGTGGTCGAACTGGAGAATGCGGGTGAAGAGGTGACCACGGCGCTCACCGACGCCCAGGGCATCTACAGCTTCGATGCCACCGCGGGCGACTACACCCTGCGTATCTCGTACGACGGCTACCCCGAGGCGTTCAATGCCCAGCTGCAGGCGTCGTTCGACGCCACCACGGCCCTCGAGATCCCGGTCTCCGTGGGCCCTGACGCCACGGGCAACGCCTTCGGCTTCATGCCCCGCACCGAGGACATCATCGAGGATCTCGAGTCCGGCGACCTGACCAGCACCGGCGAGGGCCGGATCTTCTGGAAGCAGCAGGTTCGCTGGGCCATCGTCGGCGTCGACAACCCGAACGTGGTGCACGATCGCGACGAGCTCGAGGCCTTCCTTGAGGAGATTCAGACGCTGTACCTGACGGAGATCTTCCAGTTCACGCCCGGCAACGAGCTCGAGGAAGTCTGGGAGATCCTGCGGCCGATTCCGCACGCGCCCATCGACAAGCTCCGCCAGGAGCTGCTGATCACCGAGTTGAACGAGGTCTCGGGTCGCGGCATGGTGGACGACCCCGGGCTCCAGGACGTGCTGATCGCCTGGGGTGAAGCGGTGTGGGTGGACAACCAGGAGGCGGCGCGCGCCGCCGGTGGTCTCGACGTCGGCAACGGCGAGGAGCACGACGTTTCCCTGGCGACGCCCGAGCTCATTCCGCCGGCCATCGACATCTTCACGCTGATCAACACCGGCGGCGGGGGCGGCGTGGACGAGTAGTCCGCCGCGGTCCGCTGTTGCAACGAGACGCGCCTCCCAGCGGGAGGCGCGTCTTCGTTTCTATCTCCCGATCTAACGCTCCAACGCACCGGCCGCCGGCACCGATCGTTGGGCGCGGTCCTGGCCATCCTGGTGCGCCCGGTATTGCTCGGTCACTGGATGCGTCGCTGCTGCAGTCGCCAGCGGACCGCCCAGATCGAGCAGCGCCGAGTCGCTGGCCGGCTCGAGGTTCAGCGCACCGGCGTTCTCGAATCCGGGGTCCTCGCCGGACGTGCAGTCCTGGGCGGTCACCGATCCGCTCGGCGAACCGTCGTGACTGTCTCGCCAGCCCTGGGTGAGCCAGCAATGCGCCACGGTCACCGCGCCCGCGTCGTTGTTGATGGCCAGGCGCGCCTCGCCGGCCACGGCGTGCACCGCGCTGTTGCGCACGTCGGCCGTCTCGCCACCGCTGGAGAGCCGCAGCAGCGTGGTATTGCCCGACCGCAGCGAGTAGACCGTGCTGTGGTAGAAGTACAGCGTGCCCTGTCGGTACCACGCTGCGTCGCCGCCGTCGCCGCCGTAGTGCACGATCTGGCTGTTGCCGGCGCCGTCGGGTTCGATGAGCAGATTGCCGTAGACGAAGGTCGTCCGGTAGCGCGGGTCGTCGCGCAGTTCGGCGTGGTCGGTCTCCACGAGGTCGAGCTGGCGGTTGCCGCCCTCGATCCAGTTGTAGCGGATCACGGTGCCGGCCGAGCGGTCCTTGAGGTTGTTGCCGCCGCAACTGTCGCGCAGCGGTCCGTAGCGATTGTACTCGAAGAGGATGCCCAGGCACTCGGTGTAGGAGTTGTGCTCGTAGATGCTGTTCTCGATGCCGTTGCCGTGGATGTGGTTGCCGCGCACCTGCAGATCGCTGACCTGGGAGCCGGCGAAGAGGCCGTTGCCGCAGTCGGTGAGGATGCAGTTCTCGATGGTCACGTGTTCGCCGATCTCCACGTGCACGGCGGCGGCGTTGCGGCCGTAGAAGCCCATGACCTCCGAGTCGCTGGTGAATCGGTAGCCGGGCCGACCGCTGCGGATCTCCAGACCCTGCACGTAGACCCACGCCGGCACCACGTCGTCCGACGGCAGATTCGAGCCGCCGATCTTCACCACCGACCGGTCCTCGTTCCAGTAGCTCAGTTCCACCCGCGTCACCGCGTCGTCGCCCGAGATCACAGGCCGCGCGCCGGAGATGGGGTCGGGCACGCCGAGGATCACCACCGGCTGGTCCTCGGTGCCGGCGGTGTTGACGACCCACTTGGCGCGGTACGGCTCGAGGCGCGAGTGAATCCGTACCAGGATCGACGGCGCGAGGCTTTCCCAGGGCACGTCGCCGGGCTCGGTGAGGTCGCGGCCGGGGCCCACGTCCAGCACCACGGCGAAATCGGCCGGGTCCCAGGTATGGAAGGCCGAGCCCTCGGGCTGGTAGATGGGCGGCAGCGGCGAGTCGGCGGGATCGGTGGGATTGTCGGCGCTGCAGCCGGCCAGGAGCGCGAGGAGCGTGAGTGCAGTTATGGCGGTGAACGACGGGCGGCGCGGCATGATGGGAATCTCCTCGCAGCGAGCAGAACGTTCCGGGGGCGGGGTATCCGTGCCGACGCTGCAAGTCCCGGGCCGAGACTCAGCGTGTTCTTCAATGGCGAGAAGGTGGGCGAAGACCCGGCGCTGATCGACGATACCATCATGGCTCACACCACCGCGTTGCGCGAGCAACTGGGAATCTGACCAGTATCCACGATTAACATCCATCCGGGGCCTCGAAAGGGGCCTCGGGCCATATTGCGGCAACTTTTTTGCGATTTAGCGCGGTAGCGGATTACTTGATGATATATGCTATTGCCGACATCCTGATTCAGGCACCGAGCTGGGTAACCAGTCCTGAATCCGGGCAGCCAGTTGAGGAGAAACACACCATGAGCAAGACATGCGAGTGCCTCCGGCTGGTGGCCATGAAGCTCGAACTGGGCGTATACGGCGACTGCTCAGGCTGCAATGACGGCCGCAACCATCACGGCGGCGGCTGGGGTTGGGGCTGGGGTTGGTGGCGCTAGGCGAGTTCTTCGCGACCAACCGACCGATGGCAAGACAGGAAGCGACCGCAACCGCGGTCGCTTCTGTATGTCCGCTCCGCCGTGGCGATGGTCGGCCAGTCGCGATTATGCTGGATCGATGACGCGACGCCCCGCACACCCAGCCCGCGAAACGAGCTCTGCCATGTCACGATCCCTCCTGGCCCTTCTCGCATGCCTGTTCCTGGCCGCTCCCGCCGCGAGCCAGACGCCGCCCTGCGATTCCGCCGAGTTTCATCAGTTCGACTTCTGGATCGGCCACTGGCGTGTGGAGAACGCGGCCGGTGCCGTTCAGGGCCACAACACCATCACGAGCACGGCCGATGGCTGCGGCTTGCGTGAAGAATGGGTCGGTCAGAGCGGGGGCACGGGCACCAGCCTCAACTACCACGACCCTGCCGACGGCCAGTGGCACCAGCACTGGGTCGGTGGATCGGGCATGATCCTGCACCTCGCCGGTGGTCTCGACGGCGATTCCATGGTGCTGGCCGGCGATCGACAGGGCCCGAAGGGGCCGGTGCGCGACCGGATCACCTGGACGCCGGGCGACGACGGCCGGGTGCGTCAGTTCTGGGAAGTCTCCGGCGATGACGGCAAGACCTGGAACGTCGCGTTCGAGGGTTTCTACGTGCGGGCCGACTGAACCGGCGCCGTCACTCCTCGCACGCCTGCACGGCCGTTGCCACGCGTCGCGTGAAATCCTCCACGACGTCCTTGGCGATGTGATCCGAGTTCTGCATCTGCTCGGCGGGGTACGTTGCGGGAGGACTGAGAATGAGGTGCGCGCGAGGACTGCCGGAGAGCAGACCCGCGAGAAATTCCTGGCCCTCGCGGTAGTATGGACCGAACACGTCGTCGTCGATCATCCCGACCAGTTGCGGAGAGTTCGCGACGAACAGCTCGAATTTGTACTCTTCGGCCATCGCTATCATAGCCTCCAGCGCGTGGTGACTGGCGCGCGAGATTCTCCAACCAGCCGGCGCACTCCACTTGAGATGATCGGCGAAGTCGGATCTGGCCAGATCGGGGTCGGATCGCCGGATGGATGCGAAACCTTGCCCACTGAAATGGATCTGGAGCCGGCTCGCGCGCCAAGGATGCATCAGGGTCCTCAGCACCGTCTGGTCCTTGCTGTACACGGGCACGAATCGAGCGAGGAAGACGTCCCGAGTCTCGGCCCGGTCCAGTTCGAGCGGCGCGCGCATGGTCGGCCAGTATCCCCACGGCAACGGTACGACCGGAATCAGGGGAAGCTTGATGTCCCGCTTCCAGAGATCGTGCACCGCCACCATGATGACTCTCTTTGGCGGACCGAATCGCTGGATATAGTGTTCGAGCTGCCAGGCGGGATTGGTCACGGCCGCGTCGCCCATGGTGCACAGGTTGAGCGAAACCGTGCCGAGTGCGTCGTCGAGGATCTCGGGATCGATACCGTGGCGACCGCTGCTGTCGCCGATGATGAGGGTCTCGACGGGTTCCTCGAGTCGGACCAGACGCTGCCATTGCTCCCGGAACGCCACGTAAGTGCTGTTGTCGAGTGCCGGACGCGCGCTCAGCAACAGACTCAGGCCCGCGTTGAAGAACAGCCCGCAGGCCAGCACCACCACCACGGTGAACGCCGTGGCGCGCCGCGACGTTCGCACCGCGCGCTCTGTCGGCAGGATGTTCTGATCGGTCCGCGGCATGGTCCTCGCCGCCTCCTAGAACTGGAAGTAGATGAATTCCATGGATTCGTGGACCGCGAAGGCCACGATGCCACAGAATAACAGGCCGTAGATCGCGAGCTTCAACGGCGTCGGCAGTCCGGTCACGGCCAGGAGGTTGCCCGTGCGGTACTGGAGCAATTGCACGGGAATCAACGGCCAGGAGAAGTAGAACCAGGTATAGAGCAGAGTCCAGCCGGTCTCGCCGACGCCGTGGTGCATGTTGCCGAGGAAGTACACGATCTGGCTGGCGCTGTCGGCACGGAAGATCAGCCAGCCGATGACCGTGAAGACGAACATCAGCGCCATCATGAACAGGACCCGGGGGCGCTGGCTTCGATCGCGCCACGGGTCGGCGTGGATCGGGCGCGGGTCGAGCCAGCGATAGACCGCGAGCAGCGTGCCGTGGTAGGCGCCCCAGATCACGAAGTTCCAGGCGGCGCCGTGCCAGAGGCCGCCCAGCAGCATGGTGAGCGCCAGGTTGCGCTGGGTGCGCAGCGTGCCGCCGCGGCTACCGCCCAGCGGGATGTAGAGATAGTCGCGGAGCCACGATGAGAGCGAGACGTGCCAGCGCAGCCAGAAGTCGCTCGGGTTGATGGCCAGATAGGGCAGCTTGAAGTTCACCATGAGCTCGAATCCCATGAGCTTGGCCACGCCCCGCGCGATGTCGCTGTAGCCCGAGAAGTCGCCGTAGATCTGCACGGTGAACGCCAGCAAACCCACCACCAGCTCGAGCCCCTGGAACTCGGCGTGCTCGGCGAAGATGGGGTTGGCGATGAGCGCCATCCGGTCGGCGATCACGACCTTCTTGAAGTAACCCCAGAGGATCAACCACAGCGCGGCGCCCACCTCGTCCTGGCCGATCCGGCGGGGGCGGGCGATCTGGGGCAGCAGGTTGCTGGCCCGTTCGATGGGGCCGGCCACGAGCTGGGGGAAGAAGGCGACGAAGAGGGCGAAGTCGGAGATGCTGTCCACGGGCTCGAGCTTGCCGCGGTAGATGTCGATGGTGTAGCTCATGGTCTGGAACGTGTAGAACGAGATGCCCACCGGGAGCAGGATTCCGAGGGTGAAGGGATCGGGCTGCAGGCCGAGCAGCCCCATGAGCGCCGCGAGACTATCTGCGAAGAAGTCGAAGTACTTGAAGAAACCCAGGATGCCCAGGTTGGTGCAGACCGACACGGTGAGCAGCAGCTTGCGGCGGCGCGGGTCGGCGCTGCGGTGCAGGGCGCGGCCCACGAAGAAGTCGACCACGGTGGACAGGGCCAGCAGGCCGAGGAAACGCCAATCCCAGTAGCCGTAGAAGACGTAGCTGGCCACGAGCAGCAGGACGTTCTGCAATCGCCGGCTGCGCCTCGACGACAGGTAGAGCGCGTAGATCAGCAGGAAGAAGCCGAGGAATACGAACGAATTGAAGAGCACCGGTTCATGGCCTCGCGTGTCGTTGGGCGGCGTTTCAGAATACGCGTAGGAGGTTCGCCTTCGCCGGACTGATGGTCATTCAGGCCGCCGGGCATGTCCATGGTTTTTGGGTTTGGTCGCGGGTGTCCAGGCTCCTGGACACCCGCTGCTGCTCTTCGTCGGTGGGATCGCTCAGTCGAAGAGAGCCTTGACTCCGGACAGGGCCGATGCGAATCAGGCCCGCACACCCTTCGCGGCATCGAGCACCGCGCGGGCCTGTGAGCAGAGATCCCCGATGGAGAACGGTTTCCGCAGCATCTGGTACTCGTGATCGGCGCTATGGTTCTCGTCGGACAGGTTGTCGGCGATGCCGCTGATCATCAGTACCGCGGTGCTGGGGCAGGCTCGCGTGACGTCTGCGGCCACGTCGAGCCCGGTGCCGTCCTCGAGCAGGAGGTCGCAGATCAAGAGATCGAAGGGACCATCGGTCTGCGCGCGTTGCCTGGCCTCGACGACGCCGGCGGCGCCGACGACCTCGAATCCGTCCATGGACATGGCCCGGCCGGCCATCCGGCGTACGCTTTCCTCGTCGTCGACGATCAGGACGCGCCCGCGGTTCCCGGTGGCCGCGGCCCGAGGCTGGGAGGATCCGATCCCGATGGCGCTCTGTGGAACGACAGGGATCGATGCCTTGCACCGGGGAAGGCTCAAACAGATCGACGTGCCCAGGCCCACGGCGCTCGAGACGTCGATGTGGCCGCCGTGCTGCTCCACGATGCCGTGCACCTGGGCCAGCCCGAGTCCAGTTCCCTCGCCTGGCGCCTTGGTGGTGTAGAAGGGATCGAAGGCTCGCTCGATCAGGTCGGCGGTCATGCCGCAACCCTCGTCGATGATCTCGAGCGTGATTTTGCGTGCGTACGCCGCACTGCGTAACCGCAATCGACCGCCGTCGGGCATGGCGTCGCGGGCGTTGGTGGCCAGGTTGAGGATCATCTGCTCGATCTGGCCCACGTCGACACGGATGGCGGCGCGCCCGGCGTCGAGTTCCAGTTGCAGCTCGACCCGCTCGCTCAGAAGACGCCGCAGAAGCGGCTCCAGATCCCGGACGACTCCGTCGATGGACGTGACCGTCGGGTCGAGATCCTGCCGACGACCGAATGCCAGCAGTTGCTGCGTCAACGCGGCTGCTCGCATGGTGCCGGTCTGGACTCGCTGGAGGTCCTCGTGGGCCTGCGAGCCGGGTTCGAGCTGGTCCATGACGATCTCCGAGAAACCCATGATCGGCGTCAGGTAGTTGTTCAGATCGTGGGCGACGCCTCCGGCGAGTCGGCCCAGCGATTCGAGCCGGCGCGACTGCTGGAGGGCTTCCTCGAGCGCCGCGGTGTGCAGGAATTCGTCGGTCAGCAGGAGCCCCGTCAGGATGATCATGGCGGTGAAGCCGTACTCGGTCAGGTAGGGCGCCACGTGGACGCCGGCGGTGACCAGGGCATCGCTGATGATGGACGTGAAGAATAATCCGACGGCCACCATGAACGGGATGGCGTGACTGCGCCGACCGCTTCGCCACAGGGCGCGGCCGGCGAAGAAGAAGAACACGAGCTCCACGGCGACGATGACGAGGAACATCATGAACACCGGACCGGCTTCGAGTTCGTGATAGGTCATGGGGCCGAAGATCGGCAACGTGACGTGCTTGACCGCGGGTTCCGTCGACAGCAGCAATCCGTGGCGTTCCACGGCGCCGACGAGCGCCAGGACCACGGCGGCGATCGAGACGAATCGTGTGATCCATGGCCAATCGAATCCGGTGTGCAAGACCACGAATCGAATCACCACGGGGCCGACGAGCGCCAGGGTAACGATCTGCGCCCGCTGCCACGCCGCCCCGCTGGCGAGATCGGCCGACTGGTACAGCCCGACGCAGGTGATGTCGTAGATGGCGATGCCCAGGCAGGCCAGCGCCAGGTAGAGATGGAGGTGCAGACTGCGGCGTCGCAGGAAGACCAGGAGATTGATCATCGCCATGAGGAGCGTGACCATCGCCAGACCGAACACAGGAACTGCGACGAGTTGCATGCGTGAACACTTTCCAGCCGGGCGATCGTTCGACCACCGGTCGTCCGCACAGTACGGCGCGCGGAACCCCGTGGATCGCGTTGGATTCACGGTCTCAATGTTCAGATCGGTCGTCTACGGGGGACCTTTACAAAGAATAGGAAGACCGGCCCCATCCCTGGAGCCGGTCTTCTTGGTTCGGAGGCGGCGAGTCGGTGTCCCGATCGACCCGTTTTAGATCACGGCCAACCCCTGCTTACGCCGGGACCTCCGCCTCCTGCTCCTCCCGAGCCGCAGTCGATCGACTGATCGCGAATCGCCGCAGCACGGGGTGGTATGTCAATCCCATCACCAGTCCGAACATCATGTGACCCATGAGG
Source organism: bacterium (assembly GCA_003353795.1). Classification (GTDB taxonomy): domain Bacteria; phylum Krumholzibacteriota; class Krumholzibacteriia; order LZORAL124-64-63; family LZORAL124-64-63; genus Glo-17. The sequence continues at coordinate 17,197 of PIVY01000006.1, forward strand.
CTGGGCAGCATGTTCTGGGCGGCAGCGAGGTTCCAGTTCACTCCCAGACCCATGCCCATGAAGAGGGGCATCAGGGTCAGGGGCCCCAGCAGCCACCAGGCCGAACCGTACATCGTGCCGAACACCAGGCTGCTGATGCGACCCGATACGAGCCAGCCCAGGAGCACTGAGAAACTGGCTCCGATGGAAGCGCTGATGGTCAGATGGACCAGCCAGCCGGCGGCGATCGTGGGCGAACCGACCATTCGACCAATCATCGGCAAGGTCCCCATCTTGGCCATCATCAGGCCGAAGACCAGGCCGCCCACGACACCACTCACGGCTCCTGCAAGAATCTTCTTCGTCCCGAACATCATTCATCCTCCCGATCTTGCGTTCTATCTGTCAGTCGGCGGTGGCCCGGCCCCTCTCCACGTCCCATCCCCCTCGTCCTCCTCGACCGGGCCGCCGCCGATTGTCCTCGCCATGTCAGTGCAAAACGGCCGAACGTTCTTACACGGGGGTCGCCGTCCGCGCCGATCGGCTGTATCCTGCCTCGGTACCTTCGGACACGACCCGCACCCGGAGACACGTTTTCATGGCCTACACGCCACCGCCCGAATTCGGCACCCCCGAATTCCTCGTCCGGCTCCAGCGTCAGGACCGCGACGCCATCCAGAAGGTGGTTCACGAGTTCCTGCCGCAGATCCTCCGCGCGGCCCGCGGCGCCGGTCTCCAGGAGCACGAGGCCGACGACGTCACCCAGCAGGTCTTCCTCACCTTCATCGAGACCCTGCCCCGCTTCGAGGGCCGCAGCCAGGTGCGCACCTGGCTCTTCGGCATCCTCTACCACAAGCTTCGCGAGGCCCGCCGCGGCTTCCAGAAGCAGGACAAGCACGACGATATCGACGAGACGCTGGAGACGCGCTTCGACGATCGGGGCATGTGGCAGAACCCGCCGCGCAAGGCGGACAACGATCTCTGGGACCAGCAGATCCGCAAGCACCTCGAGGAATGCCTCGAGACGGTGCCCGAGCGCCACCGCCTGGCCTTCGTGCTGCGCGAGGTGGAGGGTCTCGAGACCAAAGAGATCTGTAATGCGCTGGACGTTTCGGGCACGAACCTGGGAGTGATCCTGTACCGGGCCCGAAACCGGTTGCGGGAATGCCTGGAGAGTCGGGGGTTCGAGGAGCGATGAAGATGATGAAGGTGCCAGGGATGTTCAGCTGTCGTGAGGTCCACGAACACGCGTCCATGGGGACATACGACGAACTGGGGATGATGGCGCGTATTAGATTCGCCATGCATCTGATGATGTGCGTGCACTGCGCGCGGTACGTGCGCCAGCTCAAGGCGCTGGGCGATTATGCGCGGCGTATGCTGGGCGGACAGCCCGATCCCGAACGCTGCGAGCGGATCGAGACCGTGGTCATGGCCAGTTGCGACGGGCATAAGCACTGATCGGACTGGACTCGCGGCCTGAATTTCGCTATATTTTCGCCCATGTCTGCCAGCCGTGAATCCAGCCTCCGCGAGTACCGGCGCCGTATCAAAGCGGTACTCGACCACCTGCAAAAACACCTCGGCGACGACCACGCCCTCGATGATCTGGCGCGCATCGCCGACCTGCGCCGCATGGGCCCCTACGATCACGACGGATTGGCGTCCTCTGGCAAGAACTCGGTCGCGGGGCCGGCCCGCGCGGCCTGATGAACCCGCCGAATCCGTCCTTCGGCGTGAGCCACGACAATCCCGAGGTCACCCCGCGGGAGAAGTGCCGGTACGATGCGTGCGTACGGATCCCCGACGACCTCGAGCCCGACGGCCCCGTCAACGTGACCACGCTGCCGGCCGGCAAGTACGCGGTGCTGCATGTGCGGTGCCTGCCTCAGGAGATCGGCGACCGCGCTTTGATCTAGAGCCAGGCGACGAATCGAGCCCCTCGCGATCCTACCGGCCTTGGCCTAACCTGTTTTCTCCGGACCGCCGTCCCATGCCTCGAACAGTTCGCGGCCAGACCGGCGCGAGCCCGTCGCTTCCACAGGAGTCGCCATCCATGACCAATCTCGACTGGGTGAAGGTCGCCGATCCCGGCGCGCTCGCCGACGGCCAGATCACGACGGTGAACGCGGGCGGCGCCGAGCTATGCCTCGTTCACCTCCGCGGCCAGTGGGTCGCGCTGGACAACGAGTGTCCCCACCAGGGCGGCCCCATGGGCGACGGTACTCTGGAATGCAATGACGATGGTGAATGCGTGGTCCAGTGTCCGTGGCACGGCTGGTCGTTCGACGCGCTCACCGGTCAGGCGCCGGACGGCACGGGCGAGCCCGGACTCGCCACCTATCCGGTGGAGGTGCGCGACGACGGCATCTATGTCGGTATCGAGTCCACCGCGGAGCAGACTCGCACCGTCTCCGACGCCATGGTCGAGACGCTGGTCGGCTGGGGCGTGAAGCGGGTCTTCGGCATGGTCGGCCATTCGAATCTGGGACTGGCGGACGCGATCCGGCGGCGGGTTCTCGCCGGCGAGATGGAGTTCGTCGGCATCCGGCACGAGGGCGCGGCGGCCTTCGCTGCGTCGGCCTACGGCAAGCTCACCGGTACGCCCGCGGCGTGCCTCACCATTGCGGGTCCCGGAGCGACCAACCTGCTCACCGGACTCTGGGACGCCAAGGTCGACCGCGCGCCGGTGCTCGCGCTCACCGGCCAGGTCCAGACCCAGGTGCTCGGCCCAGGCGTGTTCCAGGACATCGATCTCAGCTCCGCCTTCGCGGCCGTGGCGAACTTCTCGCAGACCGTACTGCGCGGATCCGACCATGTGGAACTGGCGGCGCTCGCCTGCAAGACGGCATTGGTGGAGCAGAACGTCGCCCATCTCATCTTCCCTGACGACGTGCAGGCCGAGCCCAGCGAGGCCGAGGCGTCGGGGCCGGCGGGACGAATGGTCGGCGAGCCGGTGGCGCCCAGCGCCGGCGCGATCCGGGACGCGCTGGCCATGATCGAGTCGGCGAAACGACCGGTCATCGTGGTGGGGCATGGCTGTTACGGATCGGAGGACACCGTGATCGCCCTGGCCGAATCGCTGGGAGCGCCCGTGCTCACGACCTTCAAGGCCAAAGGCCTCCTCTCCGATCGCCATCCGAACGCGGCCGGGGTTCTCGGTCGGTCGGGGACGCCCGTGGCGAGCGCCATGATGACCGGGGCCGACCTGCTCGTCTGCCTCGGGGCTTCCTTCGCGGTCCACACGGGGATCGATCCGGGCAAGCCTACCATCCAGGTGGATGTCGATCGGATGCAACTCGGCAAGTTCCACCCCGTGACGCTGCCGGTCTGGGGTGACATCGGCGTGTTCTGCGGGGCGGTGGCCGCAGGGATCGGCGGTCGGTCGGGTGGGGACGACCAGCTTGCCGAGCTGAAGACGCGCTGGGCCGACTGGCGCGCGGAGAAGCAACGACGGGCGGGGGAGGACGGCGGCAACGGCCTGAGTTCGGCCGCGGTGTTCGACGCGCTGTCGCAGGTCGTGCCGGATGACGCCATCATCGCCGTGGACGTGGGCAACAACACCTACTCGTTCGGTCGCTACTTCGAGTGCACGCAGCAGCGGGTGCTGATGTCGGGTTACCTGGGATCCATCGGTTTCGGGTTGCCGGCGGCGCTGGGCGCCTGGGCGGCCACTCAGGACCTCGAACAGTTCCGCGGCCGCAAGGTGGTATCGGTCTCGGGCGACGGCGGATTCGGCCAGTACGCCATGGAATTCACCACGGCGGTGAAGTACGGCATGGACATCACCCACGTGCTGCTGAACAACGACGAGCTGGGGAAGATCAGCAAGGAGCAGCGGTCGGGGAACTGGGAGGTATGGGAGACGGGGTTGCGGAATCCCGGCTTCGCGGAGTTCGCGCGACTATGTGGGGGACGGGGGACCAGGGTCGAAGCCACGGGCGAACTGACGGAGGCGTTGCGCGAAGCCGTGGCTCACCCCGGGGCGGCGCTGGTGGAGATCGTCACGGATGCGGCGCTGACGTAGCGACGGACTCGGGCGCCATGGGACTCGGGAGGACCGCCATCGGCCCTCCCTCGAGAACGAGCACGATGCGTCACCCCACGGAATGCGCGGATTCGGGCTGCCAGGCGTGGTCGACGAACTGCTCGTCCAGCGGAATGCCGGCCACGGCGTTGGTGAGATTGGTGAAGTACTTGCCGCAGATCGCCAGGATGACCTCGAGGACCTGCTCGCGGGTGTAGCCGGCCGCGAAGAATCCATCGAGCGCGCCCTGGTCGACGTTTCCCTTCTGCCGTACCAGTGCGCGAGTGAGCCGCCGCAAGGCTTCCAGACGGTCGTCGGCGATGGCCCGCCCGCCGCGGGCCGCGTCGACCACGTCGGCCGGCACGCCCTGCATCGCCGCGAACGCCGTGTGTCCGGCGACGCAGTAGCCGCAGTTGTTCTCGACACTGGTGGTGATCTGGACGATCTCGCGTTCGGTGGCCGTGAGCGACGAGCGCGAGAGGTGGTTGGTCAGGCCGACGCAGGCCTGCAGCGCCGGCGCCGACTCCGCGATGACCGCGAAGACGTTGGGGACGAATCCGAGGGCGCTCTCCAGGTCGCTCAGGGTCGCGTCGGCCGGGGAGCTCGCGGTCTCTTTCGTGTGAATCGTGAATGTGTTCATGATCTACCTCCGTCACCAAGCCATTGCTTGGGTTTCAGGCCGTGTTCCTGTGGACGGAATCAGGTTAGGTAGAGACCGGCGGGCTGTTTAGTGCGCGAAGTGTAGCAACCCACTATAGTTTGTGGATGACCCCGCTATGGAATCTGTAATTACCACTGGAGAAAGAACTTGGAGTACGGTCAGTTCTGCCCGGTGGCCAAGGCCACCGAGATTGTCGGCGAGAAGTGGACGATCCTGATCATCCGGGAATTGCTCATGGGGGCCTCGCGCTTCAACGAGTTGCAGCGGGGACTGAGCCTCATATCACCGACGATGCTCGCCAAGCGGCTCGGGGCGCTGGAGGAGCGCGGTCTCGTGTTCAAGAAGCGCATCCAGGGTCAGCGGGGGCACGAGTACTTCCCCACGGAATCATGCCGGGAACTGTTGCCCATCATCCGGTCACTGGGTGATTGGGGCATGCGCTGGGCGCGCAAGAACCTGACCCGGAGCGACTACGATGTCGAACTCCTGATGGTGTATCTGCAACGGAGCATCATTCCCGCGGAACTTCCCGGCAACGAGACCGTGATTCGATTCAAGTTCACCGACATCGACGACATGGCGAAGTGGTGGATCCTGGTCGACGATGAGAACGTCGACATCTGCGTCACCGATCCGGGCAAGGACGTGGACGTCTACTTCACGTCGTCCGTGAAGACCATGGCCGACATCTGGATGGGGGACGTTTCCTACCGGAAAGCACTCACCGGCGGAGATCTCAAGATCACCGGCCCGACGGGATTGACGCGGGATGTCACGTCGTGGATGTCGAACAGCATCTTCGCGGACATACCGTCGGCGAAGGACATCTGACCGGGACCGACCACTGATATGATACGTCCGGGCCCGCTTCCAGGGAAGCGGGCCCGGTCTTCATCATCGATCGCGGTCGATCCGAGCTATTTCTTGTTCGCGACCTTGTCGGAATCCACGCCGTCGTAACTAAACTCCGGCTGGAACTGCATCACGGGCTCGACGGTGACCATGTTGCCGTCGACCACGAAGTCGAAGACGTGCCACCAACCGGTGAGGTCGGCGCCCTCGAGGGGCACGGTGCTCACGTCGTAGAGGTAGAGCGCGCCGCCGATCTCCAGTTGCACCATGGCGCCCGAGTTCTTCAGGTCCTCGGAATGGTCGCTGGTGTAGTTGTGGACCCAGTACTGGAACCGGCCCTGATAGAGGCGGGTGCCGGTGATGATCTCCGGGCCGTAGGAACTGGTGTCGTCGGTGTCGAGGACGGCGTAAGGGTCCTCGCCCAGCGAGCCCATGCTGGAGTAGTAGATGTGGTAGTAGTCGTAGTTCTGGTCCCAGGTCATGGGGATCAGCAAGTGCGAGTCGAGGTCGCTGGGGTACTCGCCCCAGGTCAGGGAGATGCTGTAGGCAGGCACCGTCAGGACCAAGGGGATCTCCAGCATCACGGGGCATTCTTCGCCCACGTTCACCCGCATGGGATCACTGGCGAGGCTGCCGCTCACGGCCCATAGGTCGGTGACGCTGCTACGCACGGCGCGCACGGTGAAGGTACCGTCGCCGGCGGTGAACGTCTCGTCCATGAGGGCGACGTCGACGGCGCGGCTGATCACCCGGGCGCCGGCCACGGGCTGCTCGTCCTCGTTGAGCACGACACCGGTGATGCTGCAGATGTCCTCCACCGGCAGATCCCAGTTCCAGGTGGTGAAATGAGCCACGTCGGCGGTGTAGACGTTGCCCTCGAGGGTGGCTTCGCCCTCTTCGTGCCACTGGCCGTCGGTCTCGTCGAAGTACCACATGGGAATGGTGGCGGGAGCGGAGGCGGCCTTGTCGGCGTCGATGGTCAGGCTCAGCGAGGCAGTGGTGCCGGCGGCCATCTGCAAGGGCGACTTGTCCACGCCGGTGAGTTCCACGGTCATGAAGCCGTAGGAGACGAAGGGCACCTCGGATCCGTCCTCGCGCATACCCGAGAATTCGCCGGGGAACGTGCCGTAGAAGTCGCCGTCCTCGGGCAGCATGGCCATGAGGTCCACGGTGACCTCGCCGGTGTAGGGGTTGCCGGACGCGTCGACGAAGCTGTCGGCAACGAACTCGACCTCGCCGGTGCCGTCGCCGGTGGCGGCCGAGCCGCCGGCGGCGCCGTCGACCGTGCCTTGCTCCATGGTCGCCAGAACGATGTCCGCGAGGTGGGTCGAGCCGCCGTCGGTGACCGAGACGACCCGGAACGTGCTGGCATAGCCGGTGCTGGCGATGCTCACGAGGGCCGATCCCTCGGGAATGCTGGACAGCACGAAGTAGCCGTCCTCGTTGGTCGTCGTCGAAACGTCGCCGGCCGCGACGACGGCCTCGGCCAGGGCGTTGCCGCCGGAGCGGTGGACGATGCCGCTGACGGTGCCGAAGGTGTCATCAGCGGGATCACCGCCGCCGGGATCGGTCGGGTCGTCGTCGTCGGAGCAACCCCACATCAGGGTCAGTCCCATGAGAATGGCGATCAGGGTCATGGGTAGCCAGTGTCGTCTGCTCATCTCTTGTTCCTCCAGTTTGCCTCGCCTGAGGGGGGGCGAAATGTCCTGCGGGTTGTTGGGAGTGGCGAGTACAGAAAGGCAACCGTGCGGCCGCCGGAGTTCGATGTCAAACTCATTGACGCCAGGGAGGGGCAGGAATCACGGCGAGACGAGAATGAATTGCGATTGGGTGCCGGAACGCGGACCGGGCGGGCTCCAAGGGAAGCCCGCCCGGTCTCGCCGTCTGACTCGGCGGTCGCTAGAAGATGATGCCGAATGAGAAGTTGAAAGCGTCCATGCGGGGATCGCCGCCGTTCTCCACCCGGCCGACGTCGCCCAGCCCGAAGCGATAGCTCGCGTCGACCTGCACCACGCCCGCCCGCACGCCGAACCCCAGTGAAATGCTGCTGTAGAAGTCGTTGAGAGTTTCCAGTTCGGACGTCTCGACGTTCTCGCCGTCTGAATCCTCGATCTTGGCGTCCATCAGGAACGACGCCACGTACCCCGCCATCAGGAAGAAGCTCATGTCCTCGGCGCGCGAGAAATTCCAGTGCACCATGAGCGGCACCTCGAGGTGCTTCAGCTGCAGTTCGAACTGCTCGATGAGGGCGCCGGGGCGGTCGCCTTCCTGGACCCGGAGCCAGGAACTCCGGTCGGTGTAGGTCAATTCGGGCAGGAAGACGAACTTGCTCTCGCCCAGCGGGATCCGGGCGCCCGCGCCGAAGCCGAAACCGAAGCCGGCGTCCACGTCCTGGATCTCGTCCGAATTGAGGCTCATGGCGATCATCGAGAACTTCACGAACGGTCGGATGCCGGGTTTGACCTGGGCCGAGGCCGTGACGGTGATCAGGAGCAGAACGGCGACGGTCAACAGGATCGAGCGTTTCATGGGCGGGTCCTTTCGTGGGGACTCGGGATTTGCCATGAGACTATTGAAATTCCGTGCAGATTCCAATACCCCAGATTCTCGCGGTTCCTGTTGTCCCTCCCGGCGAATTAATCGATGATGGCCATGGCCGCGCGCTTCACAGCCGGCGATCCACCAGAAAGGACTCGACCATGAGGAATCCGCGTTTCGTTCCGATTCTCACTGCCATGCTCGTGTTGACGGTCACCAGCGCCGATGCGCTCGACAACAACCGGCGCGGCTTCGTCGTCGGTTTCGGCGCGGGCTGGGGTTCGGCCACGCAGGAGCTGTCGACCTCGGGTGGAGGCCTCGATCTCTCGTTATCCTCCTCCACTGGCGGGGTCGCCACCGACTTCCGGATCGGCCACGGGTTCAACGAACGATGGCTGCTCTACTACACCAATCAGCAGGTCTTCTTCGGGCTGAACGGCGACAGCTACGCGCAGGGCCTGACGGGTATCGGCTGCATGCACTTCTTCAGCCCGCAGGCACCGGCGCTGCTCGTGGAGGCCGCTCTGGGAGCGGGCGTGCTGTGGAATGCGGACGCGCGTGATTCCGAGAGCGGCTTCGGACTCCTGCTGGGCTTCGGCTACGAGTTCGCCCGGCACTTCCAGATCAAGGCCGACTGGTACTACGCCGAGCTGAACCAGGCGACCATCGGCGAGGTCGACTACAAGTCGACCATGGGCACGTTCCGGATCACCCTCAACTGGTTGGGCTACTGAGCCAGCGAACGCCAGACCGACGCGACACGGGCGTAGACGGCGTGCCAGGTGAACGGCTGCAACGCGGTCGGATTGGGCGCGGCCGGCCCCAAGGCGAGGATGTTCGCCAGTTCCGTTGCGAGTCGCTCGGTGAAGGCGGGCAGGTCCTCGCTCACTGGCGTATCCGGGCCGATGAGCCGCGGCATCGATACGAGCCGAAGGTCCTTTCCCATCGCCGGCGCGAGCTGACTGACCACGCCCGGCAGCGCCGTGCTCACCAGCCGGCAACCGCACGCCCGCGCCTCGGCGAGCACCAGGGGCAACCCCTCGTAGAACGACGGCAGCACCAGGGCGGCGCAGCGGCGCATGAGGTCGGCCAGTGCGGGCTGGTCGAGCCGGCCGTGCACGACGACGCGCGGCGACAGGGCCGCCATGCGAGCGCGCAACGCTTCGGCTTCTTGCCCGGCACCGTCGCCGGCCACGTGTAGGGTGCATCGGTTACCGCTGGACCAGAGCGTCTCGCAGGCGTCGAGTAACCAGGGTAACCCCTTGGCGGCAGAGAATTTGCCAACGTAGATCAGGTTGCCACTTCGATCTCCGTCGGGGGCGGCGCCGCGGCCATGGAACAGATCTTCGCGGTAGCCGGCGTCCACCTGGGTGATGCGCTCGTCGGGCACGTCCAGCATCTCGCCCACCAGTCGCAAGTGGTCACCGTGGAGCACCACGAATCGGTCGTTCCGGCGCAGGCCGGCGACTACCTCGTTGCGCAGATCGGGGCACAGTTCCATCTGCCGCAATCCGGTGGCGTGGCAGTGGGCGACCGATGGCACGTCACCAATGGCATCGGGCACCAGGGACGACACGAGCCAGAGGTGATTGGTGTGCACGAGATCGGGTCTGGCGATCGCCGCGGCCTCCGTCAGCGCTTCGCACCAGGCCTCGCGGTACCGGTCGAGCATGGTCTCGGTCATGGTGGACCAGACGGTGCTCTCGTAGGGCATCACGTCGCTCATGCCGGGGACCGGGTAGGGCAACCGGCCGTCGTCGCCGAAGGTCACGGTGCGGATGCGTTCGGGCGCCAGGTCGGCGACCGCGGGCGCCGGCTCGTCGGCCGGCACCCCGCAGAGGACCCACGGTTCGTGTCCGGCTGCGGCCGCCTCGCGCACCAGGGCGTCGACGGTGATCCCGCTGCCGGTGAGTTCGGGGCGCTGGCTGAGGACGAAGAGGACGCGCATGGCGGCACCGGGCCTAGGCGAGTTCGATGGGGGCCGAGTGGTCGCCGGCGATGTCGGCGATGGTCGTGTCGGCCAGAAAGTCGAGATAGCGGTCGCGCAGATCGCCCCAGTTGCGGTGGACGCTGCACGGCTGGTCGTCCGAACAGGTCGACCGTCCCAGGAAGCATCTGCGCCAGGCGCTCACCCGATCGATGGGCTCGACCACATCGTAGAGCGAGATCTCGCGAGCCGCGCGTGCCAGCCGGAATCCGCCTCCGGCGCCCTTGCGCGACTCGAGCACGCCGGCCACGGCGAGTCCCTGGAGCAGCTTGCCGAGGTAATTTCGGGGCGCATCGGCGCGGTCAGCAAGCTCGCCTGCCCCGGCGAACGTGCCAGCGGGCAGCGTTGCCAGGTAGCTCAGGGCGCGGACGGCGTGGATGGCGGTCCGGGACAGCATGGAGTGTCACACCTCGGCTGGGTTCGCGCGGCGGCCAGGGATAGTCCGTCGGCCATCTCGCACACGCGTTGGTAGTAGTCCTCGGGCATCAGATCCAGGAGAGCGCCGCCGTACCGGCAGCACATCTCGTCGTCGACCATGTCGGCGCCGTAATTCAGGACCGGCACCATGTAGCTCACCGCGATGACGAGGTCGTCCGGCCGCGATTCGAGCGCCGGATGCACGTAGAGGACTCGCGTCTGGCCGGTGGGATCGCGGGGGTCGACCTCCGGCTGGGCAAACTGGTGGGGAGCCATCTCGCCGAACTCGAACGCCAGGCGGGCGGGATGGCGCAGGCATGCCGGATCGGCCAGAAACCCCGCGAGGTTCCCTGCGGACAGCAAGCCGTGACGTTCCCGCGCCACCTGCGCCAGCTCCAGCAAGTGCGCCGCAAGGGCCGCCTGCCCATCATTCGCGAGACTGCCTGCATCCCGACTCACATCAACCTCCGTGGAGGGGGCGTTGAGCTGCGGGCGCGAAGCGCCCGTCAGCTCGAACGGCCCCGTGTTAGCGCGCCTTCGGCGCGCTAACACTACTTGTATCGTTCCTGGAACTCCTTGCGGGCGGCTTCGCGCTCGGCGGCTTCCGCGGCGGACATCTCGCCGATGTACCACCGGTGATTCTCGCCACCGAGGGTCTCGTCGAGCAGCGCCTGCAGGTTCTCGGCGGCCGCCTTCCGCGCCGGATCGTCGGAGTGGATGTTCTGGTGGACCAGTTCTTCCAGCTCGGGGATGTACTTGGCGTAGAAGTGCTTGGCCACCTCGTAGGTTCCGTGCCAGTGGGTGTAGTCGGGACCCATCATGGAGGCGCCGTGGCGGGCGCGCCGACCCTCGTGGTGCCAGATCTCGAACCAGGTGAAGTCGATGGGGTCGGCGAACTTGGGCTTGCGGCGCAGGGGCTCGCTGGCGTTGTAGAGCGCCAGGCCCGGCTTGGCGAACTTGTCGTGGTACTGCTCGATGAGGCCGTCGTACTGCACGTAGAAGCCGTCGACGAAGTTCCGGTTATGACAGTGCACGCAGACGGCGACCATGTTGCCGCGCCGCTCGGTCCAGGGCACGTCCTTGCCGGGCAGGCCCATCTTGGCGTCCGACTTCTCCGGTCGCACCGAGATGGCGGGACGGTTGTTCCACGAGATGCGCAGGCCCACGTCGTGGGTCACGGGCTGTGCCGGGTAGGGCTGCTTCTCGTCGACCACGCCCTTGGTGGCGCTCATGTGGCAGGTGGCGCAGGTGGGGGCCACGGAGTAGTCCTCTCCGAGGACCCACTTGGCGCTGTCCATGTTCATCTTGTCCACATTGGCGCGGAAGGCGATGCCGTGCTTGGACTCGTTGTAGATCTCGATCTGCGGGTGATCCGGGCCCATGTGGCACTTGCCGCAGTTGTCCGGCTGGCGGGCCTGGGCCGACGAGAACGAGTGCCGCGAATGACAGGCCGAGCAGGAGCCCTCGGAGCCGTCAGGATTGATGCGGCCGATGCCCGTGTTGGGCCAGGTGGCGGGGTCGAGCTTGCCGCCCTCGAGCACCTTGATCTGCGAACCGTGGCACTGCCAGCAGCCGTTCACGGCGGCGGCGGACACGCCCTCGGGGAAGCCCGTGGTCACGAGTCCGCGGTTACCCTCGACCACCTCGGCCAGGATGTTGTCCAGCGATCCGAGGATGCGGCCGGCCTTGGAATGGTGCGAGGCCGTGAACTCGGCCACTTCCTTCTCGTGGCAACGGGCGCAGTCCTTGGGCGAGACGATGATCGAGATCAACTGATCATAGTGTATGAACGCGTCGGCGTCGCCCTCGACGGCCGAGTGGCATTCGAAGCAGCCGATGTTGGCGCCGTAGTGCTTGCTCGATCCCCACTGCTGGTACAGCGAGGCCGACGTCTCCTTGTGGCAATCCACGCAATCCTTGCTCTCGGCCGACAGCTCGACCTGCGAGAACCCCGCGCCGGCGGTGCCGGCCAGCAGCATCAGGGCCACGGCCGCCAGCGCGGCCACCCAGTACGTATTCTTCATTCCGAACTACCTCCAGGGGTGTCGGGGCGCGCGCGCAGCGACCCGTCCATGATGGGAATCGCCACGCGCAGCATCCACGAGTAGAGCAGGGCGCCGAAGGCCCAGATGCCGATGCAGATCAGGAACTCGTTGAGCGAGGGCAGGTACTCCACGACCTCGCCCAGGGGGGTGGGCACGAAACCCGGCACGATCAGGCCCATGCCCTTTTCGACACCGATGCCCACGAAAGCCAGCACACAGGCCACGTTCAGCCACTTCAACTGCCGCGAGACGGGCATCACCAGCAGCACCAGCGCCACGAACTCGAGCGCAATGGCGGTCCAGATCCAGGGGACGAGACCGTTGTGGCCGTGCAGTCCGAAGTACAGGTACTCCGAGGCGGCCACGTGGTAGGTCTGGACGTAGAATTCGGTGAAGACCTCGCACAGCAGCAGGAAGAAGTTGATGATCATGGCCACCGCCATGATGCGCCGCAGGGTGAAGATGGGCTCGTTGCCGATCCAGTACTTCGTCCAGCGGCGGATGATCTGGAAGGTGATCACCAGCAGCGCCGGTCCCGACGTGAACGCCGAGGCCAGGAAGCGGGGCGCGATGATGGGATGGTTCCAGTAGGGCCGGCCGCCGATCGAAACGTAGAGGAACGCCGTCACCGTGTGGATGCTGATGGCCCAGACGATGGCCACGAACACGAAGGGGATGTAGAACTTCGCCGTGGGCTTCACGCCGCGGTACTGCGAGTACATCAGGTAGCCCACGATGTGCAGGTTCAACAGCAGGTAGCCGTTGAGCACGATCACGTCCCAGGCCAGGATCGACACCGGGAAGTTGAAAATCCCGAAGGGCGGAATCATGTGGTGGAAGCGGTCGGCGCGGCCGAGGTCGACCATGACGAAGAGCAGGCACATGACGATGACCGCGATGGCCATCATCTCGCCGAACAGCACCACCTTGTGCATGGGCTCGTTGCGGTAGATGTAGGCCGGAATCACCAGCATGACCGCGGCCGCGGCGATGCCCACGAGGTAGGTGAAGTTGCTGATGTAGGCGCCCCACGACACCTGGTCGGTCATGCCCGTGGTCACCAGTCCGTGGGCGAACTGGCGGGCGTAGGCATTGAGGCCGATCAGGGTGATCAGGGTGAGGAAGCCCATCCAGGCGTAGAACCGCCACGATCCCTGGAAGGAGATGCGGGCGATGTTGCCGAGGAATACCAGGTACTGCTTCATGGTCCTCTACTTGTCGAAGAAGTAGTAGAAGCGGGGCTGGGTCCCCACCTCTTCCTTCAGCACGTAAATGCGCTTGTCTTTGATGATCTGGGCGACCTCGCTGTCCGGGTCGGTGATGTTGCCGAACACCCGCGCGCCCGTGGGGCAGACCTCCATGCACGCCGGATACTCGCCCTCGCGGGTGCGCTGCAGGCAGTAGGTGCACTTCTCGACCACGCCCTTGGGCCGGATGCGGTTGCCCAGGTAAGCCTGGTTGGGATTGATCTGCTGCGGCTCGAGCTTCGGCTTCGAGAAGTTGAAACGCCGCGCGTAGTAGGGGCAGGCCGCCATGCAGTAACGACAGCCGATGCACCAGTTGTAGTCGACCACGGTGATGCCGTCGTCCTGGGTCCAGGTGGCCTGCACCGGGCAAGCCTTCACGCAGGGCGCGTTGCGGCACTGGTGGCACTGCACGGGCATGTAGTACTTGCCCTCCTGCGGCACCAGTTCCGGATCGTAATAGTGCTCGGAGTTCTCCAGGTTCATCGACCCGTTCTCGAGCTCGAGGACGCGGATGAACGAGCCCTCGAGGTCCTGGTCGCTGGTGCGGGACTGGTTGTTCTCTTTGACGCAAGCATGGGCGCAGCGCCGGCAGCCCACGCAGCGGCTGAGATTCAGGGCGTAGACGAACTCGGCGCCCGGCACCGGTCGCGCGTCGCTGATGGTGGGCTCGACGCCGAAGTCGCGGGCGGTGCGCCGCTCCAGTTCGCGCAGGATCTTCTCGAGCTCGTCGCCGCTCAACTCGCGGTAGTGCTTCTGCAGGAAGTCGTCGAGGGAGAGATCCCCCTTCTCCAGTTCCAGGAGCGGGCTCAGGGCGGCCGCGAAGCCCAGGAAACCCACGGCGCCGAGGCCGGTGTTCTTGAGGAAGGTGCGCCGGTCCATGGCGCGGGCGGCTTCCTGCACGGTGCGGGATTCGGGCGGTTTCTGGCTCGAGTCCATCAGTGCTCCTGTTCGGCGGCGTGGGCAGCGACGGGTGCGTGGCCACCGGCGGCGCGGACCGGGTAGGTTGGGGCGGATTCGGGCGTGAGCAGCGGGTACGTCGGCCGGTGCGGGTCGTGGCACTGGATGCAGCGCAGGCGCGGGCGGTCGGCTACCGGCGTCTGCCACGATCCCGTCTGGCGGCCGTGGATGCCGCGCGTCCAGTCGCGGTAGGTCGGGCCGTGGCACTTGGCGCAGAGCAGCACCACGTCCTGCTCGGCGATCTCCGCGCCGTCGTAGTCCACGAAGGCATTGCGGTTGGTGGGGTGGTGGCAGTTGAGGCAGAAGCGGTTGGCACCGTGCTCCAGTACGAGGTCGCGATGCTCCACGAGGGGGCGGTCGTGGTGCCAGCGGGCGGTGAGCAGGCGGTGGCACTCCATGCAGTCGTAGGTCCAGCCGAGGCGGTGCAGGGCCAGGCCCCCGGTGGGTCGGACTGGGTCGTTTGCGAGGTGTGCGGTGCCGCCCCACTGCTCGGCGATCTGAGCGGCCGTGAGGACCTCGTCATCGGCGACCGGATCGCTGGATCCACAGCCGTTGAGGACCAGGACGGCGACCATCAGAGCCGTGGCCAGAAGACCGTTCTTGAGTTCAACTCTTTGGTAGAAAAGCACTTGTGAGGACTCCCGGCTCGCTGGATCCCTGAATCACATAAAGACATGCTATTATACTTTAACAGGGGATTGCAAGCGGATTCTCACGGGCGAGCGAAAAAGACTGCGAGGTCGTTCTAGTGGGGCGCGCCCCACGCCTTTTCCCCGGCCGTGACCGCCACCGGCAGCAGATTCTCCCGCGGCGGCATTGGGCAGGTGGCGTAGGGTGTGAACGAGCACGGCGGGTTGGTGGCCTTGTTGAAGTCGAGGACCACGTTGCCCTCGGCGTCGGGTGGGTCGGCGGAGAGGAAACGGCCGCCGCCGTAGGTGTCGTGACCGTTGCTGGCATCGCCGAAGACGATGAACATGGACTTGCCCGCCTCGCCCACCGGGATCAGGCGCAGGCGCTTGCCGTCCATGTCGAAGACCAGGACGCCGGGGCTTGGTTGCTGGTCCACCTGACCGAGCACGTTGGCGATGGGGACCGTCGGCGGCATGCCTTCGGACTCGAGGCGCGCCGTCACCCGCCAGGCCTCGTCCACAGCGAAGCGGTCGACGCCCTGGAAGTCGCGACGCACCGGGCTCGCGTTGTCCTTCACGCGCAGGAAGTGGCGGTCGCCGCGGGCGAGGACGTGGAAGTTCACCGTGCCGGTGCGGAAGATGGTCGGAGCGCCGTCGGCGTCGGTGGCCACATCGATCGGCTCGCTGACCACGACGCCGTCGACGGTGACGGAGGCGCCTGCGACCGGCACGAATCGGATGCCGTCGGGCTGCAGGTCGAGGGTGCCGATCTCCGTCGGGGCCGTGGCATCCAGGCGGACCTGACAGGTCTCAGCGGTACCTACCATGCTTTCGCCGTCTGGTAGCGGGTGCAACCCAACCAGGGTCAGCCAGCCGTCGTCGGCCGCGAGGCGCTCGATACGGCCGTCGTGCCAGGTGTTGATGCTCTGCTGGTACTCGGTGGGTTGATCCTGTCCGCATCCGGCGAGCACGGCGAGGGCGAGAAAAACGAACACTGGCTTCATGGCGCGACCTTTCGGATCATGGCTGGCGACGTTCGCACTCGAAAGGTACTCCCATGTCCCACGCCAGCCAAGCCCTCGCCATCCTCGCCGACCTGCGCGACCACACCGGCGCGCTGCGTTTCGCCGACCCGGTCACCCACGTCTACAATCCCCTCGAGTACGCCTGGCCGGCCGTCGAGCAGTACGTCGAGCGCTTCGGCGATGGTCCGCGCCGGGTGCTCTTCCTCGGCATGAATCCGGGACCGTGGGGCATGGTGCAGACCGGCGTGCCGTTCGGCGAGGTGGCCGTGGTGCGCGACTGGCTGAAGATCGACGCCACGGTGGGCAAGCCGGCCGTCGAGCACCCCAAGCGGCCGGTGGAGGGGCTCGCCTGCACGCGCAGCGAGGTCTCGGGCCGCCGACTCTGGGGTCTGTTCGCCGAGCGCTACCGGACGCCGCAGGCCTTCTTCGCCGAACACCTGATCCTCAATCACTGTCCGCTGGTTTTCATGGAGGAGTCGGGCCGCAATCGCACGCCGGACAAGCTGCCCATCGCCGAGCGCAAGCCGTTGCTCGCGGTGTGCGACGAGGCGCTGGCCGCGCTGCTCGATCTCTACCGACCGGAGTGGTGCGTGGGGGTGGGAGGATTCGCGGAAAAACGGCTGCAGGGCGTGGCGGGCGACGGGATGAAGATCGGCCGCCTTCTGCACCCCAGCCCCGCGAGCCCGGCGGCCAACCGCGGCTGGGAACCACAAGCACTCGCGCAGTTGATCGACCAAGGAATCTGGCAACCCAACACCACCTAGCTTCGGCGTTTCGCTCCGGCGTGGAAATCATGCGAAGCATAGCAACGGCCCGCCTCCCGGCGGGCCGAGCGTTTCCACGCCGGAGCGAAACGCCGAAGCTACCGGCCTTGCGCCAGCCGCTCCGCCAACCGCGGCGGAAGTCCGGCGGCCACGATCTTCTGCTGACAGGTCACCAGATCGTATTCCACCCGCCGCAGGTCGAGGCGCCGCGCGTCGAGGTCCAGCAGGGACCAGGCCGCGCGCCAGTCGCCGTCGCGGGGCTGGCCCACGCTGCCCACGTTGATGAGCCAGCGCTCGCCTGTGGTCAGGTCGTAGGCGCCGTCGTCGAGTTGATCGACGTCGCCGTCGGCCAGGTGGAAGGCCATGGGGATGTGGGTGTGGCCGTAGAAGCAGAGAGGTGTGGTCTGGGCCTGGATGGCGTAGAAACCCTCGTCGTGGAAGCGCACGTAGGCCCACGATTCCGGCTCGCCGGGCGTGGCGTGCACCAGGCTGACATCGTCGCCCACGAGCGCCTGCAACGGAAGACTTGCCAGCCACGAGCGCTGCTCGACGGTGAGTTGCTCACGAGTCCAGATGGTGGCCCGGCTCGCCAGGGGGTTGAAGCTCGCGAGGTCGCGCTCGTCGGCGGCGTAGACGTCGTGATTGCCCTGGATGATGGCGATGCAATCGAGATTCTTGATGTATTCGAGGCACACGCCGGGATCGGCGCCGTAGCCCACGATGTCGCCCAGGCACGCGAAGTGGTCGACACCACACTGGCGGGCGTCGGCGACCACTGCCTCGAGTGCCTCCAGGTTTCCGTGGATGTCACTGATCAGGGCGAGTTTCAACCTTCGTTCATCTTTCGCTGGACCAGAAGCAGGGTCAGGTCGTCGGACTGGGGCGCGCCGCCGGTGAAGGTGGCCACGTCCTCGAGCACGGTCTTCTTGAGCGCGTCGACATCACAGCGCGGACAGTCGCGCAGCAGGTCGTTCAGGCGGTCGTCGCCGTACATGTCCTCGGCCTCGTTCATGGCCTCGGTCAGGCCGTCACTGTAGAAGATGATGCGACTGCCGGGGTCGAGATTGACCTCGTTCACGGGATACTCGATGTCCGGAACCATGCCCACCGGGGGGCCGGCCGACGGCAGGGCTTCCAGCTCGCCGGCCGTGTTCAGCAGCAGCGGAGGATTGTGGCCGGCGTTGACGTACTCGAAATGACCGGTGGCCGGATCGAGCACGCCGATGAACAGGGTGGCGAAGCGGACGGCGTCGGTGGAGAGGAAGAGCTGGTCGTTGACCCGCGCGGCCACGCGGTCGAGCTCGCGGCATTCCTCCACCACGATCCGGATCGCCGGCAATAGTCCGGCCACGATGAGCGCCGCGGGCAGCCCCTTGCCCGACACGTCGCCCACCACCAGCAGCAGCTTGCCGTCGGGCAGCAACTTGACGTCGTAGAGGTCGCCGGCGACCTCCTCGCACGCGTCGAGATGGGCGCAGACACTCACGCCCGGTACGTCGGGCAGCTCGCGCGGCAACAGGCGCGACATGATGCGGCGGGCGGCTCCCAGCTCCATGCGCATCCGGCGGCGCTCCTCCTCGAGGGCGTGGAACCGGGCGTGGGTGATGGCCACGGCGACCACGTTGGCCAGCAGCACGAAGGCCTTGAGCTCGTCGCGGTCGTAGTGCACCGAGGGGTTGGTGGTGTCGGCGTAGAGCAGGCCGATCACGCGTTCGTTGTCGAAGAGCGGTGCGGCCATGGCCGAGCGCGTGCCCGAGCCCACGATGCTGTCGCCGCCGAGCAGCCGCTGATCCTGGCTGGCGTCCTCGGTGAGGAAAGCGGTGCGCTGCTCGAGCACCCGGCGCACCAGGGTCTGGCTGAGGATCATGCCGCCGGGGCCGCCGGTGCGCACGTTCGACGCCACGATGCTGGGCATCTCGTCGGATTCCTCGCCGTCCTCGTTGATGTCCTTGAGCAGCAGGAACGCCCGCTCGGGCTGCAATGCCTTCTCCACCAGTTCGAGCAGCGGGTCGAAGATCTCGGCGGGCTCGAGGTTGCGCGTCAGCAGCTGGCCGGCGTCGGCCAGGATGCGGAAGAGGAAGGCCTTCTTGTTGCGGTCGTCGACGTGCGTCCGCTTCGCCTCATCGAAGGAGACCGACAGGCCCTCGCGGATGTTGGTCTGCTCCAGGTAGAGGTCGGTGCTCATGGGACCGCCGTCCACCTGCATGGTGATGTTGCCGAGGTCGAGGCGGTCGCCGTGGCGCAGATCGCTGGTGCCGGTGAGGTCGACCCCGTTGAGACGGGTGCCGTTGGAGCTGCCGAGGTCCTCGACGCGCGCCGCGCCGCCGCGGATCTGCAGGCGCGCGTGCTTGCGGCTCACCGACGGTTCGTCGAGCCGGATGTCGCAGGACGACGCGCGCCCGATCTCGTGCACGCCATCGAACAGCGGGAACGTCAATGTGCGGTCGCCGATGCGACCGCGCAGGGTCAGGACTGGGCTGCTCATCGGTACCTCGCAGAAGACCGGAACCCGTCGCGGTAACGGCGACGAGCGGGATTGAGTACGCGACAGGATAGCACGGGTCCGCTAGAAGCGCTGGCTCCAACCGAATACGTAATAATTGATGTATGCAAAATTGTAGACATCGTCCACGTCGACGCCGCCTTCGAGGAACCGGTAGCCGAGGCGGAAGGTGCCCTTGCCGAAGGGACTCACCGTCAGGGCGATCAGCACGTCCTCGGCGCGGCCCTGGCCACCCGGCGCTGCGGCACCGTCGGCGGCCAGGAGGAGTCCGATCTTGCCGCTGAAACGCCAGTCGAGGCGCAGATTCAACAGCGGCACGAAGCCGATGTTGTCGAATCGCGTGGCGGTGGTCGCGTCCTTCAGTTCGATGGCCGCGTCGCGCACTTTTCCGGTCAGGCCGAGACCCAGGACGAAATTGTCCTTCTGTACCACGTCGTATGTCCAACGAAGGCGGTAGCTGTTGAACTGGTAGACGGCCTCGAGGTCTTCTCCTGCGGCGAAGACCTCGCCGTTGAAGCTGACGTCCTCGTCCATCGACCCACTGGAGTGCAGGCTTAGCGGTGCGTAGAGGGCGGCCAACGTGCTGCGGCTTCCCAGCCGGATCCCGAGTTCCACACGGAAGGCCACGTCGTCGTCGGCCTTGAGGTCGTCGGTCAGGGAAAAACGGGTGCCCGTGGCGTTGGGCACACTCACGTCGTTCTTCTCGGCGTTGACCATGGCCGCCTCGAGGTCGAGGATCCAGGTCGTGCCGGCCACCGCGACTGGGGCGCAGAAGCACAGCAAGGCAACGGTCAGCAGACTGATGTTCTTCATGTCGATTGTTCCCGTGTGATTCCATCTGGCGAGCTGGCAGCCGCCCATGAAAATAGTCTACGGGGGTTTCGCAAGCCAAGATCGATTCGCGTCAGTGGCTGCGGCGGCTGGTACGGCGGCTGGTACGGCGGCGGGGCAGACACTATCTTGGCCCCGATCTCCGCCCACGGTGACCATCGCCCCGGGAGCCTGTCATGGCCCGTATCGAACGCAAGATCATCGGCATCTTCGGCCGCATCAACGCCGGTAAATCCACCTGCATGAACCTGTTGACCCAGCAGGACACCTCCCTGGTGGACTCTCAGCCCGGTACCACCGCCGACATCAAGAGCGCCCTGCTGGAGATCCACGCCATCGGTCCCTGCAAGCTGCTCGACACCGCCGGCCTGGACGAGGAATCGCGCCTGGGCCAGAAGAAACGGCAGAAGACCCTGGCGGCGCTGGAAGAGGTGGACCTGGCGGTGCTGGTGGTCGACCCGGTCCAGTCGCTGCTGGCCGAGGAACTGCTGGTGGAGGATTCGGTGGCCACGGTGGCCCGCAAGCTGGGTCGCCGGCTGTGTGTGGTGTTCAACCGGCGCCACGACGACGATGCGCGGCTGGCCGGCAGCGGCGCCGGCATCGAACAAGCTCGGCGGTTCTGCCTCTCGGCCCTGCCCGACCAGTCCGTGACCCCGGTGATGGACATGGACCTGTCCGACCGGTCGCGATCCAGCGAGCTGTCCGCCTTCCTGGCCGAGGCCGCCGGCACGACCGCGGGCGAGACGCCGCTGCTACCCATGGTCGACCGCCACGGCGTGGTGGTCCTGCACATTCCCATGGACGAGGAGACGCCGTCCGGTCGCCTGCTCCGCCCGCAGGAAATGGCCATGGAGGCGCTCCTGCGCGCCGGCGTTCCCGTGGGCCTGTACCGCGTGGACCTGGGCCTCGCGCGCTGCGGCAACGAGGCCGTCGTCGCGCAGCAGAAGCAGGGCTTCCTCGACTTCCTGGGTTCGTTCGAGAAGAGCGGCGGTGTGCAGTTGGTGGTGACCGACTCGCAGGCCATCGACATCATGGATCCCTGGGTGCCTGCCGCCATTCCGCTGACCACCTTTTCCATCATGATGGTCAACCAGACTGCGTGCGGGGACATGTCGGTGTTCGTGGAGGGGACGCGGGCGCTCGACTCGCTGAAGGCCGGCGACAAAGTACTCATCGCCGAGGCCTGCAACCACGACCGCATCGCCGAGGACATCGGCACCGTGCAGTTGCCGCGCAAGCTGGAGGAGGCGGTGCCGGGGTTGATCTTCGACCACGCGTTCGGCCGCGAGTTTCCCGACCCCGAGGAATTGCGGCAGTACGCCGTGGCGATCCATTGCGGTGGCTGCATGATCCGGCCGCAGAAGCTGTCGGCGCGGGTGCAGCGGCTGTGCGACGCCGGGATCCCGGTGACGAACTACGGACTGGCGCTGAGCTGGTACGAGGGGAAACGCACGCTGGGGCGGGTGCTGGAGCCGTGGGTGGTCACGAGGATCTGAACGTCGGTCAGAGCAATTTCTTCCATCCCCGCGGCAGCGTCACCGAGGTGGCGCCCATGAACTCGGCAAGGCTGGCGATCGCCTCGCCGAGCCCCCGCTCGAGCCGCGCGTCCCGCTTCACCCCGTCCTCCAGCCAAACGCCCTTGATCTCCAGCTCCTCGCGATCCCGGTGCAACTTCGGGTCCAGCCGCCCCACCAGCCGCCCGTCGTGCAGGATCGGCATGACGTAGTAGCCGAACTCGCGTTTCTCCGGCGGCACGTAGATCTCGACGCGGTAGCGGAAGTCGAGGAGGTCCTCGGCGCGCTTGCGTTGCCAGAGCAGGGAGTCGAACGGACAGACGAGGGTGGTGCCGGCGGGCTCAGGCAGGTCGGCCAGCATGTCCAGATGCTCGGGCGAAGCGTAGAACGTGCCCCGCTGTCCCTCGACTTGCACCTCGACCACCCGGCCGTGTTTCAGATTCCGCGCGATGATTTTCTGCCGCTCCTCCGCGAACGGCGACGGCGCGGTGAAGTAGTTGTCGAGATGCCGCAGGTTCGCGACGCCGTTGCCGCGCAGGCCGCCCAGCAACCAGAGGTCGCCGTACGCCGCGGCCGTGGCCGCCTTCACGCCGTCCGGATACACCCGCTCCGCCAGATCGTACACGCAGCGGAAGTGCCGCCGCTCGCGAATGGCCACCTTGCCCGCGTGCCACAGCAACTTGAGCGACCGTGTGTCCTCCTTGGTGCCAAACACCGAGGCCACCGGCGGGCCGTCGGCGTTGCGGCCCGGCGACGCGCTGGTGAAATGGACACTCTCGAGCGGGCCTTCCTCGCGCAGCCGCTTCAGCACCCGGCGCTTGGACGCGGCCGAGGTCTCGTAACGCTGCCACCACGTGAACCGCAGCCAACGCTCCTCCGGAAACAATTTCATACGCCGCAGCCCTAGCGGCAGATGCGAGATGGGCAGCAGCGACGCCTCGTGGCCCCAGTACTCGTAGGCGATGCGGTCGTGTGAGATCCAGCGGTCGAGCTTCTTGCGATCGTAGACGCCGAAGCGGCTCCAGAGCGTGAGGTAGTGGGCGCGGTCGACCACGTTGATGCTGTCGAGCTGGAGGGCGCCGGTGGTTTCGAGGTGACGGGTGAAGGTGCGCTTGGTGAGCCCGGTCGATCCGCGCGGCGTGGTGTGGCCTTGCTGGTGAAGCCAGAGGCGGACGACCTGGTCGCGAGTGATGGTGGGCGGTTCACGGCGCGGCATCGACTGGTTCCTCGGTTGGCGGTGAACGTGGAAGCGGCCGCCACGGGGACGGCCGCTCCGGTCAAAGATAACGATGCGGCGGTCGATCGCCGACCTATTCGAACAGTCCCTTCACCGTGGACAGCGACCGCGAGATCACCTCGGGACCATCGGGAACGCCGGTGATGCCGCCGGGCGCGAGGCCGTCGAACCAGAGCGTGTAGTCGAACGCGTAGAGGTCGCTGCCGTCGGGCGCCGTGAAGGCCGTCGGTCCCATCCAGACCCAGACTTCGCTGAAGGGCTCGCCGGTGATGGTCAGGGAGCCTTCTGCGCAGGGGCCCACGACGACGTTCTGCAGGACGCCGACGCTGTTGCAGTCGAGCGGGCCGAGCTCGAACAGGTAGGTGGGCTCCTCGGCGTCGCCGCGCACCGTGATCACGCCGCTCACGCCGATGGTGACGACGAACCAGTCGGTGTCGCGGGTCTGGGCGCCCCCGACGGTGAAGAATCCCGAGCGTCCGCAGAGCACCTGCGAACCGTTGGCGCGGCCAGCCAGGATCTGGAGCTCGTTGTTCTCGGAACCGCAGCAACCGCCGTTGAACTCGTCGATGTAGTCGTGGGCAAGCGGCGGCTCGCCCTCGATGAAGGCGCCGGCGGGGCAGATGAGCTCGCAGGGAATGTGTTCGCGCAACTCGAGAACGTACGCGCCGCAGTCCTCGCCGTATCCGTCGACGACGATGTAGTAAGTGAAGCGGCTCGCGAGTGCGACGCGGTCGATGCGCGAGGTGTAGTCGGCATGGAAATCGTCGTTGCAGGCCACCAGTTCGAGGTTCTCGTCGTAGACGTAGATCTTGGTGTCGTAGGCCGACCCCGCGAGGTCGATGGTGACCATGAGGTCCTGTGGCGGTGTGTAGCTGTAGACCACGTCGGGCGCGACGGAGTCGGGGTAGGGACAGGCCTCGTCGTAGTCGTTGACGTTGTCGCAGGTCGCACCGGTGTCGGTGAACGGGATCGCGTCGATGACCGTGGCGGTGTCGATGGTGTCGCCACCCTGGCGATCGCTGACGGGGCGGGCCAGGACGTGGGAATCGGATTTGAACGTTGTCTTGTGGTCGTTGCAGGGGCTGTAGTCGGCGAGCGCGGGCGCGGTGGCGAGCAGGCAGGCGAGCAGTCCCCCCAGGAACAGGTAGCGCATGATGGTTCCCCCCTCAAGGAATCCGGTCGGGGCGTGTTTCGTCCGGCGCGGGGATCATATCACGATTAGACGTTCGAACCAACGCAACGTGCCCCTCCGTCGGGAGGGGCACGTTACTCGCAACCGTTCCGAAATGCGGTGCTACTCCACCGAGATCGTCAACTGGACCACGTCGGCCACGGCCGGGTAGATGTAGCCGTCGGCGACGGTTCGCACCGCGTCGTCGGCATCGTCGGCACCGGTGTTCGCGTCGCTCTGCCGCGGCGCCTGATCCGGACCGGCGCCCGGCCACTGGTTGGCCTCGGTGCCGGCGTCCCAGAGCATGAGCTGCGCGGTGACATCGCCGGTAACAGCCATTCCTGCTCCGTCGAAGAGCGCCAGGCCGAGGTCGCCGAAGCCGAAGAACAGGTCGTTGGACTGCACGAACATGGTGGCCAGCGAGAGGCGGTCGCCCGGCCGAGCGGTCACGGTGAACCGGTAGCTCTGGCCGGGGAATAGGGGGCCGGGGTTCATCTCGCCCACGGGGACGGCGAAGGCGCCGGCAGCGCTCACGTCATCCAGACCGTCGAGGTACATGGCCAGCGGGTCGGCGGCGCCGTCTTCGGCCAGGCCCTCGAGACCGTTGCCGGCGTCCGCCATGCCGCTGGTGAAGATGGGCATGCCGGCGTCGTGCACGGCGTAGGCGCCGGGGGCCAGGGGGCCCACGAGGCCGGTATCGGCGACCAGGGCAGCCGCCAGCATGGCCGCGTTACCGTCCTCGGCGAGATCCTCGAGGCCGTTGCTTCTTTCGGCCATGCCGGCGGAGAACAGTGGATCGTTGGTGGTGTGGATCACGAACACGCCGGGGGCCAGGGGCACGGCTAGGCTGGGGCCGCTGGACGGCATGAGGGTCTGGTCGTCCGACACGTTCTCGATGCGCAACGTGAACTCGCCGGCGCCGTGGGAGGTGAGCGTGGCTGCGATCACGTCGGCCACGGCGGGGTAGGTGTAGCCGTCGTCCACCAGGCGCACGGAGTTGTCGCCGTCGGCCGGGCCGATGTCGGCGCCGCCCTGGCGGGGGGCCTGGTTCGCGCCCAGTCCCGGCTCCTCGTTGGCCTCGGTGCCGGCGTCCCAGAGCATGAGCTGGCCGGTGACGTCGCCCGAGTTCGGCGTGGTGCCGTCGTAGAGTTCGATGCCGCCGCCGTCGGGGGCGTAGAAGAGGTCGTTGGACTGCACCATCATGGTGGCGAAGCTCAGCTTGTGGCCGGGCGCCGCGCCGAAGCGCACCTCGTAGGCGCCGCCGGGTCCGATGGGCGCCGGATCGCTGCCGCCCACGGGAGTGGTGAAGGCGCCGCTGCCGAATTGATTGCTGGCGGCCGTCACGTTGGCCACGGTGATGGTGAAGGTCTCGCCGGTCATGGGGGCGGCGGGATCGTCGTCGTCGGAGCAGCCGACGAGGGCCAGGGCCATGGCGGTCACGGTCAGCAAGATGAGCAGTCTCGGGTTGGTCTTCATGTCGATCACCTCTCGAAAAAATCGTTCCTGTCGAGCCGACAGCGTGTGCTGCCGCCGTTGTTCAAGGACAGGTACGGAGTGCGATGGAGAGGCGTGACCGAAAAAGGAGGAAGTTGTTCCGGATTAGCGGGAGGCAAGCTCCGCGGGGCTACGTCAGGGGCGGTCGTCCGGTCCGACGCGAGCGACTCAGCAGTAACTGTTCTCGTCGTACCCGAGCTTGATCAGGTCGATCTGCTGGGGGTCGGCATTGCCGAGGCCGTACTTCTCGCCGGCGACCGTGATATGCCCGGGCGAGGGGCTCATGGGTCGGTCCTCGTCGAAGTGCTCCCGGCGCATGCCCCGGATGATCTGCACCCCGACCGTATCGACGGCAACGGGGTCGAAGCCCGCGATCAGGCCGTGGTACTTCTTGACGTGCCGCGGACTGAACCCGTGAGCGCCGGCCGTGTGGAACTGGGGCGTGAACATGACCAGGACGTTCAGGCGGGTCTTGCCCGCCACCGCCGGATAGGTCCAGATCTCGCCGAGCCGCGCGCAGGCGTCCTCATGGTAGTTGTAGGGGTCGTCGACGAACATGATGTAGTTCTTGATCAGGCTGCCCACGCCCGACCAGTGGTGGGTGCGCATGGGCCGGGCGTTGATCAGCGCGGTGGCGCGGTCGAATACCGGGTCGCCGAGAATGTCTCGATCCCCGATGCCGACGTTCTCTTCGGACACGCCTGCCTCCAGGACGCGGGTCCTGAGCGACTGCTCCACGGCCGCGGTGGTGCCGATGGGCGTCCAGGCGTTGGTCTTGATACCGACCACGTCGTCGGGCCGGATCAGGCGGCGCCACCCGTTGCGGGCATCGTCCTCGCCGGTGAGACGGGACACTGCGGCGTCGAGCATCTCCCGCACGACCTCGTGGCGCGCTTCACCCTCACCGTCGAGAACGCCGAGATCGCGGATCAGCACCACTTCGGACCTGGTCACGGTCGCGTCCTCGGACAGTTCCGCGAAGACCGGCGCTTGCGACCCCAGCAGGAGCGAACCGCCCACGGTGGCGACCGTGGCGTCGCGGATGAACTCGCGCCGCGTCATCCGGCGCTTGCTGTCATTCGTCATCATGACCTCCCCGTCGGACGTGGTCGCGAGAGCGTTCGCAGGCCTCGAGTAGGCCCTTGGCCGTCTTGCGATCGGGTGCCTCGGCGACGATGACCACGATGTCATCGCTGTGGAGGCAGCCCAGCCAGGTGTCGTCGCTTTCCTGTCGCAGGCCATCTGCGGTACCGGGTAGCAGCGCCTGCGTGAACTGTGCCGTCGCTTCGGCCGCGGTCGCCGCCGAGGGATACCGGATCGCCACCAGGACCGCAGGTGGGGCCTCTCCTGCCTCGGTCCGGACCCGGGCCATGGCCACCTCGGTGTCGGCGCCGATGTTCAGCAGATTCTCGTCAGCGAAGTGATGGAAATCGTTGATCCAGGCCCGATGCCGGAAGTACCGGATGCTGTCGGGAACCAGGTCCGTCACGGGCAGGATCGCGACGACATCGGGCCACCGGCAATCACCCTCGATCCGGTCCGTGATCCGCCGAGCCAGTTCGCGGATCATCGCCTTCTTGGTCTCGGTCTCGGGGTAGGCGAGCGCCGATCCGTAGTAGCGCCCCTTCCAGAAATGCAACAGGCCGCCGGCGTACTCGGACTCGGCGTCGGGAGCGACGAAGCGGTCCACGGACTCCCGGCTATGGGAAAACACTCCGAAGGCGCTCGACGGCGCGCCCATGTCGAACACGTCGAGGCGGATCTCGTCGTCGTTCACGTCGACGTAGGGCTGCGAGACGACGCTGGTGAACTGGTAGGCGATGAATAGCTCGGCGCCGCCGTTGATGTAGCGGTAGAGGTCGTCCGGGCCATAGAACTCGGCATCGCCGCGGCGCCAGCCTTCCACCTGGTCGGGCAAGCCGTCGACCAGTTCCTGAAGGCGCCTCTCGCTCTCGCCCGCCATGGCCGCCCCTCCCGTTGCCGCGAGGATCGCCAGCGCCACACCGCACCATCCTGCGCGTTTCATACCGAGCCCTCGTTTCGGCGAGTCCGACCCCAGGCGTTCAGCGATAGAACGATCCTGAGAAATCACGGTCGGCAATGAGTGATCAGTCTAGCACGGGGGGCGAGCCGCCGTCACCGGCTGGCGACGCATTCGGAGCGCGGTGCCGTGATATCCGCCATTGATGCATCCAGGCGACAGCTCTCGGCAGGTCGGCGCCCCGTCATCCCCGGGCCTCGTCGGCCTTCGGCATATCAGAAAATCCGTGGGCCACGCCGACCAGGGCACGGAGCCCAATGATGAGGTCGTTCAGGGACGTCATGGTCCGCGAACCCTGCTTGCCGTGATCATGTTTGTAGGCGTCGGCGTCCTCGCGGATGGCCGCCAGGAGCGATCGATCCGATTCCGAGATCAGACCGTCCCGGCACGCTTGTCCCTCGAGCCGAATTCGGTCACGGCAGAATCCTTCGCCGAACAGCGGCATGTAGCGGTGCTTCAACGTGCCGTGGGTCGACGCCGCGACCCGCAGGAGGGCCGAACCGAAGTAGAAGTCCCCGACCCAATCACCGCTGGGAGTGGCGTTCTCGTCCTTGATCGACCGCAGCACGGCGTCGCCCAGGGCCCGTTCCCGTTTCTCATCGACACCCGGGCGTGATCGGGCCATGTCGAGGTACCCATGCCGAACCGCCATCCAGATCGCGTACAGCGCTCCGGCCTGGATCTGCTTGATGCCGATCCGGGGCAGGTCCCGACCGGGATCGAAAGCCTCGATCTCGTTGCGGAGCTGGGTGAGCTGGCGGGCGATGTCCTTATCCATGGCAATCCTTTTCTAGAGGCATTCGGTGAGTGAATCGTCCGTCATTTTGCGCCGAGATCGACCACGGTCCGGCCCTTGAGCTTGCCGGCGAGAATCCCGGCAATGGCCGGCTCCAGCCCGTCCAGCGTGACCTCGTTGGCCAGCGCGTTCAGCCCATCCAGCTTCCAGTCCCCCGCCAGCTTATCCCACAGTCCCTGCCGCATGACTAGCGGACAGTTCTGCGAGTCGATCCCCGCCAGCGTCACCCCGCGCAGGATGAACGGAAAGACATTCACCGGCAGCTCCGGCGACGCCACGAGCCCGCAGCAGGTGACCACGCCGAGAGGCTGGGTCGCCTTGATCGCAGCGGCCAGGATCCCACCGCCCACGGTGTCGACCACGCCGGCCCAGCGCGGCTTCAGCATCGGACGGTTGCCGCCCTCGGCCGCAGCCTCTCGCGTGATGATCTCACTGGCGCCGAGTCCCTTCAAGAACGCCGCCGCGTCCGCCTTGCCGCTCACCGCCACCACAGTGTAGGCCAGCTTCGCCAGCAGACTCACGGCCAGGCTGCCAACGCCGCCCGTGGCGCCGGTCACCAGGATCTCACCCTGCGACGGCGGGACCTCCGTCGCCAGTCGATGCACCGACATGGCCGCCGTGAAGCCCGCGGTGCCGAGGATCATCGCCTCCCGCGGACTCAATCCATCGGGCAGCGCGATCACCCAGTCGGCCGGTACGCGGATGTACTGGCCGAACCCGCCCGCGGTGTTCATGCCCAGGTCCCAGCCGGTCACCACCACGCGCTGGCCGGGCGCAAGATCGCCGCTCGTCGATTCCACGACCTCTCCGGCCGCGTCGATGCCCGGCGTGTGCGGGTACCGCCGCGTGACGCCCTTGTTGCCCGTGGCCGACAGGGCATCCTTGTAGTTGAGCGACGAGTAGGCGACGCGGATGAGGACCTCGCCGTCGGGCAGGTCGTCGATGGCGCGGTCGCGGATGCTGCGGGAGAACTGGCCGTCGGCGGTCTCCTCGACCACCAGGGCGCGGAACTGTTCGGGTTTCATGTTCGGACTGCCTCCGGATCTGGTTCGACACCTGCGGTTCCTTCAGCAGTAAAGGCGGGAACCGGCGATCCGACCACCCTGCCGCCGTCTGCTCGCTCCTCAAGCCGGTCCAGACCCTGCCGATAACGGAACCTGACGGAAGGTCGGGATTCGCCACTTCGACCCCGCGCCTCCGCGCCAATCGCCAGTTCACCCGACCAGCAGGAGTACCTTCATGGCCTTCATCGAGTGGGACGACAGTTACAGCGTGGGGCACGCCGAGATCGACGCTCAGCACAAGAAGCTGATCGCGATCCTCGGCGATTTCTTCGACGCCCTGAAGGAAGCCAACGCCACCGACGCCCAGGCCACGCTCCTGGAGGAGTTCGTCGCGCACGCCCGGGAGCATTTCGCCTACGAGGAACGCGAGTTGCAGGGTGTCGACTACCACGATCTCGTGTCGCACCGCCGGCAGCACGAGGCGCAGCTCGTCATGATCGAAGAGTTCTACGACACGTTCCACTCCGACAAGAGGCACCGCTGCACCCTGATGATCCAGTTCCTGAAGAAGCGATTCCTGGATCATATCAAGGACATGGACATGGCCTACGCGCGGTACTTCAACAGGGTCAAGGCCTGACCCGAAGGCATCTGCCGGACTACCGAACGAGACGGCGCCGCGACCCCATCGGGTCGCGGCGCCTCTTTCGGGTCGCTGCGGTGTCGTGCCTACGGCGTCTCGCCCTCCGGCAGCAGCACCACGCGTACGTAATTCTCGCGGTCGATGTAACGGTTGGCCGCCTCGTGAATCATCTCGCTCGAAAGCGTCGCCACTTCGGCCTCGCGATTCAGCAGCGCGACCGGATCGGTGCCGCGCTTGTGGTGCTGTTCGAACTTGCGCAGCCAGAAGCGGTTCTCCTGCACGGCGGTCTCGTAGTCGCGAAGCTGGGTCTCCCGCACCTTGGTCAGGGTCTCCTCGTCGACGCCGTCGGCCTGGAACTCGTCGATCACGCTCCAGACCGCCGCGGTGAGTTCGTCCACGCGTTCGGGGTCGCAGCCCCAGCCCACGTTGAGGCGGAACCGCTGGCGCGGCAGGGTCTGCCACCAGCCGCGGATGCGTACACCGTAGGTGCCGCTCTTCTCCTCGCGCACCACCTGGCGCGTGCGGATGCGAAGTGCCGCCACCAGCGACTCGAGGGCGTACTCGGCCTCGGGCGTCCATTCCTCCTCGCCCTGAAACACCATCTGCACGTTGCCCTTGGGGTCGAGTCCGTTGCGGACGTTCTCGTCGCTCACGCCGGTGGGCAGCGGCCAGGATCGGTCGGTCCACATGTCCTGGCGACCGCCGGCCGGCAGGTTGCCCAGCCAGGTACGCGCCAGGGGTTCGAGCACGGCGAGGTCGACGTTGCCCACGAAGTGGAAGACGAGATCGCCGCAGTCGGCGAACACGTCGCGGTAGAAGGCGAGACTGCCGGCCAGTTCGACCTTCTCGAGATCGTCGACGGTGGTGGGCGCCTGGCGCGGATCGCCGTTCGACGTCCGCACCGACACAGTGTCGCGCAAGGCGTTCATGGGGTCGGCGTCGCGGTTGGCGAGCCAGGTGCGCATCATGGTCTGCAGGGCGCCGAACGCCTCGGGGTCCTCGCGGGGCTCGGTGGCGTAGAGGTACACGAGCTGGCACATGGTTTCCAGGTCACGGGGCGAGCACTGGCCCTGGAAACCTTCCTCCAGTTCGCCGATCTGCGGCCACACGCTGGCGACCTTGCCGGTGAGCTTCTTGTCCAGGGACACCGGATCGAAGGCGCCCACTCCCGAGCGACCCACGATGGCGCTGGCCGAACCGATCCGCGTCAATTCTTCCACGCTCTCGATGCGGGAGAGTCCGCCCCACGAGTAGGCCGACATCATGATCTCGTCGTTCTTGAACTCGGTGGGCTTGACGATCACGGTCACGCCGTTGGCCAGGGTCCAGGTGGTGGTGCCGAGATCGGCATTCTCGCTGGCGGCGGTGATGGCCACCGGCGCGGGCGTGGCGGATACCAGGGGCGCATCCACGGTCTCGTCAAGATAAGGCAGCACCTCGCGGGCGCCGGCCGAGGCCAGGACCACGTTCACGTCGGACTCGGTGGGCCAGGCGAGGTCTTCCTTCTCGGGGCCGGAGATGGTGACCACGCGGCTGGTCTTGGGCATGAGGTTGGTGATGGCCGCCGACACTTCCTTGACGTGGATGCCGGGCAGCAGCTGCTCGGCCATCTGGAGCTGGGCTTCGGGGCCGGGAATCGGCTGATCGTAGAGGAAGTGCTGCACGTACTGGAACGTCCAGCGGCGCGATTCGGTCTTGTCCAATTCATCGACGCGGCGTTCGAGGCCGCGGAGCATGTCGGTGCCGGCGCGGTCGAGCTCGCCCTGGGTGAATCCGTAGCGCCGCACCCGCTCGGCCTCGAGCGTGAGCGCCTCGACGGCGCGCTCGGCCTTCTCCTCCTGGGTGAAGGCCATGAGGCTGAACGCGCTCATGGAGCGAACCTGCTGCCGGTAACCGCCGAAGGCCATGGCGAAGGGCGCGTCGGCCTGCTGCGCGATCTCGCTGAAGCGCTGGCGGAGCATGGCCGTGCCCAGGTTGATCACCAGCCTAGCGCGCCAGTCGGACACGGTTTCGATGGGGCGCACCGGGTGCTTCCACTGCATGCGGACCATGGTGCGGGTGGCCTCGGGATCGGTGTTCACCGAGACGAGCGTCTGCTGGTGGCCGGGCACCGGCGGATCGATGCGCGGGCGCGGGTTCTCGACGGCGGGGATGGCGCCGAACAGCTCGGAGATGCGGGCGATCATGGCGTCGGATTCGAAGTCGCCCACGGCGATCACCGCTTGCAGGTCGGGGCGGTACCAGTCGCGGTAGTAGCGGCGGATGGTGTCGTGCTCGTGATTCTGGATGACGTCCATGTCGCCGATGGTCCGGCGCTCGGCGTACTTCGAGCCGTGGAAGACTACTTCCATCTGGGCGTCGAAGATGCGGTCGTCGGCGCCCAGGCCGGTGCGCCATTCCTCCACGATGACGCCGCGCTCCTTGTCGATCTCCTCGTCCTCGAAGCTCACCCGGTGGGCCCACTCCTCGAGGACCCGCAGGCCCGTATCGAGCAATTCAGGGTCGTCGGTGGGCACCTGGAGCATGTAGACCGTCTGGTCGAGGCTGGTGAAGGCGTTGATCTCGGGGCCGAATGCCATGCCCACCGATTCGAGGTAATCGATGAGTTCCTGGCGCGGGAAATGCTCGGTTCCGTTGAAGGCCATGTGCTCGACCATGTGGGCGAGGCCCTTCTGGTCGTCGTCCTCGTCCACCGATCCGGTGCCCACGACCAGGAATAGCGACGCTCGCTGCTCGGGTTTCTGGTTCTGGCGCACGAACCAGGTCAGGCCGTTGTCGAGCACGCCGCTGCGTACCGCGGGATCCACCGGGATCGGCGCCTGCGGGTTGATCTGGCCGGGAACCTCGGGCGCGGGCGCGGGTTCGCCGGAGACCACGGGTTCGGCCGCGGCGTCGGTGGCCGGGGCGTCGGCGGGCGCTGATCCGCAGGCGGCGAGCCAGGCGCAGGCGAAGAGCAGCAGGAACAACGGAAGGCGTTTCATGGGGATCCCCCTGGACGAAGACTTGGCTGAAGACGGGAGCATACTAGCGGGTGCGCCACGTGGTGACAACCGCTCGCGCGTGTCATACAATGAGGTCATGCGATCTCCCCGTCTACTCGCCCTGCTAATTCTGGTTCCCGTCGTTCTGGCGGGTTGTGCCGGCCGCACCACCGCGCCCCTGGTGGCGGTGGATGGTGCGCCGTCCGCGGCGCAGGTAGAGCGCTGTCTCGACCGTGCCGTGACCATGACGTCGTTCACCCAGAGCTTTCCGTGGGCGCAAAAGGAGTGGTCGGCCAATCTCGACCTGGTGGCGGAACTGCAGCCGTCGTTGCTGGGCCGAGCCGCCCTGGTCTGGGGCTGGGAAGACCTCATGCTCCGCAGCATGACGGCACTGCACTTCAAGGCCCGACAGGTCCACGCCGTGGCGCCCGGCGCCGTGCTTCAGGGCTGCATCTTCGAGTTCGTCAGCCGGGACGTGGAAAAGATCTTCGTACCGGTCGCCGTTCAGGAAGCCTTCGGCCTCGAAGCTGTAGAGCGCCACTACGTCTACGACGACATGCTTCCCGAGGACGGTCCGCCCCACGTCTATCACGGCTGGCGCACCGATGCCGCCGTCCCCGACATCACCCGCCTCGAGACCCGGCTCTGGTTCTTCCACCTGGCGACCATCTATCTCGAGTCCGATTTCGAGGCCATCCATCTCGGCAACATCACGGGCGTCATCGAACACGATCACGACCTGCGCTGGACCGAGGACCTGGTGACCCGCATCCGAACCCACGCAGCCGGCCACGCGCGACGCGGCTGGGTTCTCCTCGATGCCCACACCCACGGCCTGGTCCGCGACGGTCGGTTGCTGCTGGACTTCCATTCCTGGCCCACACGCCCCCGCGAGGTCGGCGACCCGGCCGTCGAGGACGTGGTCCTGGAGGCGGGATTCCTCGACTCCATCTACGGCCGCAGCCTCGGCGGGGTCACACCCAGCGGGACCTTCGTCCGGAATCAGCGCTTCCTGGTGGAGGTGGACAACGGCTATGCCGGCCCGTCCGCCGGAGGCTGCGACCTGCCGGAGTGCGTGTGGGGACACGACGAGATCACCTGGTTCGCCCGCCAGCCGGCCGAGCGCCGCGACGAGTTGCTGCGCTACTTCTGGGCCCGGGTGCCGGAGCTGGATCCGGTCGGCCGCTTCCAGGCACCGGCCGTACGCCCCGTGCAGTCGCTGCTGGCCAAGGGATGCGAACGCTACATGATGCACGACGGCGGCGACGTGTCCTGCGGCGGCGGTCAGGTGGACGCGGTGCTGGAAATGTGGGGCCCGCCGCCACCTGCCGATTGATCCGGGCACCAATATTCCCGTAGAATGTTAGCAGGAGACCGACCCCTCCGATCTATCCATTGCCACCCCTGGCAAACGACGATTCCGAAAGGGATGCTCGTATGAGTGCGCGTTGCGCCGGACTGGCCTGCTTTTTCGCCCTGCTGATCTGTGTGACCTCCATCACCGACGCCGCCGAGATCAAGGTCGCCGTCCTCGATCTCGAGCACGACGATACCGTGGACCGGGACGAGGTCGCGTACCTGGCCGATGGGATCCGCACGGTCTTCCTGGAGTCACTGTCGTCGGACCAGTTCCTGGTCTATACCCGCGAGAATATCTTCGCCTTGCTGCCCGACGGCACCCGTCTGCGCGACTGCGGTCTGGACGAATGCGAGGTGGTAATCGGACAGCGCCTGGGCGCCGACTACGTGGTCAGTGGTCAGTTGCTGCGATTCCAGGGCCAGTGGCGCGTGGTGCTCAAGCTGCACGAGACCAGGGGCGGCGTGTTCCTGGACGCTCGCACGGTCAAGGCCGTGAACTTCGCCGAACTGGAAGATACCCTGGCCTCGCCGGCGAGGGATCTGGCCCAGTCGCTGCGCAATCACGCCAGCGGCGTGGGCGGTGTGCCTGCCGGAGCGGCCGAGGGAGTGGCTGCCGGTGCCGGCGCCGGCGTCTGGGACTGGCAGCCCGAAAACCTCATCCTGCTCACCCTGGAGAGCGATCCTCCGGGCGCCGCCGTGCTCGTGAACGGTGAACTGGTGTGCAAGAGCACGCCTTGCACCGTCGAGACCCCGGCCCGCACCGCGCGGGTGGTCATGCACGCCGAGAACCGGTTTCCGCGCGAGGCCGATGTCGATCTCTCGTCCCAGGGCCCCAGCGCCAGCATTCACTGGGCTCTGGAGCCCTCGGTGGGATTCCTGGATGTGACTGCACCGGACGGCTCGGTGGTGGCCGTGGATGGTCGGGAGGTGGGCTTCGGGTCCCAGGAGGACCTGCCCCTCAAGCCCGGCAATCACGAGATCTCCGTGGCCGACCCCCGCTACTTCGCCGCGAGCGAACGCCTGTGGGTGGAGACCGGCGTCAACTATCAGATGGCCCTGGCGCCGGAGCCCCGCGAGGGTGGGCTGATGGTGTCGGCCGTTGGTGCGGCGGGGGAGCCGGTATCGGCGCGGGTCTACCTGGACGACGTCTTCGTGGGCACCACGCCCATGGCGAACCGGCTCATCGTCGGTCGGCATCGTCTGCGGCTGGAGGGAACCGGCGGCGAGGCCCGGACCCGCATCCAGGTGCGCGAGGCCGTGGTTGACACGGTGCGACTGACCCTCGAACCGATGAGTGGCGCGCCGCTGCTCGATTCGCCGGCTGCGTACGTGCGCCCCGTTCGATTCAAGGTGGGCGGCGGCAGGCAGGGCTACCACCGCAACGCCTATCCCCAGCACTGGGTCACGCTGACGCGGCCGTACTTCATCGAACGCGCCGAGGTGACGGTGGCCGAGTTCGAGTCGTTCGCCATGGCGACCGGGCATCTCACGCTGGCCGAGGTGGAAGGCGAGTCGCACGTCCATTCGGGCGGTGGCCCCGACGACTCGGAGCGTGTCCTGGGCGTGTGGTGGGGCGAGCCCGGCCGCCTTCAGGAGAACGACTGGCCGGTGACCTGCGTGGCGTTCCCGGACGCCCTGAGGTACGCCAACTGGCGGAGCCGCCGCGAGGGTCTCACGCCCGTCTACCGTTTCTCGGGCGACCAGGCGACCTGGGATCGCGAGGCCGACGGCTACCGCCTCCCCACCGAGGCGGAATGGGAATTGGCCGCGCGATGCGGTGGCGAGTGTATCGTGCCGAGCACCGTCCCGGGCGACGAGCTGGGACCGGTGGGGGCCTACCTACCCAATGAGCTGGGCGTCTACGGCATGGTCGACGGAGCGCTCGAGTGGTGCTGGGACGGATTCTCGAAGTACCAGACCGACCCGCGCATCGATCCGGTGGGTAGCGACGACGAGGGCCGGCGGGTCATTCGTGGGATGGGCGTCTACCGCCGTGAGTGGGCCACCGAGCACTATCGGTCGAACAGCCTGGGATTCCGCCTGGCGCGAAATGCCCCTGCCCTGCCCGACAGCGCCGAGATGGTGACCCTCGATCCGCTGCGCCGAGCTGAACTCCTGGGTTTGATGGCCGAGCAGGATGCCGTGGCCTGGGAGGTGCGCCGCCGGCACGACGAGACGGCGCTGGCCGACTCGCTGGTGGTGGCGAAGCGTCACAGTCGGCAGACGAACCAGGCCGCCGGTGCCGGAACCATGGCCGTGGGCCTCATCACTGCGCTGCTGGCGGGCGCCGTGGCGGGCAGCTCGTCCACCGATCATCCGGACGCCGAGACATCCAGCACCGTCGAGACCGCCGGCACCGTGGCCATCATCGGACTGGGCGTGGCCGTGATCGGCGGCATCTTCTACATCGCAGCCGGCAGCGACTCCGACGAGGACTACGACGAGGCTCTCCAGGAAGCCCGGGTGATCCTGCAGCGCCGATCGGTGGGGGGGGAACAGGCGGTCGGAGTCTTGCTGGATTTCTGATCTGGATACGTGGACAGACAATGCGGCTCCCGGATGGGGGCCGCGTTGTCTGTCCACGAGGAGCGGAACCGGTCAGAACGGGAACAGAATCGGCACGAAGAACACGGCCACCGCCAGCGTGATCACGAGGAGCGGAAACCCCAGTTTCGCGAAATCCCCGAACTTGTAGCCGCCCGGACCCATGACCAGGGTATTGACGGGCGAGGCCACCGGGGTGAGGAACGCCGCCGACGCCGCCAGGGCCACGGCCATGAGCAACGGCTTGGGTGATATGCCCATCTGGCTGGCGGCCAGGGCGGCGATGGGAGCCACCAGCACGGCGGTGGCGGTGTTCGAGATGAACTGGCTGAACGCGGCGGTCAACAGGAACAGTCCGACCATCACCGCGCGAGGTCCGTGGTCGCCGAGCGCACCCACCACGCCGTCGACGATCAGGGTGATGGCGCCGGATTTCTGCATGGCCGTTGCCAGGGGCAGCATGCCGGCGATGAGCACGATGCTCGACCAGCCGATACAACGGTAGATCTGTCCGGGGGAGACGCACCTGCCAATCACCATGGCCATGGCGGCCAGGAGCACGGCGGCCACTCCGGGCATCACGTTGAAGGTCATCAACAGCAGCATGATCAGAAGAATGGCCAGGGACAGGGGCGCCCGCGGCCGGGCCGGCGCCACGTCCGCCATCTCGCGCGGCAAGGTGAGCGGCATCAGCAGGCGCGCATCGCGACCAAGGTCGCGAATGGCGCGCCAGTCGCCCACCACCAGCAGGACGTCGCCGGCCGCGATCTCGGTGTCGGCGGTGGTTCTCTCGGTCTCACCGTCGCGATGGGTGATGGCGATCACGGTCAGGCCGGTGCGCGAGCGCACGCGCCCATCGAGAACCGTTCGGCCCGACAGCGCAGAACCGGGCGGCACCAGGGCCTCGGCCAGACCCACGGCGTCTTCGATGCGGCTGTCCTGCTCACGTAGGAATCCCAGCGACTCGAGCGCCAGGTCGCCGACCATGCCGTCGATGAGATTCTCGTCTCCCACCACGTGCAGGGTGTCTCCGGCGCGAATCACCGTGTCCGGAGTGGGCGCCAGCGCTTCGCGGCCGAAACGGCCCTGACGTTCGATGCCGATCAGCACCACCTGCAAGCTGTCGCCCAGTCCGAGAGACTCCGCCGAGTGCCCCGCCGCACGCGATGCGGCCGGCACGCGCAGGGACCGCGCCCGGCCGACGGCCACGTAACGATCGGCGAGATCGGTGAGGGAGGGGGATTCGTCCTCGGCGATCTTCGATTCCCCCTGGAGCTGCCGCCGGCCCACCAGCACCACCCAGGCCATGCATCCGAGCAGCACCACCAGGCCCACGGGCGTGAAGTCGAAGAACCCGAACGGGCCTTGGCCCGCGCTCTCCAGCTCCGTGCTCACGGCCAGGTTGGGCGGGGTGCCGATGAGGGTCAACATGCCGCCCAGCAGGGAGGCGAACGCCATGGGCATCAGCAAGCGGGCAGCCGGGGTGCCCGTGCGGCGCGAAAGCGTGAGGGTCACCGGGATGAACACGGCCACCGCGCCGGTGCTGCTCATGAACGCCGACAGCACGGCCACCACCAGCATCAGGCTCACCAGGAGCCTGGTCTCGCTTCCACCCGACCGCTTCATGAGCCGCTCGCCCAGCATGTGCGCGATTCCGGTCCGCGCCAGTCCCTCGCCCACGATGAACAGCCCGGCGATCATGAGCACCAGCGAATTGCTGAATCCGGACAGCGATTCGGCCACCGTGAGCTGCCCCGAGAGCATGAGCACCAGGATGATACCCACGGCCACCAGGTCGGGACGGACGCGGTCCGACGCGAAGAGTGCCACGGCCACCACGAGGATGATCAACTGCAGGATGATGTCGGCGTTCATCAATGACTCCCGGACTGGTTCTCCTGGACCCTTCCGCCATGGTAGACTGTTCGTCGACCGAGGCAACCTCGCATCGGTCCGGCGGCGGGTGAATAATTGACTATATTGGTCGACTAAATCGCCCAGACCGCCGACCAGTCCACGGAATCGCCCCGAACCTGTGCCACGAAGGGTGACCAGACCGATGAACGAGCAGAAGAACGTCCTGGGCGGGCCGCTGGAATCCTGCAGCGAGAATCCGCTCACCGGTTACTACCGCACCGGCTGCTGCCATACCGGCCCGGACGACCTGGGCGTCCACGCCGTGTGCGTGCTGGCCACGGCCGAGTTCCTGACCTTCAGCAAGGACGCCGGCAACGACCTGTCCACGCCCAATCCGGCCTGGGGATTCCGCGGGTTGCAGCCCGGCGACCGCTGGTGCCTGTGCGCCGCCCGCTGGCAGGAGGCCCTGGTGGCCGGCATGGCGCCCCCGGTGATCCTGGCGGCCACCAACGAGAGTGCGCTGGAGGTGGTGTCGTACGTGGATCTGCTGGAGCATGCCATCGATCCGGCGGGCAAGGCCGAGGGCAAGGCCTGACCGCGCGTTGACATTCCCGATTCGGGTCCCTTACGGTGAGGCGGCCATCGCTCTTCCATGGAGCGGTGGCCGCCTCACTTCCTCGAAAGGACCCCGCCATGCTGGCCCTCGCCCGACGCCGCCTCCTGATTCCCGCCGCTCTCGTCGCACTCGTGTTGCTGGTGGGTTGCGGTGGCAAGGACCAGCCGCAGACCATGGGCAACGTCCTGCCCACCGACACCCTCGCCTGGCTCCATCTCGACGACCTGCCCGCCCTCGAGAGCGCGCTGGAGAGCTACGGTCTCATGGACCTGCTGGTGGAGGAACTGGACAAGCCCGGGACTCGTGAGGAAATGGAGGCCGAACTGGGCATCGTCCTTGCCGAGGATCCTCGTGTGACCATCCACGCCCTGCTGCAGGAACTCGTGCGCGCTGACGTGTCGGCCCACGTGCCGCTACACGAGGGAACCGAGCATCCCGTGGCCGTGGTGCACCTGGAGTGCATCGACGAGGCGGCAGCCGGAAGGGTCATGGATCTGATCGGCAAGCATGCCGACGCCGAGATTACCGTGGGCACCCACATGGCGTTCCGCATCGACGCCGAGGACGACCTCTCGTTCGTCCTGGGCCAGCACGGCGCCCACGTGGTCGTGGCCACCGAGGCCGAACGCTGGGGCGAGATCATGGGAGCGGTCATCGATCCGCCGCTGACTGCCCTGGTCGACAGCGAGGGGTATCAGCGCGTGGTCGGCTCGGAAGCCGGCCAGGTCACGGCCTACGTCGCGCCCGATTTCCAGACCGAGTTGCGTGGCCTCGGGGTTCCGCACGGGGGTATCAATGCGGCGGCCATGGGTCCGCTCATGGACAAGTACGGGTCAGAGTACACGTATCTGGCTATGGACTACCTGCTGTCCAGGATCCTGATGCGGCAGGCTTTCACGGAGGGGTCGCCGCTGGAGCCGTTGATGGTGTGCGCCGACGGCGAGGCGGAGTTGATGACCTGGCTGCCCGCAAGCACGTTCCTTTACGAAGGCTGGCTGGTGGAGAACGGGCGCGCCAAGATGGAACTGATCCAGGAGCTGATCACCGACGCCCTGGGCACCATGTCCGAGGCTGCCCCGGGCCAGCTGCCGCCCACGGGTGACGACCCCATCGCGACCGCAGAGGGCATGATCGGATTCTCGATGCTGGACCTCGCCGAACGAGTTCGCGAGGTGGCCTTGGCCGGTGCCGACGCGCCTGGCTGGCTGATCATGCTGCGCGCCCACGACGAGATCCAGGCCCAGGAGATCACCGACATGTTCACCGGCATTCCCGCCCTGGCCATGCTCGCCGAGGGAGCACCCGCCATGGTGGGCGACACCACCCTGCGCAGTTTCGCCTGGCCCGGTGACCCGGAGGGTCGGGTGCAGTTCATCGGACGCCACGCCGACACCATGCTCATGGCGATCAACGTGGCGGACGCCGCCGCCATGGAGGCCTTCCTCGGTCAGGTGGGCAGCGGCGGTTTCCTGGGCGCGGTGCCGACCCACGCGAGCAGGCAGTTGCAGCAGCCTGGCTGCGGTTGGGGCTACCTCGAGCTGTCCGGCCTGCTGACCACGCTGGACCAGAACCCCGCCGAGATGTTCGAGGACCTGCCGCCGGCCCTGGCCCAGCGGCTGCGTGGGCTGCGGGCGGCGGGGCACGGGCGCTTGCTCGAAGGTGGGGTGTCCGAGACGGTGCTGGAGACCGGGGCGCCCTAGTCTGACTTCGCCAGCGAGAGCACCGGCAGCTTCAGTCGCCATCGGATCGCCGCCAGCCTCAGCCCGAGGCTAGCGGCGATCCGATGGTGCCGGCGGCGCTGTCGTCGAAACCCAGGTGCGCCAGGCTGACGTATGCCGCCGCACTCCCCTCAAATGCTCCCATATTCTCAGGATTTTTGCAGATCCGTCATTGTGCCGCCGCCATTCCTGTTGATCCCTGGCAAGCGAATTTGATACAATACTCGACCAAGCTTCTTAAGCCCGGTTGACCCTTGATTCGAGGAGCCGCCATGCGCCGTTCGCTCGTCCTTGCTGTATGCCTGATCGGCCTGGCGGCCACGGTCGTGGCCTCCGCCGAATCGGTCACCGTGCTGGCAGTGGACAAGGTGGGCGAACCCGGCGTGGCGCCCGCGGCCGATATCCTCTCAATCGCGATGGTGGAGTCTTCTAGCGGTCGGCAGCTCCGCCTCGCGTTCCTGCACCTTGGAACCGACCTATCCGTGGTCGCGCCCGCCGCCGCACCGGCTACGGCGCGATACCTCGATCCGGTTCCGGTGCAGGTCACCGCCGCCGGCCGCACGCTCATGCGCACCGAGCTGCGGCCGGCCGGCGGTTCTTTCGAAATCGCGGACAAGTCGGCGGCCGTTCGCGATCGCGACGCGCTCTTGATCCCCTTGCCGACCGACCTCCTCGACGAGGGCCGCATCGTCTTCACCGTCACCACCGCTGTCGGTGAGACCGTGACGGCCGCCTACCCGGCCGACCGAGACATCGACGCCAACTGCGCCCTCGTTCTCCATGGCAACCAGGGTCTCGGCTACACCGACGTCTTCCACGGTCGCGCGGACGACCTCGACGGCTCGGGCTTCGACGAGGCCATGCAGATCCACGAGTCGCTGTCGATCCCGGTGAACGTGCACCTCTCCGGTACGCTGATGACCGCCGC
Source organism: bacterium (assembly GCA_003353795.1). Taxonomy (GTDB): domain Bacteria; phylum Krumholzibacteriota; class Krumholzibacteriia; order LZORAL124-64-63; family LZORAL124-64-63; genus Glo-17. Next base: position 59,562 of record PIVY01000006.1, read on the forward strand.
CGACTGGGCCCACAACGAGGGCGATCCGCAGGACTTCAACGGATGGCTCGCCGGCGGCGTTACCGGCGGCTGGGTCGGCATGCTCACCTCGGCGTACGCCCAGCACATCATGCCCTTCGTGCGCCACGAGATGAATGAATGGGCCGTGTACACCGAGACCCAGATGGTGATCGACCGCTACGGCTACACGCCCACGGTGGCCTGGGTCCCCGAGCGTGTCTGGCTCAACACCACGGGCTATCCGTCAGCCGGCGTCAGCGACTGGATCGGCGACAACTGGCAGACCCACGGCGTGGGCGCGGTGATCCTCGACGACGACGTGCACCTCGCCGGCCACGACAACCACCAGATCCACACCCTCAGCGCCAACGGCCTGCGCCTCGTGCCGCGCGACCGCAACTTCACCGGCAACATCATCGGCGGCAACGGTCAGGCGGCCCTCGACATCCTCGTCGCCATGGCCAATTCGGGGGTCGGTCAGTATCGCATCGCGGTCCTGGCCGAGGACTGGGAAGCGGTGGCCGAGATGGGTGGCTGGGCCGACATCACGCCCAACGCCAAGGAGACCTACGACTGGCTCGTGGGCAAGTGCGACCAGGAGAGCGCCTGGCTGGCCACCTGGAAGCTGGCCGACGCCGTGGCGAACCCCGACTTCACCGGCCAGACCTTCGACGCCGCACCCGGCACCTACTGGGAGATCGGCGGCACCGACGGCTACGGCGGCAGCGACAACTCGTGGTACACCCACTGGGCCGGCTGGGTCCCCTACGCCAACGGCGGCGACGGCAGCGGCAATTGCGCCGGCGCCGGCGGCAACTGCAAGAACTACGGCGCCCTCTGGAACGACGCCTACGACGCCTTGCTCGCCGCGCCCGACAACAACATCTCCCAGGCCGGCTGGTACGTCTTCATGACCATGATGTACGAGACCGGCTGGCACGACGGCCTGGGCGGACCCATCTCCGGCTGGGAGCACAATTACTCCGGCCACATCAAGCAGACCATGATCTACGCCGAGGCCGCGCGCTGGGCCGACGGCCAGTACCTCGATCCCATGGCCTCCTATTTCAGCGACATCGACAACGACGGTCACGACGAGGCCGTGATCTACAACGAGCGCATGTTCGCCGTCTTCGAGTCCATCGGCGGCCGCTGCACCAACCTCTTCGTCAAGGGCCCTGGTTACGACGACACCGCCATCGGCATCGACAACGCCTACTGGTCCGGCACCACCGCCGACTACAACGACGACAACCACGTGGGCGCCTTCAGCGATGTGAGCCCCAACTACCAGCACGATCTCTATGGCCTGACCATCGTCGACGGCGACGGTACCGACGGTGAGGTCTGCATTCGCGCCGAGCACGCCGAGGTGAGCAAGGAGTTCTTCCTGCGCACGGACGAGCCCTGGCTCGAGGCGGTGTACCGTGTGGGCGGCACCGGCCACTGGATCCAGGGCGGCTTCTCGCCGTCGCTGGTCGACCTGGTCTGGAACGCCGATCTGGAGCGGGTGTGGGCGGGATCGAGCCACGCCTACATGGGCCAGCACAACCCCAACACCGGCCTGACGGTGGGCTGGGTCCTGGGCCAGGGCGGCGCCGGCCACCAGCGCGATTTCTCCGCCACGCTCATGAAGGGCGACGAGGTCGCATCCATCGGCACCTTCCAGTTCCTGCTCTACGCCGGCCCCACCACGGCGCCGTCGGGCGGCCAGGTGCCGGAGTTGCAGGCGATCGCCGGCGGCTACGTCGACACCATCGGCCCGCGAGTGAACTGGGCCTCCTGGCACCCCGTGGGGCAACTGCGGATCTTCTTCGATCAGGCGATCGCCTGGGACACCGCCGACGTCGCGCTCATGGGCTTCGACGACGACGGCGACGGCATCCCGGAGATCGAGCTCGACGGCATCGCCACCGTCGGCGACATCGGCGCGGTGTACTACCTATTCATCA
>PIVY01000464.1 GCA_003353795.1 bacterium
AACCTCCTCCGGCTCCGGCAACGCCGTCTCGATGTCGCCAACCACCATGCCGGCATGATCGATCACCGCGAGCGACGGACTCAGCCCGTCGCTCCACAGCACCCGGTCGTCGGCGAGCACGCACCAGGCGAAGGACGGCGTGTAGGGCAGGTTGGTCGTGCCGCCGTTGGGGCTGAAGGAGATGAGCTTCGTGCAGGCCGTGCGCTTGAGCTCCGACTGGATCGCTCCCTCGGCGTCCAGGCGGACCAGGGCCTCTGGCGAGTCGTAGAGGTAATAATCCTGGTGCGCGCGGCTCGTGGAACTGAAGACCACCTGGACCAGGAAGTCGCCGCCGGACAGCGGCGCTGCAGCCTCGACCCCGAAGCCCGCGGCCAGATCCGGCGACACCACGTCGATCCGTTCACCGTCGAGGTCCATGACCGTGATCCAGCGGTGACCGCGGATGAACTCAGTGAAGTAGAGCCGGCCGTCTGGCGTGAAGCCGAAGGTGGCGCCGTCGACGCGCTGGAACAGGCCGGGCCCCTCTCCTTCGCCCGCCAGCCGGCGCCGGAACTCGCCCTCGGGCGAATAAACCTTGATGCAGCCGTCGCCGGCGTCGAAGACGTACAGGTCGCCGTCCGGGCCTTCCTCCACCTGGCGCGGATAGAGGAGCATGCCCACGTCGTCGTCGAGGCCGAGGATCAGGTGAGCGCAATCGGCCAGACACGGCACGGCCACGACGACCAGAATGGGGATAATGCATTCACGAAAGCGTCGCATGATACTCCTTGTCGGAGGTCGTGAGCGGTGCGGCCGCCCGACTCACCCCGTCCGCTTGGCCAGCACCTCGTCCAGACTCGCCGGCACCTCGAACCGCGCGAACGCTTCTACCTTCGTGTCGATCCCGTGGACCGCTATCCGGTCGTCAAGCTCGATCCCCTCGACCCCCATGTGCACGTTGACTGGCAGCACGAGCATCGG
>PIVY01000465.1 GCA_003353795.1 bacterium
CGACTCCTTCCGCACCGTCCGCGGCGACACCGTGACCACGGTGCGCGGCCGCGCCGACATCACCGCCGACCGCACCGACCTGACCATCGATCGCCTGGAGATCGGTGTCGCCGGCGCCCACTGGCGCACTGACGCCGTGGTCAACGCTGCCGTGGGCCAGGGGCTGCTCACTGTGCCGCGGGTCCGTCTGGCCTCCAACCAGGGCGACCTCGCCGCCCAGATCGACTACCGGGAGGCTGACGGGCAGCTCGCCGGCAGTCTCCGCCTCGATAACTTCGATCTCAACCTCCTCGACCCGCTCCTGCGCCAGAAACTGCGCGCCGGTGGCACGGCCACCGCCTCGGTCACCCTGGGCGGTAGGCCGGGCGACGCCGAGCTCTCGGTCCACGGCCAGTTACTCGACGCCCAGTTCCCCATGGCCTGGATCGACTCGCTCACCGTGGAGGCCCAGTACCGCGCGGGCGAGGTCCGCGTCGACACCCTCGGCCTGACCACCGACTACGGCAACGTCGCGATCCGCGGTACGATCGCCAACCCCGGCACCGCGGCCGCCGACTGGTGGCCCGGCGCCGCGCTGGACCTCGACATGACCATTGCCGACGGCGACTGGTCCTTCGTCGACCAGTTCGAGCTCGAAGCCCTGGCCTCCATTGCCGGGGGCGTCGACGGTCGCCTCCAGGTGGCCGGCACCACCGACGCGCCCCTGATCACCGGCGACCTGGACAGCGCTCCCTTCCATTACCAGTGGCTCCACCTCGACCGCCTCACGAGCACCGTGCGCGCCGAGTCGTCGCAGCTCGCGCTGGGGGATCTGCGCGGCAACCGGGGACCATTCCAGCTCCTGGGCCGCCTCGAACTTCCCATGGTGTTCGACCTGCTCAGCGAACCGATCACGCCCGAGGACGGCCCGTTCTACGGCCGCATCACCGTGCCCGAGGACAGCGACCTCAGTCCCCTGG
>PIVY01000274.1 GCA_003353795.1 bacterium
GGCGCTTGGCCTGGTGGCCGTGCTGCTCCTGGCGTCTGCGCCGGCTGCCGAGGCGCGCGGACTCAAGCAGTGGTGGGGAGGCCCTAGCATGGGCTGGGGAGGCGGCTACTCCGGCGACCACACCGCCCTCATCCGGCCGGGCTACAACGGCGCCTTCGAGGACGAGTGGCTGGTCACGCCGGCTCGCGACACTGCCGGCGGCGATTACCTGTACCTGGAGTTCTACGAATCGGGAAAGGACTGGACGACGATGGGCGGGTTCCACGAGGTGCTCGTCAGCACCACCGTGGCGAACGATCCCTCGGCGTTCACGTCCGTCTGGACCGCCACGCCCGCCGACTACGATGCGCCGTGGCTCGACAGCGACCGCGCGGACTGGGCTCACATTCAGATCGATCTCTCGGCGTTCCTCGGTGAGACCATCCACGTGGCGTTCCACTACGTCGGCGGCGACACCGACCACTGGTGGATCGACGACATGCGCCTGAACGCCCCGGTCGAGCACGACCTGAAGGCCGTCGCGGTCACCCCCGGAAGCGCGACCTGGCAAACGGGCAACGAGATCACGCCGCGACTCACCGTGGCCAACACCGGCGTGAACACCGAGTCGTTCACCGCCGCCATGATGATCGAGCACGACGGCACCGTCTTCTACGACCAGGCAATCTCCGTGACGGCGCTCGAGGCCGAGACGGACGTCGTTCTGGAGTACCCGCCGTTCGTCTGCGAATCCGGCGACTACCAGTTCACCGCGACGGTCGATCTGCCCGCCGACGGTTATCCGGACGACAACCAGACGACCGTTTCCAACATCTGCTACACCGGGCAGAGAACGCCGCTGGGCATCCTATACACCAACTGGGCCTGCGGTCCCTGCGTCGCGGCCAACTCCGCGCTCGACGCGTGGTATCCGCCGCAGGGCGACAGCGCCAGCCTGATCCGGGTCCACGTCTGGTGGCCGGCGGCCAACGATCCCATGTACCAGGCGAACACCGAGCAGAACGAGTATCTGCTGGCGATGTGCCCCACCACCGTCAACGGCGTGCCGACGCTGTACATGGACAATCAGGTCAAGGTGATGGAGGACGGATCGGTGGGCTGGCCGCTCCGGGCCCCCGCTGCGTACCAGCAACGCGCCATCGCCGGATCCCCCATCGAGATGGCCATGACCTACGATCATGCCGACACCTCCGTCAGCGTCGCAGTCACCGTTCTCGACCCGCTGCCGGCCGACTCCTATCGCCTCGTCGTCGCGGTCACCGAGGATGGGATTCACGCCCCGGGACCCAACGGCGAGCAGGACCACAACCAGGCCTTCCGCCGGCTGTTCCCCGACCTGATCGGCCAGCCGGTGGCCACCGCGTCGGGGACCCACGAATACACCGTCGAGCTGGATCTGGATCACGAGTGGATCCTCGGGAACCTGCGCGCCACGGCCTGGGTCCAGGCGGATACCACGGGACAGATCGTGAATTCGGCCACGCTGAGGATCGCGTCCGACATCACCACCGTCGACGATCGCGATCAGGCACAGCCGGCCGCTGTCCAGCTCCTCGGCGCTCATCCCAATCCGTTCAATCCGCGTACGAGTATCGCTTACTCGATTCCGGTGGACGGCCAGGTGCGCCTTCAGGTCGTCGACCTTCGCGGTCGCTTGATCGCCACCCTGGTGGACGAGGTCGGTCCCGCCGGCCACCACGAGGCGACCTGGATTGGCCGGGATTCCGCTGGTCGCGACGTGCCCAGCGGCGTCTACCTGTACCGCCTGGAGGCTGGTGGTGTGGTGGCGCACGGGAGGATGACGCTGGTCCGATGAGGCGGTCGGTGACGGTCGTCGAGTCTGCTGACGGCGCCGTGATGGATGGAATCATTGGTCATGATGACAGCTTCACTCGCACCGTCTGAACCGAGTTCGCCGGAATCGTGATGGCGGCGCGCCGTTCTCCGATCTGCAGTTCGAAGGGGATCGGCTGCTTCGTCGTGTTCAGCAATTGCACGCTGAGCATCCGCTCGTCGTCGATCGTGGCGCAGGCGTGCAGCGCGTCCGCGTCGAGGCCGTCGAGCACGCGCTCTGTCCGGACGGCCCGGTCCCCAGGGCGGATGGTCCGGCTGAACTGTGCCAGCACGTGGAAGACGGGCGTGAAGTAGACCTCTTGAGTCGCCGTGTCGATCATGATGGGCGCGCCGCAGAAGTTGCCCACGTGGTTGGGCCCTCCGTGGCGATCCAGGACGATGTTCCAGTCCACCCACCCGCTCACCCAGTGGTCCAGGCTCACGATGACGTTGCGCGCGTAGCGGTGGACCGGCGTGTAGACGGGATGGTCGACGACGCCCGGGCCGGCCCATTCGGCGGAGTACGCCCAGTCGGTCGCGTTGGGATTCCACCAGAAATCGTCGTTGGCAAACCAGCCCGATTCCTGATAGCCGTCGGGATCGGCGATGCCGCCGGAAGCCGCGTTGCCCAGGTTGTCGATGCAGCCCTCGGTGTGGACGATGTCGAACCCGGGATACCGGTGGTGCACGCGATCGAGGATGTCCTCGAAGACCTTGAAGGTGCTTGCGTACCAGTGCACGGCGGCGCCGAATACGTAAGGGGCGGTCTGCGGATCCGAGAAGATCACGTCCGCCCAGTGCTCGAGGCCGTCGCGGTTCTGGTCGAAGATCAGGAGTCGGGTGTCCGCGTGCCGGCTCGCCGCCAGGCGGGGTCCCAGATGGGTGTTGATGAACTCGCTCTGCGACTCGGGCGAGAAGTCCATGCTCTCCCAGTTTCCGCCGTTGCCGTGAGGTTCGTTGACCGGCGTGAGGCCCCAGATATCCACGCCGGCGTCCTCGTAGGCGTCGAGGTAGCGGACGAGGTAGTCGGCGTAGGTGGAGGTGTACTCCGGCTTCAGGGATCCGGCGGAGCCCTGCCAGTCGTTCTCCGGAGAGCCGGGGATGTACCATTCCCCGGTGTCCTTCATCCAGGGCGGCGCCGTCCAGGCCGAGGCGATGATCCTCAGGTCCGAGTTGATCGACAGGGCTTCCTGAATCATCGGGAGGAGGTCGTAGCCGGGCGCCTTAATCCCGGGGTAACGCTCCGGGTCGAAACCGACCGTATCCGGCGCGATGCTGAAGGCAGTCAGGTCAGGGTCGTCCGGTTCGGCGGCGTAGGAGTACTTGCCATTGACCGTGAAGTCGCACGATGCGATGTGGGTGCGCGTCAGGCTGAAGTTGGCGCCCGACTCGCCGTAGATCCGGTGCATCACTTCGCGGCGCTGGTCGGGCTCCAGGTGGGCCAGGACATGGGCGGAAGATTCGGTGAACGAGGTGCCGATCCCGAGGATGGTCTGCCTGGCACTGTCGGGGTACACCGTGATCACCGTTCCGGTCGCGCGACCGGGCTCGAACGGGACGTTTTCCAGGCGGGCGAGTTTGTCCCCCTGCTCCGAGGTGAGCAGGATCTCGCTCGTGGCGATGGGCGACCGGTCCGCATGATCCGCGTTCGTGCACGAGGCCAGCGGGAGCGCGGTCGCGACCAGCGCCAGGCAATGGACTGCCAGCCGTTTCATTTCGTCCCCTTCTCGTTGGAATCGGGAATCCTTCCTCGATGCCCAGGTGGACGTTGTTCGAGGCAGGCGTTCATAGAAGACGTGGGACCGATCACGATGATCCATCCCCGGCAAGGCTTTGCGGTCATTGCCCAGGAGATTTAAAACCGAATCATAATCCGGCTCCTGAGAAATCTCCGGAACCAGCTGTGTAAATATCACCTGGCTGTTTTCGTCTAAAACGACCAACGCCCTTGCGAACAATCCGGCCAAAGGCCCGTCAATCAAACGAACGCCATAATTATTACCAAACAACAGATCTCTGAGTTCACACACGGATGTCACGTTCCTGATTTCTTCCTCCCCATTAAGTCGCACATGGGCAACTGGCAAAGCTTGGGAAAC
>PIVY01000113.1 GCA_003353795.1 bacterium
AGCACGTTGGCGAAGCTACCCAGGCAGAGCCCGACCACGCCCGCGGTGATCACCGGGACCAGCATCATGACGTCTCCTTGCTTCGTGACGGAGATTCTCGGCGCGGCGGCGCCGGTGGGCCGATCATGCCGACGGGCGGCGCGCCGCCGAGAGTTTCGCGGCAACGCTCCATCATCTTCTCGGCCAGCGCGCGCATGTCGGCGCTGTCGGTGGTGCGGTGCAGGTTCTCCCAGAGGATCAGGGCGCCCTGGGCGTCGCCGGCGCGGTTGTGGCTGAAGGCGGCGAAGCGGCGGCAGAAGTCGTCCGCGCCGGGCATCTCGGCGGCGGCCTCGAACCAGTTGGCCGCCACGTCATAATCGCGCAGGAAGACGTAGTGCACGAAGCCCACGTCGAAGTGCAGGCGCCAGTCGTCGGGATTGGCCAGGACGCCGTCGCGCAACACGTCCACCGCACCCTCGAAATCGCCATGATCCAGCGACAGCACCAGCGACGCGAAGTGGTAGGCGTGGGTGAACTCCGGATCCAGGGTGGTGACCGCGTCGACGAGCCCGCGGAAGTAGCGCAGGTCGTTTTCGCCGCGTCGGTAGCCGCCGTAGTACTGAATGGTCTGCAGCCAGGCGTAGTCGGCGGCCGGCGCGTGGAAGCCCAGACTGGCGTGACGCAGGAGCGCGCCGTCGGGATAGTAGAGGCGCTCGCTCTCGTCGTCGCCGGCACGCTCGGCGTGCACGCGTTCGGCAAGTGGTCCGGCGGCGGCCACCAGGGCGATCGCGAGCACGACCCCGACGATCTCGCGCAGGAACCTCATTACAGCTCCTTGCGGGCGAAGACGCCGCGGGCCAGGAGCATGAAGACCACGATCCAGGCGATGGCGTAGCCGGTGGCCAGGAGCAGGTGGGTGGCGGTCACCGGATCGCCGTGCACCACGGCGGCGCGCACGTTGAAGACCTCGAGGTCGGGTAGGATACGGAAGGCCACCTGCGTCACGGCCTGCTGCCAGCCGCCATTCATGGCGCCGAAGTCCAGCATCGACTCGCCCAGGTGACCGATGGCGAAGAGCATGGCCGAGAACACCGCCGCGAGGGCCGGTCCAGCCAGGGTCGAGAAGAGGATGGCGGCCGCCGTCAAGACAAGCAGTTCGAGCAGCACCAGGTAGACAGCGGCCAGGTGTGACCAGGCCAGCGTCGCCGGCGTCAGGCCCACCGCCGCCACGTAGAGCAGGCCCATGAGCCCTACCATGCAGACCAGGGTCAGGCCCAGGCCCAGGTACTTGCCGAGCAGATACTCGCCGCGCCCCACGGGCTTGGTGAGGATGGTGGTGATGGTACGCCGCTCCATCTCCTTGCGCACCATGTTGGCGCCAACCAGCAGCACCACCAACAGGCCCAGCAGCGCCATGGCCGCCAGACCGACGTCGGCCACGATCTTGCCCTGCGCCCCCACGGTCAGGGGCGAGAGCATGGTGGTGGCGCCGACGAGAGCCAGACCGAAGAAGCCGACGAGATAGAAGAGCCGGTCGCGCACGGTCTCGCGGAACGTGCCGTGGGCCACGGCCAGGGTGCGGGTCAGCATGATGCCACCTCCGGCTCGGCGGCGCGGCCCTCGAGGCCGGCCAGGAAGATGCTCTCGAGGTCGCCGCCCGCGGAGTGAACCTCCGGCACGGGAAGATCGTCGAGGTGACAGGCGGTGAGCAGGCGGCCCAGGTCGCCGGGGCCGGCGGCGTCCACGGTCCAGCGGTCGGAGTCGCGGCGCGATACGGTGAGGCCCTCGGCGGCGATCACCTGCGCCGTCTCGCTGGTATCCGGCGGAACGGCGATGACGGCCTGGAATCCGTGGCCGCCAGGCTGCCGGCGCAGGTCGCGGATCTCGTCGAGGCCGCCGTGGCGGATCATGGCCACGCGGTCGGCCACCGCCTCCACGTCGGGCACGATGTGGGAGGAGAAGATCACCGTCACGCCACGGCTCTTCTGGTCGAGGAGGATCTCGCGCACCTGGCGGCGGCCGAGGGGATCGAGGCCGGACTGGGGCTCGTCGAGAATCAGCAGGTCGGGCTCGGCCAGGAGCGCCTGAGCCAGCCCCACGCGCTGGCGCATGCCCTTGGAACAGTCACCGAGGCGGCGGCCGAACTCCGAAGCCATGCCCACGAGTTCGAGGCAGGTCCGCGTGCGTTCGCGGCGGCGGCCGCGATCCATTCCGAGGAGCTTGCCGTAGAAGTCGAGGAGTTCACCGGCGGTAAGATTCTCGTGGAAGTAGGGCGCCTCGGGTAGATAGCCGACGCGGGCGCGGGATTCGGGTCGCTGGGCGTCCACCCCGCAGATCTCGATGGTGCCACGCTCGGGCCGGACGAGCCCGAGGATGGCCTTGAGGGTCGTGGTCTTGCCGGCGCCGTTGTGACCGAGCAGGGCGAAGATCTCGCCGCGGGCCACGCTGAAGGAGAGGTCCGCCACCGCGGGCGCGCCGCGCCGGCCCCAGAAACCGCGCCGGTAGGCCTTATGGAGGCCTTGGACGGCGAGCACCGGCGCCGCTGACTCGTTTCTGACCAGATCGGGAGTCTTCATGACCAGGGATTTGCTCCTGTTGCTGCCCAACCCCCACGAAACGGCGTTGCGGGAGGTTCTTGCGCTCTCGGCGGCAAGAATTGCAATCCTGGTGCCAGTTCCGGGCACAATGAAGCGGGCCCCCTTGCGAGGGGCCCGCTTTCCCGAGATCGAGACCGGAACTAGCTGCCGCTGGTCAGGGTCAGGATGACCGTACCGGCGGTCTTGCCGACGCCAGTGATCGTGTAACCCACGTTCGCGCCGCCCTGAGCGATGACCTGGATACCGCAGGTACCGGTGGCATTGGCCGCCGCACCGAACTGGGGCTCGGTGGCCGCAGCGGTGAACGGGTTGTCCAGCAGGAGGCCGCCCGGGAACAGCGGAGTGATGTCGGCCGCAGCGTCACTGTACACGCCGTCGTTGCGGACCGCGAAATCCTCGGCCGCCAGCTGCACGGTGTGAGCCACGCTCTTGACGCGAGCTTCCTTGGCGCGGTCCTGCATGGCGATGAAGTTGGGAATGGCGATCGCAGCCAGGATGCCAATAATGACGACCACGATCATCAGCTCGATCAGCGTAAAGCCCTTCTTGTTCACTGGGGTCCTCCTTGTTCCGGTCGCAATGACCACTGGGACGTGGGCCGTTGGGCCCGTGAAGCCTGCCGATGGCATCCAATCCACTGCAATGGACGTGCCAGATCCTTCGGACGGCTGTTCAAATCTCAAATCGCTTCCAGTCAACGGGTTGCGAAAGCGCTCTTACATGATCCTGATTCTCGACCCCATTCCGCCGGTGCATCCTGCAGGGTCGAGCGGCGGCGAATGCCGCGTTATTCCACGTTCGCAGGCTCGGGCACACGGTCGAATTCCGACACGTAGGCCTCGTCCTCGGACTCCTGGGCCGCCTCCACCGCGCCAGCCACGAGGTCGGCGGCATCCAGCTGCTGATTGTCGTCGTCAGCGAATTCGCCGTGCTCGTCCTCGCCGACGCCGTAGCGCAGCAGCTTGCGGTAGAGAGTCGAGGGATTGATCTGCAGGATCTCGGCCGCACGTTTCTTGTGCCAACCCACGGCCTCGAGTACCTGCAGGATGTGCGCTTTCTCCAGGTCCTCCAGGGAGACCATACCGCCCACGAGGGTCGAGGGCATGACCGGCTGACCGTGATGTCCGTGGAGGGATCCGGGAAGATCGTGGGACATGATCATCGGACCCTCGCGCATGATGCAGGCCCGCTCGATCACGTTCTCCAGTTCACGTACGTTGCCCGGCCACTCGTAGCCCTGCAGGCAATGCATCGCCTCGTCGTCGACCATGGAGCTCAGGCCGCCCTTGTACTCCTCGGGCAGGAATCGGCGCAGGAAATGGTCCGCCAAGAGCGGAATGTCCTCGAGCCTGTCGCGCAGGGCGGGCAGGGCCAGGGGAATCACGTTGAGGCGGAAGAAGAGGTCGGTGCGGAAGCGGCCTTCCTGCACCTCGAGCTCCAGGTCGCGGTTGGTGGCCGCGATGACGCGCAGGTCCACCTTCACCGGTACGGCGCTGCCCACCGGAATGACCTCGCGCTCCTGCAGCATGCGCAGCAGCTTGACCTGGGTGCTCTGGGGCATCTCGCCGATCTCGTCCAGAAAGATGGTGCCGCCGCTGGACTGCTGGCAGAAGCCGTCGTGGTCCTTGTCGGCTCCCGTGAACGCCCCCTTGATATGACCGAAGAGCTGGCTCTCCAGCAGGGTCTCGGGGATGGCGCCACAGTTGATGGCCACGAACGGTCCCGGGGCCCGGTCGCTGCGATCGTGGACCGCCCGGGCTACCAGTTCCTTGCCGGTTCCCGAGTCGCCGTTGATCAGTACGGTGGCCGGTGTATTGGCGATCTTGTCGATCATCTTGAAGACCGAGCGCATGCGGGTGCTCTGCCCGATCATCTGCTGCTTGCTCGACTTCTTCTTCAGTTCCTTCTTGAGCTTCTTGTTCTCCGACTCGGCGCGGCGCAGCTGCATGGCGTTGCGAACGACGATCTTGATCTCGTCGTTCTTGGTGTGCTTCTGCAGATAACTGAAGGCGCCGAGGTTCACCGCATCGATGGCGGATTGCTCGCTGGCGTAGGCGGTCATGATGATCACCGGGGTCTCGGGATCAACGGCGCGCACGCCCTTCAGCAACTGGATGCCGTCCATACCGGGCATCTGGATATCGGTCATGACCAGGTCTACGGGGGCGGTCTCGATGGCGCGTAGCGCCTCGGCCCCCGAGTTCGCGGTCTGCACCTCGTACCCCTCCTTGCCCAGGAGGATCGACAGGTACTGGCACATGGATTCTTCGTCGTCGACGACCAGGATCCGGCCCAGGGACATGGAAGGTCTCCTTGGTAAGCTGAGCAGTCGGGCGAATCTTCTGTACTATCGGCCTCGAGGGCCGGGTCTTGACCCCTCAGTGCGCGGCGACCTCTTTCGCTGCGACGGCGGTCGATTGCGCGACTGGGGGAATGATCTCGGGGTCGGCCAGGGGTAGCCGGAGCAGGAACTCGGCTCCCCCGGAGGGTCCGTTGCGAGGCTCCACCGTGCCGCCGTGGCCGTGGACGATGCGGGCCACCATGGGCAGCCCCAATCCCGTGCCTTGCTGCTTGGTGGTGACGAAGGGCGTGAAGATGTCCTCGATGCGTTCGGGATCCAGTCCGGGACCGCTGTCGCCGAGGCAGACCTCGCAGAAGCCGCCCTCGACCGCGACCTGCACGTGCAGCGATCCCTGGTAGTGCATGGCCTCGCAGGCGTTGATGCCGAGGTTCAGGATCGCTTGCACCAGCTGCTCGCTGTCGGCGTGCAGGGTGAGCCCCGTTTGCTGCACATCGGCGGTCACGTCCACCGTGCCGCCGTGGGCGGTCACGTGCTGGCGGAGTTGCAGCACCACCTGGTCCAGAAAACCGTCCAGCTGCAGGTTCTGCGGCTGGGCCGGACGCAGGCGGGCGAAGGCCAGGAAGTCGGTGATGATGGTGTTGAGGCGGCCGCTCTCGCGCAGGATCAGCTGCATGAGCTGAGCCTGGTGTCCGGCCAGTTCCAGTTCGCCGGCCAGCAGTTCCACGCTGCCGCGGATCGAGGCCAGGGGATTGCGAAGCTCGTGGGCGATGCTCGCGGCCAGCTCCCCCACGCCGGCCAGGCGATCGGAGCGGCGCAGGTGCTCCTGCAGGCGGCGGACCTCGGTGAGGTCGGTGAAGACCACCACCGCTCCCTCCAGCGAACCGTCGTCGCCGGTCAGGAAGACCACGTTCACACCCAGGGGAACCTTGGTCTGGCCGCGATGGGCGAGCACCTTTGCGCGGCGTTGGGGCTCGCCGCTCATCAGGGCGTCGAGCACCAGCTTGGCGAGATCGGCGCCGCCGTCGCCCAGTACGAGTTCCAGGTCCAGGCCGCGCTGGATATTGTCGTCCAGGCCGAGGATCCGGCGCGCGAGAGGATTGATGCGGGTGACCTTGCCGTTGGCGTCCACGGTCACCAGTCCCGAGCCCAGGTTGTCCAGGATCATCTGGACTTCCTGGCCGCTACGGCGGGCGCGGCGCACGGCGCGGACCTCGGCGCGGCGCCGGCGCGCGGCCATGCGCACCAGTTCGCCGGCAGCCAGTCCCGAGGCCAGGAGCAGGACCGCTCCCAGGCCGGTGCTCGCGGACATGGGTCCCGGCGCACCGCCCTGCAGCAAGGCCGGCAGCAGCAGCCCCAGGGCGGCCAGCGTGGCGGCCGCTGTGGCGCCCTCGCGCCCCAGCCGCAGCGCCGCAGTGGCCACGGGCCCGAGGAAGAATACCGGCAGACCGGGAACCGCAGGCGCCGCCGCCACCACGATGGTGACAGCCGCCAGATCGCCTATCAGCTGGAGCCAGTGCAGGCGGCTGGCCGTGACACGGCCGCGTTGGGGCAGGAACTCCAGGGCCAGGGCGCACCAGAGGGCCACCACCCCAGCTACGTAGATCAGGGGGGTGATGCTGGCGAGACCATCGGTCACCGCCAGCAACGAACCCCCGGTCAACAGGATCGCGGTCAGGGTTCGCAGGACCAGGCCGCTGTCGGCTGGACGCCTGTCCTCGGCCACGGTCACTGGTGTCAACCTCCAACCACGTTGGCCATCTTGAACATGGGCAGGTACATGGCGACCAGCATGCCGCCGACCATGGTACCCATCACGACGATCATCACCGGCTCGATGGCCGCGGTGAGGGCCTCCACGGCCGCGTCCACCTCGTCGTCGTAGAAGTCGGCCACCTTGGAGAGCATCTCGTCGAGGGCGCCGGTCTGCTCGCCGATGCCGATCATCGACACGACCATGGGCGGGAACACGCCGCTCTGCTTGAGAGGCTCGGCGATGGTGTCACCCTGGCTGATGGAGCGGGCCGTGGCGTCGATGGCGTTCTGCAGCACCTTGTTGCCCGCCGTCTTGGCGGTGATCTCCAGGCCGTGCAGGATGGGCACACCGGAACCGATGAGCGTGCCGAGGGTCCGCGTGAAACGCGAGACCGCCCCCTTGCGCACCACGTTGCCGATGATCGGGAAGTTCAGCAGCGCGCGGTCGGTGATCAGTTCGCCCCTCGTGGTGGCGCGGAACCGCTTGAAGGCGAAGACGAAGGCCGTGATTCCGGCGAGGAGGTAATACCAGTTGGCGGTCAGGAAGTTGGACATACCCATGACGATCCGCGTGGGCGCGGGCAGCTCGCCGCCGAAGTCGGAGAACATCTTGGCGAACACGGGGATCACGCCGATGAGCATGAAGATGCAGGCGCCCGTAGCCACGAAGAGCACGATGGCCGGATAGGTGAGCGCGCCCTTCACCTTGCGCTGCAGGGCATCGTTCTTCTCCAGGAACACGGCGAGCCGGCCCAGGATGACGTCGAGGATACCGCCGGTCTCACCGGCGGCGATGAGGTTGACGTAGAGATCGCCGAAGATGTGCGAATGCTTGGACAGGCTCTCGGACATGGTCTGGCCGCCCTCCACGTCCATCATCACCTGGTTGATGGCCTGCTTGAAGTGTGCTTTCGGCTGCTGCCGACCGAGCACCTCGAGGCACTGCACCAGTGGCAAGCCGGCATTCACCATGGTGGCGAACTGGCGGGTGAAGACACAGAGGTCCTTCACCGACACACCCTTCTTGCCGCCGAGGGTGAAGTTGACGTCTTTGGGCTTCTTGCGCACCGACTGGATGATCACCCGCCGCTTGCGCAGGTAGTCGGCGACCTCGCGGCGGTCTTCCGCCTTGTACTCGCCATTGATGGTCTCACCCTTGGCGGTCTTGCCCTTCCAGATGAAGGTCTGCATGGTAGCCACGGTTCCTCCTCGCGCCGGCGCCTACTGGGGCGTGCCGACGGGTTCGCCCAGCATCTGCAACAGTTCCTGCTGGTCCGGACTGCGGCCGAGCGCCGTGTCCAGGGTGATCCAGCGGTTCTCCACCGCCTGGTAGAGCGACTGGTTCATGGTCTGCATGCCGTGCTTCTGCCCGGCCTGCATGTGTCCGTAGATCTGATGGGTCTTGTTGTCGCGGATCATGGCCTTGATGGCCGGGGTGCAGATCATGATCTCCATGGCGAGCACCCGGCCGCCGCCCTTCTGGCGCGGGATCAGCTGCTGGGTGAGCACGCCGGCGAGCGAGAAGCTCAGCTGGGAGCGCACCTGGTTCTGCTGCTCGGGCGGGAAGACATCCACGATGCGGTTGATGGACTCGAAGGTGCTGTTGGTGTGCAGCGTGGCCAGGGCGAGGTGGCCGGTCTCGGCGATGGTCAGGGCCGCACCGATGGTCTCGCGGTCGCGCATCTCACCGATGAGGATCACGTCGGGGTCCTGGCGAAGCACGTACTTGAGCGCCTGGGCGAAGGACTTGGTGTCGTTGTTGACCTCGCGCTGATTGACGATGCACTTCTTGTGCTGGTGCACGTACTCGATGGGGTCCTCGATGGTGATGATGTGGCCATTGCGCTGCTGGTTGATGGTGTCGATCATCGTGGCCAACGTGGTGCTCTTGCCGCTGCCGGTGGGGCCGGTCACCAGGATGAGGCCCTGGGTCCGATTGATGAGATCGCGGGCGATCTGCGGCAGTCCCAATTCGTCGAAGCTGTGGATTGTGTACGGGATCTGGCGGATGGCCATGCTGGTCACGCCGCGCTGCATGAAGACGTTGGCGCGGAAACGGCTGATGCCCTGCACGCCGAAGGAGAAGTCGAGCTCCTTGTCGTTCTCGAAGCGCTTCTTCTGTTCCTCGTTGAGGATGCTGTAGGCCAGGCGTCGGGTCTCCTCGCCGTTGAGCACCTCGAATTCACCGCTCTGGACCAGGCCGTCCACGCGGTACTGCGGCGGTAGGCCGGCTGTGAGGTGCAGATCGCTGGCCCCGCGGGCCACCATCTCCTCGAGCAATTCACGCATTCCGGTCAATGTGGTCTCCTCCTAGTCCTGCACGGTGGTCTCGCGCAGGACCTCCTCGATGGTGGTGACGCCCTTCTGGACCTTGATCAGACCGTCCTGGCGCAGGGTGAGCATGCCTTCCTCGCAGGCCTTCTTGCGGATCTCGCTGGTCGACGCGCGGTCGAGGATCAGTTCGCGCAACGCGCCGGTGATCGGCATGACCTCGTAGAGTCCTTGACGCCCCTTGTAGCCTGTGCCGCCGCATTTCTCGCAGCCCTTGCCGTGCATGGGCTTGGTGTCCGGCGGTAGACCGATGTCGGCGAGCGCCTCGGCGGAGATTTCGTCCTCCGTGGTGCAGTTGCTGCAGATGCGCCGGACCAGACGCTGGGCCGCGATGAGGTTGGTCGACGACGCCACAAGGAACGGCTCCAGGCCCATGTCGATCATCCGGTTGATCGTCGCGGGCGCGTCGTTGGTATGCAGGGTCGAGAGCACGAGGTGACCGGTGAGCGCCGCCTTGACCGCGATGGAGCCGGTCTCGAGATCCCGGATCTCACCGACCATCACGATGTTCGGATCCTGGCGGAGGAAGGCCTTGAGCGCGGCGGCGAAGGTGAGTCCCACCGATTCGCGCACCTGCACCTGGTTGATGCCGTCGAGGTTGTACTCCACGGGGTCCTCGGCGGTCATGATGTTCGTGTCGACGCTGTTGACCCGCGAGAGGCAGGAGTAGAGCGTGGTCGTCTTGCCGGAGCCGGTGGGACCCGTGACCAGCACCATGCCGTACGGCTTGGCGACGTTGTCGTAGACGTGTTTGAGGGCCACCTCCTCCATGCCGAAGTTGGCCAGGTCCAGAGTCAGGTTGCCCTTGTCCAGGATACGCATCACGACCTTCTCGCCGAAGATGCACGGCAGGGTCGAGACGCGGAGGTCCACCTTCTTGTCGCCGATCTTCAGCTTGATGCGGCCGTCCTGGGGAATACGGCGCTCGGCGATGTCCAGCTCGGACATGATCTTCAGGCGGCTGGTGATCGCGGCCTTGAGCTTGACCGGCGGTTCCATGACCTCGTTGAGGATGCCGTCGATGCGGTAGCGCACCCGCATGAACTTCTCGTAGGGCTCGATGTGGATATCGCTGGCGCCCAGTTTCACGGCCTCGGCCAGGAGCGTGTTGACGAGCTTCACGACGGGGGCGTTCTGCTCCTCGCCGCCTGTGTCGTCGTCGTCTGACTCCTCCACCACCTCGATATCGTCCTCGATGCCTTCCATGATCTCGGCCAGCGAGTCGGTGGCCTGGTAGTACTTGTCGATGGCCCGCTTGATGGCCAGCTCGCTGCAGACCACCGGCTGCACATCGAGGCTGGTGATGAACTTGATGTCGTCGATGGCGAAGATATTCGAGGGGTTGGCCATGGCCACGGTCAGGATCCGGCCGCTCCGTGAGATGGGCAGGACCTGGAACTTGGTGGCCACATCGGAGGGAATCAGATCGATGCACTCGGAGGAGATATCGGTGCTGTCGACATCCACCACTGGCAGGTTGTAGACCTTGCCCAGGAACTCGGTGTAGGTCTTCTCGTCGACCGCGCCGATGCGCATGAGGGCCAGTCCGAGGGATCCCCCGTCGGCCTTCTGCTGCTCCTTCGCTTGCTCGATCTGTGCCTCGGTGATGACCTCCGCCTCGAGGAGGCGGGCGGCGATCTTATCCCGGACGACGACAGCACTACCAGTATTCATGAACCACTTCTCCGGTAGCCGCGCGGTCCCTGCGGTGGACCGCGATGGCGCGAATGCGGACGTGGGACGGGCCTACCCCGTCGAGTCGAAACGTCTCGTGGCTTATCGGTCCGATCGACGCCCTCTTGAGGGAAATCGCCCGACTCGGTGTGATTAGCGGGTGGTCGAACTTGCAGATTGCCTGATCCCGCTCGAGGCGCTATCTGCACCGACGAAAACCAGATACGGCTGCATGCGTTCGACGAGCCGCGGGCCGATGCCGCGAATCTCCTGCAGGTCGCGTGCACATGCGAAATGCACGCCTCGAGCACGGGCGGAGACGATGCGGCCGGCGAGCGCCGGACCGATGCCGGGCAGCAGCTCGAGGGAGTCGGCAGGGCAGGAATTGGGGTCCAGAGGCGCGGTCGGCAGCCGGGGCCGCGACCGCTCGGGCCGCGGATCGTCCACCGGCAGGGGCGGAAGACGAGCCTCGAGCCAGCCGGGCTCGCGCCAGGCACCCCGGGAATCGAGCAGCAGAAAGCGGCGAACCAGGCGACCGACTGCCAGCAGGAGGACCACCACCCCGGCGCCCAGCAGCTCGCGGCGCGTCACGCGGCCGCTCCGATCAGAAGTGGAAGACCCAGTTCAGGCGCCAGCGCAGATCCATGCTGTCGCTGAGCGCACCGGCGGAGTACTGGTGGCGCGTGCTGGTGAGGTTGATGAATTCGGCCGAGAGATTGGTGCCCACGAGTCGGAAGCCGACGATGGCATCCACGCGGACGTAGGAATCGAGCGGAATCGGCTCGGCCAGGAACCAGGGATCGTCCATGGCGCCCCGGTTGTGCACGAAGCCCGCCAGCTGCAGGATGCCGTCCTCGCTGAAGAAATGGTTCTCCCAGAGCACGGAGATCTGCCAGTCGGACTCGGGCGGCCGCGAGAACTGGAGATCGCCCGCCTCGTTCCAGTGGCGGTAGGTACCCTGTGCCCTGGCTCGAATCCATCCCAGGAACCTGCCCTCGCGCGAGATGGCCGCGCGAATGGTGGCCGAGTCCAGCTCGAGCCCGTTCTGCCAGCGGCCGACGTAGGTCTGTCCGTCCAGCGGCTGCCACCCGATCCCGTCGCGCAGCCGCCGCATCGCCCCTTCCAGCGCAAGTTCGAAGCCCGCCAGACGCGGCGACACACCCGCGGCCAGTCGCCACTCGTTTTCGCGATCCAGGCCCCGTTCGGCCAGGGCCACGGTCTGTCGACCGTCGGGGACGACGAAGCGCCAGTCCGTCACCAGTTCGTCGCTGCGCGGCGCGCGGCCACCACGTTCCAGACGCAACGACCAGCGGGGGCGGTCGCGGGATTCGGTCACCTCGGCAGCGCCGCCCACCAGCCAGCCGCCGTACTCGTCCCACCAGACACCCAGTTCGATCGCCGTGCGGGCGCCGCCAAGATTCCAGGCTCGAGATCCACGCATGTTGGCCAGTTCACCTTGCCAGCGACCGCTCGCGGGATCCGGTCCGGCCCATTCCGCATCGGCGCCGGAATCGACCACGGTCCAGCGTCCCCAGGTGACATCGAGGCGACCATGCTGGTCGGGATCGCCCCACGCCGCCAGGACACCGCTATGAGCGCCCTCCTGCTTGCGGTACGACGGTTCGTCGCGGTCCCAGTCGACGTCGGTGTCGAGCCACCAGAGCGCCACCCGGATGGGGGCATCGGCAGCCAGACCGCGCCAGTCCACCGCCGCGTGGCTGAGCCAGAGGTCCTGGTGTTCGATGCCGTAGGCCGGCATGGCGTCCTTGAGCTTGCGCACGTTCTCGATGCTCATGGCAACGATGCCCGCCGCCCCCAGGTCGCGGCGCACGAACCCGCGTCCCGAACGGAACTTGGTGTGGCCGCGGAAACTCTCGGGGTTGTCCAGCTCGCCGTAGCGGTCGTCGCCGGGTACGCGGAAGTCGTAGCCCTCGTTGTCCAGGATCTCCTCGAAGTCGAAGCCCAGGCGCCAGGGAGCGTCGGCGGTGAGCAGGTGGACGTCCCGCAGATAGGATTCGTGGCGGCCCGAGGACCAGCGGGTGTCGGCCAGGTCGCGATCCGGTACGGGATCGTAGGGCATGAGCTCCACGTCGCCGGCCAGGCCACCGGAACTGCCGAGGCCGTAGTTGTTCGCCAGCATTGTCTGCCCCACGATCGCCACGGCTTCCGGATCGTCGATGTAGCGGTGGCCGATGCCCAGGGGAATGCTCTCCCGCACGATACGCGGCGCCACCGAGGTACTCGGTTCACCCATGATGATGACCGCGCTGCCCTGTCCCCCGTCCTGGATCGGTAGCCAGTAGGTGCGCCGCTGAAGGTTCTCGCGCAGGGACACGAAGAACGGATCCCAGAGCGGGCGATTCCAGTCACGGACGAAACGATCCGCACGACTGGCGGCGTCGAAGGACACCCGGTTGGCGTCGGCGCGCCGCCGGGTGAGGGAGTCGGATTCGGCGCTCGCACTGTCGGCCTCCACGCGGGCCAGGGAGTCGGCGGCAGCCAGAGCTTCCGGACCGGGCGGCGCGAAGGGGTCGGGACCGAACAGCGAATCGGCGGGTGCGGTCGCCGGCGCCATGGCGGCGGATTCCTCGGTCGACGTTGAGTCGGCGGAGGCCGGCTGCGCGGCCGCCGTCGAACCGAGACCCACCACCAGCATCACCAGGAGGGACGACACCACCCGAGGCCCCGGATTGCGCAGCCGGGCCAATCGCACCGCCAGTGTCGGCAGCACCAGCGCGAAGGCCACGGCGTTGGTTCCGACGTGGAGGGCGACCACCGGCACCGCCAGCTTCAGCATCTCCCGCGACGGCAGGCCGAAGGCCACCGCGGCCGCCAGGTTGGTCAGGAGATCCAGGGCCAGCGACGCCACCAACCCGATCATCGCGGCGAGACCGACGGCAATTCGCCAGGGTACGCGCCGCAACACGGGCGCCAGGCCACCGCCGAGCCAGCCGGCCAGAGCCATGCCCAGCACCTGAGCCGCAAGCAGCAGGGGTACCGGCGCTCCCAGCGGATGCGCCAGCGAGAACACCCCCATGGCCAATCCCCCGGCCAGCGCTCCCAGCACCGGGCCCAGGGCGACCCCGGCCAGGGCGGCGTTGAGCGTCATGAGTTCGAGTCCGGGAATGCTGAACAGCAGAAAACCGAGACCGACGCCGGTCCCGGCAAAAAGGCCCAGCAAGACGGCTTGCCGGACCCTGTTGAACTCCCTGCTCTCACGCGATGCTGGCATGGAGCCGACGTTACGTGATTTGCCCCGGACGGGCAAGGACGAGGAATCAGCCCACGGGCGTCCGCAGGCGCTCGGCGACGTCGGCGAAACCGGCGTCCACAGCGTGCACCTTGCGGTAGTGTTGCTGGGCCTCGTCGCCACGCTCCAGTTCCTCCAGAATACGCCCGGCCTGGTAGTGCAGTCCCAGTGCCGAGCGGCCGCCGACATCACCGTCGACGAGCCCCTCCTGCAGCACGGTCAAGGCGTCGTCCAGCCGTCCCTCGCGGTGAAGGGCAATGCCCCACATCTCGCGGGATTGCAGAGCCAGAGTCGGCTCGCCCGCGGCAGCGCTGAAGGCCAGGGCGGCCTGATCGTAAAGCCCCATCTCCAGGAAGACCAGGCCCTGCTGGTACTGCGTTTCCGGATCGGCGTCCATCTGGCTGCCCAGATTACGCCCGATCTCGCTGGCAATGGTGGACACCTGCTCGCTGTCGCTGCTGCGCAGGAGATCGTCGCCCTCCTCGGCCAGGATCTCATCCAGGAGATTGACCGATCCGGTGCGGGCAGCCGGCGCCGCCGGAGTGTCGTCGACGTTCGCCGCCTCCGCAGCTGATTCGACGTCCGCGGCCGCACCCTCGACCAGGTCGGCGAAGCTGGTCTCGCCGTCACCGACGTCGATGCTGATGCAACCGTCGTCGTCCTTCTCCACCTCCGCTGCGGCAGGCTTGTCGTCCACCGAACCGAGGTTGAAACCATCGACCGTGGTTTCCAGTTCCGCACCGGAATCCAGGAAGTCCTCGAACGCCGCCGCGGCATCTGCAGGAGATTCCGCTTCCGGTTCGGCTTCGTCGGGCGCAGCGGACTCCTCCACCGGCGCCTCCTCGACCGGATCCGGCGCGACGTCGGCCACGACCTCGGGCTCGGGATCCGGCGACGGTGTCTCGTCGCTCTGAAGATCAATGCTGTTCACATCCGAGAATCCCGCGGGCGCTTCGGTCTTCCCCGAGACCTGCTGCCACTTCGTGAATTCGACGTAGTTGGCCAGTTCCGGCACCTGTTCCGTGAGACGGTCGACGGCAGCCTGTGCCTCCTCGGCCTCGCCGGCCTGGAAAGCCAAGCAGGCCCGCAAGCAGCCGGACCGCGCCGATTCCAGCGGCATGTCCCAGATGCGGAAGATGCCCTCGACCCGCTCCAGGACCTCATCGCTCTCGGGATACAGGTCGAAAAGTTCCAGACAGCGCTTGAGGAAGATCTCCTTGATCTCGCCGGACACTTCCTCGGCCGAGGCCAGGAAGGTGAGCGCATGGGCAACGCCGTCGGCCAGCAGTCCCTGGCTGGATCGGATCTCGGCGAGGAACCAGTTGGCATTGAGGTTCTTGGGGTCGTGTCTCAGGACTTTCTTGTAGACCGCCTGGGCGTTGTTCAAGAGGCCGGTCTGCTTGTACTTCGCCGCGGCGGCCAGGAACTGGCGCACGGCCTTGGTGGTCTCGCCGGCCTTCATGCAGACGTCGCCGTACTCGTTGAGCAACGACGGATTGTTCTTGTCCATTTCCAGGATCTGCGCGTACGACTCGGCGGCACCGGACCAGTCGCGCTTCCTCCCGGCTTCGTAGGCTTGCTGTTTTAGCTTGCGCAGTTTCGAGGACAAGGAGCCGCCCCCTGGAGGTCCTGAGATGTAGTCGTCATCGTGGGCAGCCGATCCGAGGATCAGCACCTTCTCGTCCTGTATCTTCGTTCGGATTCAGGATCTATTGAGCGGAAAAAGCAGGCGCCGGACCCATGCGGTGCCCGGCGCCCAGGAAATGCGTCATGGAGCCCTTAGACCACTCTGCGGCCCGCCTGCCAGACCTCGGCCACGGCGTCGACTCCCCCGTGGTAGGGCACCAGCCGGTGATCGTCGCCCGACAACACCAGGAAATCGGCCGCCTTGCCCGGCGCCAGCGAGCCCACTTCCGCGGCCAACCCCAGCGCCCAGGCCGCGTTCAACGTGGTGGCGACCAGGGCCTCGTCCGGAACCAGACGCATCTGACTGCAGGCGATGGACTGCACCAGCGGCACCGAGGCGATGGGGCAGCTGCCCGGGTTGAAGTCGGTGGCCAGGGCCACGGCGCAACCCTGGTCGATCATGTCCCGCGCCGGCGCGTAGTCGCGGATGCCCAGGGTGAACACCGTCCCCGGCAGCAATGTGGCCACGGTATCGGAGGCCGCCAAGGCGGCGATCCCGTCGGGCTGGATCTTGATGAGGTGGTCGGCCGAGTCGGCGCCCAGTCGGGCGGCGAGCGCCGAGCCGCCCATGGGCTCCAGCTCGTCGGCGTGCACGGTGGCGCGCAGACCGAGCTCGAGAGCACGGGTCAGGATGGTCTCGGTCTCGGCGAGATCGAACACCGACGGTTCGCAGAACACGTCGCAGCGGTCGGCCAGTTTCTCCTCGACCACTCGCGGCAACACCTCTTCGCACACGAGCCGGACGTAGTCCGCCCGGCGGTCACGGTACTCGTCGGGAACCTCGTGCGCCGCCAGGCAGGTGAGCACGGCTCGGATGCCCACGGTGTCGGCCGCCACGCGAGCCGCACGCAGCATCTTGAGTTCGTCCTCCAGCGACAGCCCGTAGCCGCTCTTGATCTCCACGGTGGTCGTGCCGTGGGCTCGCAATCGCTGGAGCCGCGGCACGGCCAGCCGTACGAGATCGTCCAGGTCGCGCTGGCGGAGATCCCGCACCGAGGCCCGGATGCCGCCGCCGGCCGCAGCGATCTCCAGGTAGGTCTCGCCACGCAGGCGACGCTCGTACTCGTCCTGTCGCGTGCGACCGAACACGGCATGGGTGTGGGGATCGACCCAGCCGGGCACCACCGCGCGGCCACCGGCGTCAGCCACGTTCAAGCCGGCCGGCGTCGCGCCGCCGGCAAACAACTGGCGGCGAACCTCGGTCTCGGGACCA
>PIVY01000466.1 GCA_003353795.1 bacterium
CGGTCTGTCTCAGCACTGCTCCGGCCGCGGACCGCGTGACGAATGCGCACGCTTCGGCCGCCCGGGATATTCTCACCCAAAGCGGCGTGAAGGGGGGGCTGGTCGTTCACCTCGGTTGCGGGGACGGCAAGCTCACCGCCGCTCTGCGAGCCGATGCCGGTTACCGAGTCCACGGCCTGGACACCAAGGCTGAGAACGTGGCCGTGGCCCGACGCCACATTCAGTCGTTGGACCTTTACGGTGAAGTGTCAGTCGACCGCTGGGACGGCAAACACCTGCCATACGTGGACGACCTCGTCAATCTGGTCGTTGCTGACGAGCTTGACGCCGCCGCCATGGCCGAGGCAATGCGCGTTCTCTGCCCGGGAGGCGTCGCGCTCGTCGGCAGTGACGGCAGGTGGACAAGGACCGTCAAGCCGCGCCCCCGTGAGATCGATGAATGGACGCACTACTTATACGACGCGACTGGCAACGCCGTCAGCAAGGACACGGTGGTGGGGCCGCCGCGCCACTTCCAGTGGATCGGCGGGCCGCGGTGGGTCCGGCACCACGACCACGTGTCCGGCTTCAACGCGGCGGTTTCTGCCGGCGGCAGGCTGTTCTACATCATCGACGAGGGCCTGCCGACCTCGATTCTGTTGCCGTCGAACTGGTCGCTGGTGGCTCGCGATGCGTTCAACGGCACCACGCTCTGGAAGCGACCGATCCCCACCTGGGTCAATCATCTCTGGCCGTTCAAAGCCGGCCCGGCTCAGCTACCGCGGCGTCTGGTAGCCGTTGGCAACCGGGTCTTCGTGACCCTGGGGAACAACGCGCCGGTCAGTATGCTCGACGCCGCCACGGGCACCACGCTCCGCACGTACGCGGGAACGGAACAGACGGACGAGATCGTCGTCTCCGATGGGCTGCTTCTGGCACTCGTCAGGCATAGACCCAAGACGTGGCACTAATACCAG
>PIVY01000114.1 GCA_003353795.1 bacterium
CTCGAAGGCCTTGCGCAAGTCGGCCTTACTGAGGTCGGGCAGTTCCTCCTGAGATTCTCGTCGCCACTTATTCCACGCGAGTACGTCCGTGCGCAGTAGTCCGATCGCGCGCTCGCGGCTCATGGGCTCGGGCTTGGTTGGATCGGCGGGCGAGCCTCTGAACTTGAGATCCGAAGACTAGCGTCCCTGGATGATTGAAGCAAGG
The DNA here is from genome assembly GCA_003353795.1 of bacterium. Taxonomy (GTDB): domain Bacteria; phylum Krumholzibacteriota; class Krumholzibacteriia; order LZORAL124-64-63; family LZORAL124-64-63; genus Glo-17. The sequence continues at coordinate 206 of PIVY01000114.1, forward strand.
TCATCATCAAGGTAGATAAGGGGGAACCGGCACACGGGAATATGGTCAGCTTACCACTCCCACTTGGACATCAGGGCAAACAGCCAATCGAGCATGGTGACACCTCCAGTCCTACACGGATCTTGCGAACTTGCTGGTTGAGCTAAGTTTGCAGGAAGGCGCTCCGCTCTGCTGCTCCGCTTCGTGGCCTATTTACCACAACCCGGTGCCGGTTCCATCTCCTTCCGTTCAGGACGCTCTAGAAGCCTCATTCTGCTTCCTCCGCCGCCCTGAAGAGCATCATTTCCAGTCGTCGATTTAACGCGTCTAGAACGGCGTAAACGACTGCCTGGTACATGTTTGGGCCTGGCTGACAGGTCCCGTAGAGTTGTTCGCAGCGGCGACCTTGAACAAGTTCGACCGCCACGAGCAGGATCTCGCCGGCGCCGAGCCGTTCGCGCCGCAATTCCACCAGTTCGAGCCCCAGCGGCTCATGAACCAGATTTTCCACCGCATCCAGGGTGGCCGACGCCACCAGATGGAGGTCGCCGCCACTGCGATTGGGGCCCTCGGATACGCCCGATGCCTCCTGGCCGGCGGCCTGAAGATCAACCTCGGCGCGTAGCGTGTTGTCCGTACTCAAGACTCCCACGCCGTTGCAGAGCAGTCGCGGCGCCAATTCTTCAGCCAGGAGGATGGCATCACGGGTCTCGAGGGCGTCCGTCGCGGGCGGTGGAACCGTGAGCCCGGCGGTGTTGGCATCGGCCTCGGTCACGGTCGCGCCACCGGCGGCAGCACTTGCGGTCAGGTTCGCATTGGACGCCGTGACTGCCGGCTCCGCTTCGACCACCTGGACCACGCCGATCTTCTTGTAGAAGACCGAGATCCCCAGCCTCGCTTTGAGCAATCCCTCCACGTCACGGACGATATGACGGGGTTCGCGATCGGATCTGGCCACCACGTGGACACCGGAAATCTCACCGTCCGGAGCCAGATCGACCTTGCACTGAAGCACGCCCTTGATCTGGGATATCCACTTCTCCGCGTCCACGACCCAAGCGTCCCGGTCCTCAGGCTGCCACTCCACCACTCAAGCTCCTCTGTAGCGCGCTCGGCGTGTCTTCCCAGTAGGTGTTCAACACCGTGGATCCATCCGGGCCGATGATACTGCATGGTAAAGCAAATGACAAGAATCATAAGCTATTGAAAAGACGACTCTTACCCGCGGGACAGTCATCACGGGATCATCATGCTGCGGAGAGTCCTTAATCGTTTTGCATGATCGTCAGGATTCCTGTTTAACAGCCCCTCGACGCTGAATGCCTCCGGAACGTAACTGGCGGTGACCGTGCCGGACAGCATGGCCTCCCGGAAGGGAGCGTCGTCGGAATCGCGGTCCGCGCCGGCGGCCGCGACACTGGCCATGAACCCTCCGGCGAAGCTATCACCGGCTCCGGTGGGATCGACCACGTCGGGAAGGATCATCGCCGGCACGGCCAGAACCGAGTCGCGGCCGAAGAGGAGCGCACCGTGCTCGCCCTTCTTGATCACCACGCGTTGCGGTCCCATCTCCTTGATGGCGGCGGCGGCGGCGGCCAGACTGCGCTGGCCGCTGAGGAGGCGAGCCTCGGAGTCGTTGACCATCAGCACGTCGATCCGCGGCAGGATCGCGAGGAGGTCATCGCGCGTGGTCTCGATCCAGAGGTTCATGGTGTCGAGCACCGCCAGGCGCGGCTTCGGCACCATCTCGAGGACGTGCCCCTGCAACGACGGGTGGATGTTCGCGAGGAAGAGGTACTCGCTGGCGCGCCACGCGGCCGGCACCTCGGGCGCGAAGTCGGCGAACACGCCCAGCTCGGTGGCCAGGGTGTCGCGCTCGATGAAGTCGTCGTGGTAGCGCCCCGACCAGTGGAAGCTCGGCCCCACGGCTCGTTCCACGCCGGCGAGGTCGACGCCGCGGGAAGCCAGCAACTCGAGATCGGACTCGACGAAGTCGTCGCCGACGACGGCGACCGCCCGAACGCCGGCGTCGGCACCGGCGGCCAGGGCGAAGAAAGTGGCGGCGCCGCCGAGCTGACGTTCGCGCCGCTCCCGGGGAGTCTCCACGGTATCGTATGCCATCGAACCGACCACGAGGATCGCCATGATTACTCCTTCTCCCCCATGCGCTCGGGGGCATCCACGCCGATGAGTTCGAGGACGTAGGCCACCACGTTGCGTGTGAGCTGGCACAGCATGAGGCGCGCCTCGCTCCGTGGCCGGTCCTCGGCATCGAGGATCTTGCACTGCGTGTAGAACTGATGGTAGAGCGCGGCGAGTTCGGTGACGAAACTGGTCAACCGGTGTGGCTCGCGTGCGGTCGCCGCCGACACCACGACCTCGGGAAGCCGGATCAGTTCGCGCGCCAGGTTCTGCTCGGCCACGTGATCGAGGCGGCCCAGGCCGTCCCGATCCGGCGCCTCCACGGCGTAGCCATCGCTCTCCGCCTTGCGCAGCACGGAACAGATCCGGGCGTGCGCGTACTTCACGTAGAAGACCGGATTCTCGTTGGACTGTTCCTTGGCCAGGTCCAGGTCGAAGTCCAGATGGGAATTCGGCTTACGCGTCAGGAATATGTACTTGGCCACGTCCGCGCCGACCTCGTCCATGAGCTCGTCCATGCTCACGAACTTGCCTTGCCGCTTGGCCATGTTGATGGGCCTGCCGTCCTCGAGGAACCTGACCTGCTGAAGGATTTCCACCTCCAGCCAGTTCTCCTGCACACCGAGTGCTCGCATGCCGCCCTGCATCCGGGGAATGTAACCGTGGTGGTCGGGGCCCCAGTAGTCGATGGCATGCTCGAAGCCGCGCTGGAACTTGTGGTGATGGTAGGCGAGGTCGGCCAGGAAATAGGTCGGCCGACCGTCGGCGCGCATCAGGACCCGGTCCTTCTCGTCTCCGTACTCGGTGGACCGGAACCAGTGCGCCCCCTCCTCCTCGAACACGGACCCGCTCTTCTTGAGGCTCTCGAAGGTGCGCTCCACGCGCTTGGTCTCGTGCAGTTCGGATTCGAAGTACCAGGTGTCGAACCGCAGCCCGAACCGCTTGCAGGTCTCGCGCTGCCAGCCGAGAATCTTCATGAGCGCGAACTTGGCGAAGCTGCGGATCGACTTCTCCTCGTCCAGTTCGCACCAGTCCTCGGCGTTGCCCTTGGGCGCGGTGATGCGCTGGAAGCTCTCGTTGTCGAAGGCTTTCGCGGCCTCTTCCACCGCCTTGCTGTTCTGCTCGAGCAACTCACCGGCCATGATCTCGAGGTATCGGCCCTTGTAGCCGTCCTCGGGGAAATCCACCGGTCGGCCACGCAACTGCATGTAGTGGGCACGCAGCGAGGCGCCCAGCAAGGTCACCTGGCGGCCGGCGTCGTTGACGTAGTACTCGCTGTGGGCGTCGAAGCCGACGGCCTCGAAGAGCCGGCAAAGAGTCATGCCGAAGGCGCCGGCCCGCGCCGAAACGACGTTCAACGGACCGGTGGGATTGGCGCTGATGAATTCGACGTTGATGCGCTTGTCGCCGCCGGTACGGATCTCTTCGAGCGCCCCACCACCGTGCAGCGCCATCAATCGCGATACGAGGTAGCCCCGACCGAGGCGGAAGTTGATGAAGCCGGGGCCGGCGATCTCCACCGATTCGATGAGGTCGCGGTCCACCTCGATGCCCGCGGCCAGTTCCCCGGCCAGCTCACGCGGCTTGCGGCCCAGGCGTTTGGCCAGCATGAGGGCGATGTTGGTGCTGTAGTCGCCGTGGCTGCGGTCGCGCGGCTTCTCCAGCTCGATCTCGACGTCTTCCTCGTAGATCCCCAGCTTCTCCAGGGGCTCCTTGAGGGCATTGCGAATCGCAGTCTCGATCATCATGCCATTCCGTCGGCGCGGGCTAGGCGGAACCGGCCGCGCCGGGGTCGGGGGACGTGAGGTCGGGCAACACGAGGTCGGGGTGGCGCTGGCAGAAGCCCTCGCTCCGCAGGTGGTCCGGATCGACGACCATGGTACGCGCGTCGGCCCACAGGCGTTCGAGCTGGTAGTAGTCGCGGACCTCCGGCTTGAGCGCGTGAACCACCACGTCGACGAAGTCCAGCAGGACCCAGCGACCCGGTCCCTCACCCTCGCTGCCCACGGGTTTCTGGCCCACGGCCAGCAGTCCGTCGCGGACCGAGCTGGCGATGGCGCGCACCTGGACGTCCGCCTGCCCCGAGGCCACGACGAAGAAGTCGCACACGTCGGACAGCCCGCGCAGATCAAGGATGACCACGTCGTCACCCTTGCGTTCGAGGACGTGGTAGCAAGCCCGCTCGGCCAGCAGGAAACCCGGCGAATCGTCGGGCATCTCCGGCGACGGCCCGCTGGTCTCGATTTCGTTCTCGGTATCGGTTTTGTTTTCCTGGGTCATATCGCTTCCGGTCACGCCTCAGTTGAGGCGATTGATCACGTATTCCACAGCGGTGGTCAAGAGCTCGCGCTGAGGTCCGGCAGGAAGGTTGGCCAGGGCGTCCTTGGCCTCGTCACCGTAGCCGCGAGCGCGTTCGTAAGCGTACTCCACACCGCCGTGCCGTTCCACGAAGGCCTGCACCTGCGGCCAGCTGACCGACCGCGCTTCCGGATCCCGGGTTGCGGCGAGTTCGGCCAACACCTGGCGATCCTGCGGTGGTGCCGTCCGCCAGGCAGCGATGAGGGGCAGGGTGATGCGTCCTTCTTCCCAGTCGCGGCCCGTGGGTTTGCCGAGGCGGCGAGGATCGCCCAGATAGTCGAAGATATCATCCGTGATCTGGAACACCAGCCCCGTCTGTCGGCCGAACGACTGGAAGACCGTGTCGTAGCGATCGCCGTCGGGCAGGAACGAGGCTCCGATCCGGCAGGCGCACTCGATGAGCGAGGCGGTCTTCTGGTAGATGATCCTCAGGTAGGTATCCTCGTCCACGTCCAGGCTGAAGCGGGTCTGCACCTGGAGCATCTCGGCCTCGCACATGTGCACGGCGGCGTCGGTCATCAGGTGGTAGGGGCGCACCAGTTCGAGCCGCGCCAGGTGCTGCAGCGCGCGGGTGTAGAGCAGATCGCCCATGATCAGCGCCGTGGCCGAACCGTACTTCACGTTCACCGCGGGCTGCCCGCGTCGGGTCTCGGCGTCGTCGATGAAATCGTCGTGCACCAGCGTCGCCGTGTGGACCAGTTCCACCGCGGCGGCAGCTTCCACCGCGCCCTCGGGAACCTGGCCCTCCGAGGTGGCGCTCAACAGCAGCAGGGTCGGTCGGAACATCTTGCCCTGGCCACGGCGGACGTGGCGCCCAACCTCGCGGGCCAGCTCGATGTCCGAATCGGTCAGACGATCCAGGGCGGCGCCGATGGCGTCCAGATGCGGTTTGATGCGCCTCTGGAGCCTGGCCAGCTTGATGCGTTCGAAATCGGGCAGGGCCATCTAGATGTCCTCGTCGGTGGTCTCGTCGTCCTGGTCGCGCCGCCGCGTCGCGAACATGGCCGCCAGCACGGAGGTGATATACAAAAGGGACACCGGGATGGCCATGGCGAGCTGGCTGAATATGTCCGGCGGAGTGAGCAGCGCCGCGGCGGTCACGATGACGATCAGGGCGTAGCGCCAGGTCCGCAGCAGCATTCTCGGATCGACGATTCCGGCCACCGAGAGGAAGAACACCAGCACCGGCAGCTCGAAGATGAGGCCGAAGGCCAGGCTGAGCCGCGCCACGAACGCGAAGTAGTTCCCGACCCCGATGAGCGGCTGCATGATGTCGGTGCCGAAGGTCATCAGGAACTTGATCACGATGGGCGAGACCACGAGGAACGAGAAGGCTACCCCGAGATAGAATAGCAGGGTGGTGGCCACGATCAGCGGCGTGATCATGCGACGCTCGGTGCCGTAGAGCCCCGGCAGGACGAAACCGTAGAACTGCCAGAGGATGAACGGCAGCACCAGGAAGATACCCACGATGCCGGCCAGCTTGAGCCGGACCAGGAATGCCTCGTTGGGTGCGGTGAAATAGACGCCCGTGTCGGCCAGCGGGCGCACCAGCAGATCCAGCAGATCGGCCGACCAGAACCAGCAGAGCACCGCCGCGGCTATTGCCGAGATGGCGCTGCGGATGATGACCGTGCGGAGTTCGTCGAGGTGGTCGAGAAACGACATGCCGCCGGGCTCCGGGGCGGCCGGTTCTTCCGGCGCCGGATCCGGCGCCGGCGACCCGGCCCTGTCGCGGGGCACCGCATCTTCAGGACCCACGGGCCCCTCGGGACCGTCGGAACGGGGATCGTGGGTCAAGGTTGTTCTCCCCGGTCGAGGAGCAGGCGACGCAGCAATTCGAGGAACTCGCCGGCGTCCTGGAAGCTGCGGTACACCGAGGCGAACCGCACGTAGGCCACGTCGTCCACCCCCCGCAGGCGATCGAGCACGAGTTGCCCGAGACTCTCGGTGGGCACCTCGCGGCGCCCCGACTTGGCTAGATCCTGTTCGATGCCGTCGACGATGATCTCGATCTGTTCAAGGGACACGGGCCGTTTCTCGCAGGCCTTGGCGATACCCGTGGTCATCTTGGCGCGGTCGTAGGCCATGCGCCGCCCGTCGCGCTTGACCACCAGGACGGGGCGGGTCTCCCAGGCCTCGTAGGTGGTGTAGCGCTCCCCGCACGCCAGACACTCGCGACGACGACGCACGGCCCGACCCTCACGCACGGCGCGGGAGTCGATGACCTTGTCGTCGTCGTGATAGCAACGGGGGCATTGCATGACCGGTCTCCGTTCTCGACCTAGAACTCGGGATAGAGCGGGAACGCCTTGCCCATTTCCTCGGCCTCACCGCGCAGTATCACCAGCGCGTTCTCGTCGTCGCGACTGGCCACGGCGCGATCCATGATGTCGGCGATCTTGCGCATCTCGTCGGCGCCCATGCCGCGCGTGGTCAGGGCGGGCGTGCCCAGACGCACGCCGCTGGTGACGAAGGGGCTCTCCTCGTCGAAAGGCACGGTGTTCTTGTTGCAGGTGATGCTCACCGACTCGAGCAACTCCTCCATCTCCTTGCCGTTGAGGCCCTTGGGCTTGCAGTTGACCAGCAGGAGGTGGTTGTCTGTGCCGCCCGAGGCCAGCTTGAAGCCCTTGTCCAGGAGGGCGCTCGCCAGCACCTGGGCGTTGTCCAGGGTCTGCTGCGCGTAGGTCTTGAACTCCGGCTGCAGGCACTCGAGGAAGCACACGGCCTTGGCGGCGATCATGTGCATCAGCGGTCCGCCCTGGATGCCCGGGAAGTTCATCTTGTTGATGGCCTTGAGGTGCTCCTTCTTGCACACGATCACGCCGCCGCGCGGTCCGCGCAGGGTCTTGTGCGTGGTGCTGGTGACCACGTCGGCGAAGGGCACGGGGCTGGGATGCACGCCGCCCGCCACGAGGCCGGCGATGTGGGCCATGTCGAAGATGAACACCGCGCCCACCTCGTCGGCGATGCTCTTCATGGCCTCGTAGTCCCAGGTGCGCGGGTAGGCGCTGGCGCCGCCCACCAGGATCCGCGGCCGCTCGCGCTTGGCCTGCTCGCGCATCTTGTCGTAGTCGATGGTCTCGTGCCCCGGCTCCACCTCGTAGTGGACCGCCTCGAAGAACAGACCCGAGAAGTTGACCGGGTGGCCGTGCGTGAGGTGGCCGCCGTGGCTGAGGCTCAGGCCGAGGATCTTGTCCCCCGGCTTGCAGAAGGCCAGGTAGGCGGTCATGTTCGCCGTGGATCCGCTGTGGGGCTGGACCATGGCGCGGTCGGCACCGAAGAGTTTGCAGGCCCGCCGCTTGGCCAGCATCTCGGCCTCATCGACGTGGACGCAGCCGCCGTAGTAGCGCTTACCGGGATAGCCCTCGGCGTACTTGTTGGTCAGCACGCTGCCCATGGTCTCGAGCACCGCGCGGCTGGTGAAGTTCTCGCTGGCGATCATCTCCAGCTGGGTGCGCTGACGACCCAGCTCGGCCTCGAGGATGCCGGCGATCTCGGGATCGGTCTGACGGACGACGTCGTACATCACTGTACCTCTCTACTGGTGGTGCTTCTTCTCGTAATCGGTGATCGTGTCCACGCGGCGAGCGTGGCGGCCGCCCTCGAACTCGGCGGCGAGATAGGCTTCGGCGATGGTCACGGCCTCGTCAGGCGTCGTGCGATCGCCGCTGAGGCAGAGCACGTTGCTGTCGTTGTGGTGGCGGGTGCCGACGGCGGCCGCGGAGTCTGCACAGAGCGAGGCGCGCACGCCGGCCACCTTGTTGGCGGCGATGGAGACGCCGATGCCGGAACCGCAGATCAGGATGCCCGCGTCAGCCTCGCCGGCAGCCACTTTCTCGCCCACGGCCAGGGCGGCCTCCGGATAATCGGCCGACTCCGCAGACGGCGGCCCGCAATCGATCACGCCGTGGCCCGCTGCCGCGAGCGCGGTCAGCAGCCGTTCCTTGTGGGGAAATCCCCGGTGATCGCCGCCCAGCGCGATATTCACGACCGTCCTCCTTGGGCGCCGGCGGCGCCGGCGAAGCTCTCGTCCCAGGCCGCCAGCAGGCGCTCCAGCTGATCGGCCACCGTGCGATAGGTCTCGACCGAGGCGCCGAACGGATCGGCCACCTCTTCCTCGGCGGGCGTGGACCGGTCGCGAAGATCCTGATTCGGACAGCCCAGCAACCCCACCTTGACCGAGGCGTCCTGCGGCAGTCGCGCATTGATCTGCGCCACGTGCGACCGCGTCATGCCGATGAGCCAGTCGGCGCCGGCAACGATGCCGGCATCGAGAAGCCGCGAGCGATGATCACTCAGATCAGCGCCGCGTTCGGCCGCCACCACGCGTGACGGTTCGGCCGCCGCTTGCCCGTCCGCCGCCTGCAACCCCGCCGAGCTCATCGCCGGAGCACCGGGCCAGCGCCGCGCGGCCAGGGCCTCGGCCAGCGGACTGCGACAGGTGTTGCCGGTGCACACGAAGACCACGGTTGCAGGGATCAAGCGGGAGCCTCCTACGGTCTTTCGCAAAAGTAGACCGCGCCCCGGAGACCGTCAAGCGCGCGGCCGCGTAACTGATTCCCGCCGTGCGAGCTAGGCGTCTCCGCTCCAGTCGGGCAGAGGTCGCGCGCCCGGCCTCACGACCACCGGACGGTCGCCGGTCAGGTCGACCAGCGTCGATGGCTCCTTCGATCCGGACGGTTCGGGCTCCTGCCACACGGGCAGGGACGGAAAGACTTGGGCGGCCAGATCGAGGTCCGTCGCCGCGTCCCTGCCGGAGCGATTGGCGCTGGTCGAGGCCAGAGGTCCAGTGCGTCGCAACAGGTCCCGCAGAGGCTCCCAGGATGGCACCCGCACCGCCACGGTGCCGGTGGCGGCAACCACCGCTTCGGGCAGTCCAGGCGCCGCCACCAGGATCGCCGAGAACGGCCCCGGCCAGAGGCAATCGAGATACCGGCGGACATCGAGCGGAAGGTCCACCGTCAGCCCCCGCACGTCCACCACGTCGGCGCAAAGAATCACGTATGACTGGTCCGCCGGCCGTTCCTTGAGTTCGCTCAATCGTGCCAGCGCCTGCGGTCGATCGATGCGCGCATGCAACCCCGGCACGGTGTCGGTGGCCAGGATCGCCACCGCCCCCTTGGCGAGCAGTGCGAGGACTCGATCCCGATCGAGCCAGCCAGAATCCGCCGGGCTCACTTGCCGCCCTGGGCCAGGGCCTCACGGTAGTCGGCCAGGGCGCGGGCCACGTCGGGATCCTTGAGTGCCAGCATGCGCGCCGCCAGCACCACGGCGTTCTTGGCGCCGGCCTTGCCCACGGCCACCGTGGCCACGGGAACGCCGGGCGGCATCTGGACCATGGACAGCATGGCGTCGACGCCGCCCAGGGGTCCGGCGGCCACGGGCACACCGATCACGGGCTTGCTGGTGAGCGAGGCGGTCACGCCGGGCAGGTGTGCGGCCATGCCGGCCACCGCCACGTAGACCTCGGCGCCGGCCTGCTCGGTTTCCTCGATGATCTGGTGCAGCTTCGCGGGCTGGCGGTGGGCCGACGCGATTTCCGTGCGCATGGTGATACCGAAGCGCTCGCAGAGCGGCTCCATGCCCTCGATGACCGGCAGGTCCGAGGCGCTCCCCAGCAACACGATCAAACGGGCTCCCTGCGGGCTCGTCATGCGGATGTCCTTTCTGCGCCGAGAGCGATGTCACGACGATGAAACAAGTGATCGCAGGCCACGCGGTCGAGCAGTGCGTAGGCCTGCGCGCGTGCCGCCGCCAGGTCGGATCCTTCGCCCACGGCGCCCAGCACACGGCCGCCGCTGGTGACCAGCTTGCCGTCCTGCATGGTGGTTCCCGCGTGGACGATCCAGGCCTCGGCGTCGTCTGCGGGCACGGCCAGCGGGTGGTGCTTGTCGTACTTGCCGGGATAGCCCTTGGCTGCGCCCACCACCACCACGGCGCTCCGATTCCAGTCGGTCATGCCGCGGCCGGGCCAGCCGTCGGGTCCGCCGGCCTCGGCGTCGGGCAGGCCCTGGAGGAAGTCCGTCAGGTTGCCGGCGGCGGTGGCCTCCACCAGGGTCAGGAAATCGCCCTGCATCAAGGGCAGCACCACCTGGGTCTCGGGGTCGCCGAATCGGCAGTTGAATTCGAGGACCTTCGGCCCGTCGCGGGTGAGCATGATGCCGGCGTAGAGCACGCCCCGGAACGGGATGTCCCGCCGCACCAGTTCGGCGAGCAGCGGCGCCACGATCTCGGTGTCGACGGCGTGGCAGAGATCGGAGTCCATGGGCACCGGCGCGTAGGCCCCCATGCCGCCGGTATTGGGTCCGGCGTCGCCGTCGCCCACGCGCTTGTGGTCGCGACTCGGCGCCAGCAGGGCATAGTCCTGACCGTCGGTCACCACGAGTATGGACAGCTCGGGACCGAAGAGGCATTCCTCGACGAGGATCCGCGCGCCCGCGTCGCCGAAGCCGTGGTCCTCCAGGCAGAGTCGGATGTGGGCCTCGGCCTCGACCAGCGAATCGCACACGGCCACGCCCTTGCCCTGGGCCGCGCCGCAGGCCTTCACCACCACCGGCGGCTTCACGGTGTCGAGGTGGCGCAGGGCGGCGTCGACGGTACTGAAGGCATGATAGCGCGGCGTGGGAATGCCGGCGGTGGCCATGACTTCCTTGGCGAACTCCTTGTCGCCCTCGAGCCGCGCGCCCAGATGGCCGGGTCCGAACACGTCGATGCCGGCGTTGCGCAGATGGTCCGCGAGGCCTGCGATCAGGGGGTCCTCGGGCCCGATGATGGCCAGGTCGATCCCGTGGCGACGGCAGGCCGCGAGCACGGCGTCGAGGTCCATGGGGTCCACGTCGAGGTTACAAGCGAGCGTCGCGGTTCCCGGGTTGCCCGGCGCCGCGTAGATCTCCGGTTTGCGAGGCGAGGCGGCGAGCTGCCGTACCAGAGCATGCTCGCGTCCGCCACCGCCGATCACCATGACCTTGCGTGCCATGAAACAACCTCCTGAAGGGGTTTCGCCAGCGTAGACCACGGCGACTGGGCACTCAACGGAAAACGGTCCGGACGGCGGTTCAGGCCGGTCCGGCCACGATCCTCGTTCCAGCTTTGCCCGCCGCGGCCGCCAGGATGGAATCCGGATCGGTGATGATCACCTCGGAACCGCCATGCTCCAGGAAACTCAACGCCGCCTCGATCTTGGGCCCCATGCTGCCCGCAGGGAACTCGCCCTGCTCGAGGAGGCGCCGGGCCCGATCCGCCGGCAGAACGTCCAGCGCCTCGGCATCCGGCTGACCGAACCGCACGTAGACCTTCTCGATCTGGGTGATGATCATGAGCGTGTCGGCCGCCACCAGGCGCCCCAGCAGAGCGCTGGCGCGGTCCTTGTCGATGACCGCATCCACGCCGTGCAGATGCCCGTCAGCGTCGCGCACCACCGGAATGCCGCCGCCGCCGACGGCGATGGCCAGCACGCCAGCGTCGAGCAGCGCCTTGATGGCCGGCCACTCCACCACCTCGAGGGGCTGTGGACTGGGCACCACCCGCCGCCAGCCTCGGCCGGCGTCCTGGACCACGGTCCAGCCATTCTCCTGCTCGAGCAAGCGGGCCTGCTTCTCGTCGTAGAACGGTCCGATGGGCTTGGTCGGGTTCTGGAAGGCGGGATCGTCGGGGTCGACCCGCACCTGGGTCACCACCGAGGCCACGGCACGGTCGAGCCCCGCAGCGTGTAGGCTGTTCTGCAGCGCCTGCTGCAGCAGGAAACCAAGGCCGCCCTGGCTGTCGGCGCCGCAGACGAACATGGGCATGGCGGGTATGCCGTGCAGTTGCTCTCCCGCATCGCCGCGCAGGACGATGTTCCCCACCACCGGACCATTGCCATGGCTCATGACGACCTCGTGGCCCGCCCGCGCGAGCTCGGTCACCTGGTCCATGGTCTGCCGCGTCACCTCGAGTTGCTCGGTGAAGGTCCCGCGCTTACCCGCCGGTAGGATGGCGTTCCCACCGAGGGCAATGACGTAACGCTTCCGCTCACCGCCGGTCGCCTGCATCGGTCACCTCCGGAAAACGGCTGCCGGCCCCTTCGAGAAGGGACCGGCCAGCTGGTGGACTCCGAAATTAGGTGGCACCGAACGCGGCGTCAAGCCGGCTGGCGGTCAGCCGAGAGAATCCAGGTACTTCTGAATCTCCTCGCACACTTCCTTGCGCAATCGCGACTTGTCGCGAGCGAGACGGCGCAGGTCGGTCTTGGAGATGTACTTGACGTGGATGAACTTGCGCAACGACTTGACCGGCACGTTCACCGGGCTCTCGATCAACGCCCGCGGCACGTCCTTGTTGGCGTGACCGCTGGTCAGGCGGCGGTCCTTGGCCACCACCTCGAGGATCTGGCCGGTGCGGGTGCGCCGCACCACGTCGGCCACCAGACCCGGGATGGACGTGACCTTGGGATTGCGTAGGAATCCCAGCAGGATGCTCACGCAACCCATGTTGTTCATGACCATCTGTTTGACCGCGGTTGCCGACCGGTCTTCCGCCTCTTCCTCGGTCTCCTCGGACAGATCTTCGAGCTGGGGATCCCGCCCCTGCATCTCCAGGAGCGTGGGCAGATCGTGGCGCCAGATCCGGTCACCCAGGCCCAGCTGGGGATTCTGTAGAACGAGATGGCCGTCGACGATCTCCAGCCCCGCAAGGTCGTCGCTGCCGCCACGCTTGCCGCGCAGCAGAACATTGCCCACGGCGGTCTCGAGTTCGGGCGTCAGCGGAAGCGAGAGGCGTCCGTCGGTGCCGTGCGACTGCGCCGCGGCCACGGCCGACAGGAGATCCAGATCCGTGTCGCGCTGGCCCTCGCGCGCCAGGGCGTGCCCCACCACCAGCAGCCGCGCCACCGGTCCGGCCAGCTGTCGAATGGAGGTGGGCTGTGCCAGGAACGACCCGTAGACCGCGGCCAGCGGCTCGAGTCCCGCGCCGTCGCGCAGGGCGGCGGCCAGGTGCGGACGCTCGCCCTCGTCGAGCACGTCGTGTCCCGTGGCGACCTGCTTGCGAAACGCCGCGTCGGCGTCGCCGGCCTCGAGCCAGGCGGCGAGACGATTCAGATCGCGGATCTCCGCATCCGCGCGATTCAAGATCGGCAGGGCGCGCATCACCGCGGTGATCCGGAACGGGTCAATGCTGCCGGCCAGGCGGCTCACCCGCTCCTGGTAGGCATCGCACTCCAGTCGGATGAGCCGGGCCAGGAGCTCCAGATCTGCAGGATCGGTGGTGGTCTCGCCCTCGGACGGGGCCACCGTGGTCAGGGCCCGTCGCAGCAGTGGCATCGGCGCGCGATCGGCCGGAGCGGCCACCGTCTCGCCGGAATCTTCCCGCTCCGGTCCCACCCGATCGGTGGCCGAGCAGGTGAGGTCCGCCAGTCGAGCCTGCCAGTCGCGCAGGAACGCCTCTCCCACACGGTCGTCGCCGATGTTGATCAGTCGCGCGGTCGAGGTGAGACGGCGGATGCGGGGTAACAGCAGCGTGCCGGGCGCGTTGGCGTCCAGGAGCGCAGCCAGCAGGCGCGCGCCGCCCGGTTCGCCCTCGGCAGCCAGGAACTGGATTCCGCGGAGACAGTCTTCCAGCCGGTCCTGGCCGAGCATCTTGCGGATCTGTTCGTACAGGCGGCGAGACCGGGCCGTGCAGTGGTCGTCCTGCGCGGCGAGGCTGCGGAGTTCGGACAGCAAGGGCTCCGGTGGAACGGCCTTCCCGGACACGTTCGTGCCGGCCAGGAGTGGATGAGTGCCGGTGGTGGTGCTCATGGTCCTCGCGATGCCTGGGAAGGAGTCGGCGCCGGCATAGACGCCGACATCCAGATCATCGGCTGAAACCCACGTCGGTTTAGAACGACCGCCCCCAGCGGCCATGAAACTCCAGCGCCAGTTGGCCGCCGGCCTCCAGCGATCCCCGCCGCGCCTCGCCCCCGCATTGCCAGCGCCAGCGACGACCACCCTCCACGCCGATCAAGAGACCGCTCCGCCACCGCCCCCAGTGGCGCAATCGCACCAGGCCGGCCACCGGCGCGGACACGGCCACCAGATCCAGAGGATCGCCCCAGGCCGCCTGCACGCCGGCGCGCCAGCGGACACGGCCGCTTCGAGAAATCCAGAGCGCCGAGAGCAGGCTTCGGCTCTCACCGGCCTCCTCCAGCCAGCGCCAGGTCAGCCGCGCCTCGCCGCTCTCGGCCGGCAGATTCACCGCTGCGGTGAGCCAGTGCCTCGATCGCCGGTCCACGGGCGCGGCCGGCAACCAGGGTTGCAGCGGATCCCAGGCCCTCCGTCGTTCGTCGGTGCGCCGCAGTCGCAGTTCCCAGGATCGACCGTCCGGAACGCGACCCCGCACCTGCAGACCCAGGAGGGATCGCTCCGTGAGAGAGCCGGTCGCCGCGGCGGGATCACGCTTGTCGCCGCGCCCGCAGATCATCGCTGCGGCGAGATTTCCTGTGGGTCTGCCGACGAGCCGGACGGCCCAGCCGCGTCCCCGCCATCCGGGCAGGCAGGCCGGCCGGGCGGCTCCGTCCAGTCCGGCGGACGCGTCGCTGGCTGCCGCCTGTGCCTCGGCGCACCAGCTGCCTGACCGCCACTGCGCCGACAGGTGCCAGGCTTGCCCCGACTCGGCCGCCGCGTTTCGTCGCCAGCGGGCCGCCGCCGCCGACAGGAGCCAGTGACCGCGTCGCCAGCGCAGATCGAGGCCCTGGCCGCGACCAGTGCCTCGCTGCAACGCCAGGACCCCCAGCCGCGCGGCGCCGACGGCCACGTCCGCACGTACGTGCCTGGCCTCGGCACCGGCATGATCGCGGGCCAGGCCCACCTCCAGACCCCAGCGATCCTCGGTCCAGGCCAGCGCGCCACCAATGACCGTCGTGCCAGGTTCGGTGGCCGTGCTGGTTCGCCAGCCCGGCCGAGGCGGGGAAAGGGAAGCGTCGGAGTTCAGGGATGGGCGGCGCCCGGGAGGCGCGGCCAGCAAGCCGGCGCCATGGGACACGCCGCCGCTGCCGAAACTGGCCGTCAACCGGGCCACCGTGGACCGGGTCCAGGCCGCCAGCAGATCCCGTTCGCCGCCCCGACGGGCCCGGAGGCGGAACGACCACCTCGGCGCGTGTCGCTCGGCCCTCACATCGCCGCGTAGCGCCTCGCCATTGCGACCGGTGACCGCGAGGCTCCACGAGCCGCGCGCCGACTGCACGTCAGGCAGCGTCAGCGCTTCGAGGTCCGCGGCCGTGAGGATACCGCCACTGGCCTCGAGATCGGCCAGCAGGGCCGCCAGCGCATCCGGGTCCACGGGCTCGGCCCCCGCAGATACGGCCGCAAGCAACAACCAGAGCACCACGGCGACCCTCACCACCGTTCTCCCAGGCCGAGACTCCAGCGGTGAGTCGTTCCCAGATCCGGATGAACGAGGTGACTGGTCCGCAGGAGCATGGCCCCGATTCGCCAGGCTGTGGCGAGTCCGGCGGCGCCTGACCAGGGCTCCACCCGCAGACCCAGCGCCGCCGGCGCGGCCAACCGGAGCAGGATCTCACCCTGGAATGTCGGCTCGCCGGTGGTGCGCCGATCGACGACGGCCGCCCAGGCCCAGCCATCGCCCGTTGCGCCGAGCCGCAACCAGCGCCGCAGGCCCTGCCGCCCGTACCAGGTCGGGGAATCGGTCAGTGGCCACCAGATATCCAGCAGCAGCGCTGCGCCCAGGCGCCCCTGAATGCGCACGTCTCCCGCGGCCTGCAGGCGCGCCTCGTCGTCGGCCAGGGCGAGCCGGTCGACGCCCATCTCGCAGCCGACCCTCCAGCGTCCGCCGACCAGCACCTCCAACCGGGCGAGGTCTTCCCGGTACAGGGATCGCCCGAGTCGTTCCCAGCGCAGGCGGCAGGTCGCCCGCGGCCAGTGGCGTCCGACCATCAATCCCAGTTGCGGCAGCGCGTCCAGATCGAACAGTCGCCCCTGGCTCGCGGCCAACGACCAGCCCGAAACCCGTGGGGCGGCCACATCCAGGAGATCGCGGACCGCAGGCGCCGGAATCAACCACGCATCCGCCAGGTCCCGCAGAC
>PIVY01000467.1 GCA_003353795.1 bacterium
CGAACTCGTAGGGGTTCAATCCCGCACGCTGCACGCGGCCGTCCCACGCATAGCGGTAGCTGTCGCTGGAGAGCCCGGGGGGATCCGTCGCCGCCATGAGCCGGAAGACCACTGCTGCAACGATGATGGGCCAAGGCGAGAGGCCCGGGGTACGCCACACCCACCAAGCCGAAGCCAAGAAGAGCGCAAACAACGGCAGGTACAGGAAGCCGATCAGACGTGTCGGCGCCACCTCGGGCGCGACATCGAATCCCGCCAGGTAGATGAGGCCCGACAGCGCCCCGATGACCAGCAGCGGGGACCACTCGCGCACCGCGTTTCGGCCTATGGATCGAGGGACAGCGCGTTCACGACGGCAGTGTCGATCGTGAGCTGCTCCCCGGCGATGAGCGTGAAGTCGCCCCCGCTCTTGAGGCGCGCCCAGGCCTTGACCTCGACGGTGCCGGTCAGGTTCGGTACGACGAACCTGCCGTTGTTGTTGGTGAAGGTCCTCGTTGTCTCGATGTCGAATCCAAGCGCCTCATCCGTGAGATCGCTGCGCGAGAAATAGGCGGTGTCCCCAAAACCACCTTCGACAGAGACGATGGCGTTGCTGATGCCGAATCCGACGCAGTCGTGCACGGATCCGACCAACACGCCCGTGTTGGGCGCCAAGGTGACGTTGGCGGCGGCGGCCGCGTCGTCGCGTTCCTGCTCGGACAGCAGGAATGCCCACCCGTTGTAGTCCGAGTTGATGACGTTGTTGGTCGACTGGAAGCGCAAGTCCAGGAACCCGTCTTTCTCTACGACCACGTAGCCGTCAAAACCCTCGGGCCTGACTGGGATATCCAGCGCCACTCGCCCATCCTTGCCGGGGTCCGCGAATCCGCCGGTGAACTCGTCGCCGTTGCTGTCGTATGGCGTCACCGCGGCGTCTGGGGCCAAGTCGCTTGCGCCGGGATCGGCCAGGGCACGC
>PIVY01000468.1 GCA_003353795.1 bacterium
TCCAGGCGCGCCAGCTCGCCGCCCTCGTAGACCGCGCGCTGATCGGCCATGCCGTTTCCGGTGGTGTCGTAGAGCTCTTCGACCACCACGCCGCCGCTCACTACGGAGCGCGAGTCCAGACGCCCATCGCCCTTGCTGGAGACGCACTGGGCCTTCACCTGGCCGTCCGCGGCCAGGAAGAGGCGCTTGTTGGGCCGTTTGGCGCCGTTCTCGGCCACCTCCTGGATGGTGGGCCGGCCCTCGGCGTCGAAGTGGGTCAGCACGTCGGCGCGGCCGCCGCCGCCGGTGGCCTGGGCGCGGCGCACGATGCGGCCGGACTCGACGAAGTCCCAGACGTCGATCTTGCAGTTACCGGAGGTGTCGCGGCGCTGCTCCGTCATGTTGCCCTTCTTGTCGTAGACCTCGACGAGATCCGTGCAGCCTCGGCCGCTGGTGTCGTCCTCCAGACGGACCAGAACTTCATTCTTGAAGGTGAGGATGCGGTCGGGCTTGCCGTCGCCGGTGCGGTCCTCCTTGCGCCCGACCACATTGCCCTTGGCGTCCACGGCCAGCCACGTGTCCACCTTGCCGTCGCCGGAGGAGTCGGCCTCCTGGATGCTGGTTCCGCCCTTGCCGGCCACGTTGCGGCGGTCCACCGTGCCGTCGAAGTCGGTGTCCTCTTCCTGGCGGACCACCTTGCCCTTCTCGTAGTAGACGATCACGTCGGCGGTGCCGTCGGCGTTCTTGTCTTTTTCGACGCGCGCCACGACGCCGGACTCGAGGATCGTGATCGTCTCCTGACGGCCGTCCCCGTCGGTATCGCTGGAGATTCGGCGGGGCCTCTCATCGGGGCCGAACTCGGTAACGACGTCGATGCGCCCGTCGCGGTCCTCGTCCTCGGTCTGCCGGACCTTCTTCCCGCCCTCGTACTCCACGGTCACGTCGGCGCTGCCGTCGCCGTCCGCATCCAGCTAGA
>PIVY01000469.1 GCA_003353795.1 bacterium
TGGCGACCATTACGCTGGCCAGGGTGGCCTCGCGGTCCAGCCAGACGGGGGCGATCTGGGCGAGGGCGACCTTCAGGACATCGGTGCCGGCCATGGCGCTGCCTTTCGCGGTGGGGATTCTAGAGATCGGTCATGCCGTGTTTACGGTAACTCTCGCGGTGCATGTCCACAATGCGAACCGAGACGTCGAGTTTCCCGGTGGCCAGGCTGGCGGGAAAGGCGTCGGTCAAGAGCGGCAGCACGCTCTCGGCCAGGGCGGCCCGGGTGGCGTCGTCGCGACCGGCGAGAATGTGCACGGCCAGGGCCACGAAGCCGCGGTCGGGATCGCCGTCGCCCACGCAGTGGTCGGACGCCTCGTAGGCGCGGCTCTTGAGATTCTCCGGCGCGAACTCGCCGCTCTCCAGGAGCCGAGCATGGATGCGATTCAGCAGACCGTGCAGGTCGGGGGCGTCGAGCAGATTGTCGACGAGGATCACGTCATTAGTGCCGGTCACACTGGTGAGGTTCACAAACAGGGTCTCGTCCAGTTCGACGGTCTCGTCGCCGTTGACGGTCACGTTGACCGGCGCCGTTGCACTCGCAGAGGTGCCGGTGAAGCTGGCTGTGCCGCTGGGGATGGCCACGTAGTCGTTGCCAACCGTTGTTGCCGAATCGTCGGCGGTGGCGTAGCCGACATCGAAGGGTACGTTGACCACGTCGCCGGTCAGCGAGATGGTGAAGCCGAGGTCGGCTGTACCGGCGTCGCCTTCAGAAACCGAATCGTCGTCGATCGAAACAGTCGCCTGCAGATCTGTCAGGCTGACGGTCACCGTGGCCGTGGCCGTCCATGTTGCCGTCGTCGACTAGCACCGTCAGGTTGAACACGCGAGTGGTTTCGTAGCCTAGCGCGTCCTTATCGGCCACCGTGATCAGACCGCTCTCATCGATGGCGAAGGCGCCCGCCGTGTTGCCGG
>PIVY01000470.1 GCA_003353795.1 bacterium
TCGGGTTGCCGTTGACCGCCGATGGTCGGGAGACCGAGATGGCGGCGCGAGTCCGGCGCTTTGCTGATCGGCTCGGCGAGTCTGTCGGTCTACCCGTGGTCTTTGAGGACGAACGCTATTCGAGCCAGGAGGCAGAGCGCTCCATCGGAATGCGTGGCCGGCCGGCGAAGCGGGGCGAGGTCGATGCCGTGGCCGCCCAGATCATCCTCCAGTCACATCTCGATCGTCTTGGCGGAGGCGACTCATGAAGCGGATCGTGCTATCTATCGCGGCCGCGATGGTGGTCGCGGTGGTCGTCCTGGCCGGGCTCGGCTGGCGGGCCTGGAACACCGGCACCGACGCCGATGGTACGGTGACGGTGCGGGTCGTGCCCGGGGCGTCGCTGCATTCGGTGTCGGCCGATCTGCAGCGTCAGGGCGTGCTGAATCACCGGCGCCTGATCCTGCTGGCCGCACGAATTCGCGACGATGGCCACCGTCTCGAGGTCGGACGCTACGAAGTGCCGCGCTCGGCGTCGCCGCGCGAGATCCTGCATATCCTGTTGTCGGGCGGCACCATGCCGGTGGTGGTAACGCTGCCTGAGGGCCTGGAAGCGGCGGCGCTGGCGTCCATCGTTGCCGACAGTCTCGACCTATCCGTGGCAGCGATCCTGGCAGCGGCAGATTCACTCATTGCCGGCAACGCGGATGCCCTGATGACCCCGGACGAGCGTGCACGGATCGCGGCGATCGCCGGCGCAGGTGCCCGTCCTGGTGGGCGCGGCATCCACTGGTGCGAGGGCTATCTTGCGCCCGACACCTATCACTTCGCCGAGGGCACGCACGTCGAGGCGGTGGCCGAGGCGCTGGTCGAACTGCAGTTGGCGCGTGTGGACAGTGCGCTGGCAGTGGCCGGTCCCGCCGCGGCGAGCCTGTCGCCCCACGGTCTGCTCACCCTGGCGGCCGTCGTCGAGG
>PIVY01000471.1 GCA_003353795.1 bacterium
CGCGGCCGTTCTGCGCGACGGTTGGCTCGACACCGGCGACCTCGGCTTCATGCGTGACGAACGTCTCTACGTGATCGGCCGGACCAAGGACGTGGTCGTCATACGCGGGGCCAACCACCGCGCCGAGGAATTCGAGGCTTGTCTGCAGGATCTTGTGGGCGTGCGCCCGGGGCGGGTCGTCGCCGGCGGTTTCATGCCTACGGGCGCCGATGGCGAGGAACTGCTGCTGCTGGTCGAGCGATCTCCCCACGCCAGTGAGATCACCGAGGCGGATCTCATCACTGCGGTGAACCGACGCGTCCGCGAACGCACCGGCATCCAGCCCGGTAGAGTTGTTATCGTCAAGCCTGGAACCCTGCTGCGCACGTCCAGCGGGAAACTGCGGCGTTTGGCTTCCCTCCAGCAGTATCTGGCCGGAACGCTGGCCCCACCCAAGGCCGTTCACGGCGCAGCCCTGACCGGACATCTGCTGCGTTCGGCCTTTGCTTTCCTGCGCACGTGGCGGCAGTCATGACCGCCCCGATCGTGATCGTCGGCGCCGGACCCGCCGGAATGGCTGCCGCCATCCACCTCGCCCGGCGCGACCTGCCGGTCACCGTCATCGAACGCGCGTCGGCGCCGCCGGACAAGGCCTGCGGCGAAGGGTTGATGCCGTCGGGAGTGGCCCAACTGGAGGCGCTCGGAGTCCGCAGGCTCCTGCAGCCGGCTGACAGCCATCATCTGGAAGGGGTGCGCTACGTCCAGGAAGATGGCAGCAGCGCAACGGGTCATTTGCCGTTTCCAGGCGGCATGGGAATCCGGCGTACGGTCTTGACGCAGGCGCTGACCGCAGCGGCGATCGACGCGGGAGTAGAAGTCGTCTGGAACTGCGGCCTGGCAGACCATCGTTGCGGTCGTGAAGGTGTGGCGCTGACCACGACCCTCGGCCCCCTCGATGCCGCCCTGCTGGTGG
>PIVY01000472.1 GCA_003353795.1 bacterium
TGTGGTGCGGCACCGTCTACGACGAGGGCCCCGGTTACGGCAACGACTGGAATCAAAGCCTCGTGTTCACCCATCAGGTGGCCGACCCCGCCATCGGCGCCACCGTCTCCTGGACGGCGACCCTGCGCAACGACACCGAGCCGAACTACGACTACACTCACCTCCAGATCAATCGCGGCGGCGAGTGGCAAGACCTGCAGGTTCTTGACGGCGAGCTCCTGTTCCAAGTCGACGAGACTGTATATCTCGACCCCGGCGACTATATCGGCCCCGACGCCGACGAGATCCAGCTCCGAGTCCGCTTCGAATCCGACGGAGCCTGGTCCGACGAGGACGGCCTCTGGGACACCGACGGCGCCTGCCAGATCGACGACGTCTCGGTCAGCGTCGACGGCGTGCTGATCGATTTCGAGGACTTCGAGGATCAGGTCAGCGACCGCTGGCACCAGGTCTTAGACCCCGGCGTCGGCGACTTCGCCGCGATCTGGATCGGCCTCGAGGACCTCGACCCCTGTGTCAGCAACTACTCCCCCCAGCTCGCCTTCATCGACGACGGCGTGGTCGTCCCCGGCACCGGCGGCTCCCACTGCATCACCTGGTGCTACGGCCCCGGCGGCTACATCGTCAACAACACCGGCGGGCGCTTGGGACCGGAGTACCATCTCAGCAACAACGTCCTGAGTCCCGTGCTCGACTGGCCCGCGGGCTGCGCCGCCGCCGATATCAGGTACGACTGGTACCGCCATGAAGAACTCGGAGCGGCCTCCGTGTGGCCGGGGATCGGGGTGCACTGGGGTGTCCGGTCCACGGTCGATCCCGTCAACCATCCGATCGAGAACCAAGCCTTTCGAGACAGGGATTCTGGAGCCACTTACGGCGGACCGGACTACCACCGACGCCACGAGGTCGTGACGGACCTACTCTACGACGATCGCGTCCAGGTCCAGATGA
>PIVY01000473.1 GCA_003353795.1 bacterium
AACGCCGCAGTCGGCAACTTCGTCGCGGTCGACGGCGCCACCTACACCTTCGACCTCACGCCCGCCGGCGCGGGCCTCATCACGGCCGATATCCCGGCCGACGTTTGTCAAGGCGATCCGGGCGGGCTCAACAACATGGCCGCACCGCAATTCACCATCACCTACACGTTGACTCCCCAATACACGCTGACCACCACGGTCGTCGGCGACGGTACGGTCACGGCCGATCCCGCCGGCCCGACTTACGACGAGAACACCCAAGTTCAACTCACTCCGGAGCCTGGCGTTGACCAAATTTTTGTCGGCTGGAGCGGCGACGCTTCCGGTACGGCTAACCCGCTAACCATTACCATGGACGCTGACAAGAACATCACCGCTACCTTCCAGGATGATAGCGAACCGATCACCACCTATACGCTCACGACCACGGTCGTTGGCGATGGCACGGTCGCGGCCAATCCCGCCGGCCCGGTTTACGTTAAGGACGCCCAGGTGGAACTCACCGTCACGCCAGGCGCCGACCAGAAGTTCGACGGCTGGAGCGGCGACGCCACCGGCATGGACAACCCCCTCACCATCACGATGACGGCCGACATGAACATCACGGCCACTTTTAGCCCGGTCGTTGTCGAGCCCACGCCCATCGCGGCCCCGACTAACGTCGAGGCCACCGACGGCACGTACCTGACCAAGGTCATGGTCACCTGGGACGCATCGACCTCGCCGACCGCGACCCACTATCAGGTCAAGATCGTCAATGGCCTCATAGAAGTCCTGACGCCCTGGCAGACGGCCCTTTCCCTGGCCCACACCTCGGCCACGCAAGGCGTGACATACACCTACAGCGTCGCTGCCGCCGAGGACGATCAAGGTACGAACGCCTCGGCCTTCAGCGCCGCCGACACCGGCGAAATCACCGCCGACGGCGACAAGAAATACTACAAGGTCTC
>PIVY01000474.1 GCA_003353795.1 bacterium
TGGCGCCGGCCAGCAGCACCCCGCCGCCACCGGTCGTGATGTTCGCGTTGACCTGGAGGTGGCCCTCGAAGGGGCGGTTGGCTTCTTCCGGCAGATCGTCGTCGGGGGACTGGGCCTGGGTGAGGTCGTTGGCGATCAGGTCGACATCGAGGGTGAGGTCGTCGTTCGAGTTGCGGATTTCGGCATCCAGCACGATGTCGTTCGCGGCGAGCAGGGTCAGCCGGGAGCGCGTGTCCTTCTCGACGTTGACCTCGTTGCCGTCGTTGGCGTTGACCACGATCCCGGTCGTGACCGTGATGTTGCCGTCCTCGCCGCCGGGAACGACGCCCGCGGTCTGGGTCGAGAGGGTGATGTCGATTCCGTCCGCCAGGGCCCCGGCGATCAGGTCGGCGGTGATCAGGGCCGGGCTGGTCACCATGTTGTCCAGGTTCGGCCGAATCAGCCCGGTGAAGATGGGGCTGTCGCGAATGTCGGGATCCGTCAGGGGGTCGTCGAGGCAATCCTCGGCCGGGCGGTCTTCGCATCGGGCATCGTCCACCACCTCGATGTTCTGCGGGTCGATCAACCAGTGGCCGCCGCGATCCTCCCAGCGGCCGCTTCGCGCTCGCAGGTCGGGTGCGCGATCGACATCGAGCCACAATTTGCCCGAGGTCTCGGCAAAGCCGCCGCTGCCGCCGTTCATGCCGCCGCGCGCCACGATCTGGCCGTAGGCCTGGGTCGTGCCGTCGGACCAGACCACGATGCGGCCGCCGTCGCCCTTGTCCAGCGCGTCGGCCCGCAATACGGCGTCGCGATCCACGTAGGTGGCGCGCGAGCGTCGCAACTCGCCGCCGCCCCCCTCGTCGCCCCCCACCAGGATGGTGCCGCCGCCGTTGCGCCCCGAGGCGTCGAGCAGGGCGCCGGCCTGGATCTCGACGTAGTCGCCCAGCACCTCGATGCGGCCGCCCA
>PIVY01000475.1 GCA_003353795.1 bacterium
CGCTGCCCTTCTGTCCAGGGTGCGGCCACGGAACCCTGCTTGAGGCCCTGGACGCCGCCCTGGTGAAGCTTCAGCCCAGCCCCGAAAACGTAGTGATCGTCACCGACATCGGTTGCATCGGCCTTGCCGACCGATACTTCATCACCAGTGCATTTCATGGGCTCCACGGACGCTCGATTACCTATGCCTGCGGTCTGAAGCTGGCGCGGCCCGAGCTGACTGTGATCTGCCTCATGGGCGACGGCGGCTGCGGCATCGGCGGCACCCACCTCCTGAACGTGGCACGACGCAACATCGGCATCACCCTGATCATCGGCAACAACTTCAACTACGGCATGACGGGCGGACAGCACTCGGTGACGACACCGATCGACGGCATCACGTCCAGCACGCCTTGGGGAAACATCGAAGGGGCGATGGACCTGTGTGGCACGGCGGCGGCCGCCGGGGCGGCGTGGGTCTACCGGGCGACGGGCTTCGATGTGGATCTTGCCGATGTCATCGCCAGCGCGATCGAGCAGCCCGGCTTTGCGATGCTCGATGTCTGGGAGCTGTGCACCGCCTACTACGTACCGCGCAATAAATTCAAGAAGAGCGATCTCCAGGCTCTGCTCGACGAGCGCGGCCTCGAGCTTGGCCTCTGCGTGGATCGGCCACGGCCCGAGTACAGCGTTGGCTACCGCGAAGCGCAGCGCGCGAACAAGCGTGTCGTCGAGACGAAGCCCGGCATCGAGCCCTGCTATTCCAACTCGGTCGAAAGGCAGACGGGTATCATCATCGCCGGCGGTGCGGGTCAGAAGATCCGCTCGACGGCCACTTTGTTTGCCGAGGCCGCCATGTTCGCCGGTCTCAACGCTACACAAAAGGACGACTACCCGATCACGGTGCAGACCGGCCATTCAGTGTCGGAGATCATCGTCAGCGGCGAGCGGATCGATTACACA
>PIVY01000476.1 GCA_003353795.1 bacterium
ACGTGGCGCCGGGGCAAGTGCGCGTCGATGCGGCCGTCGGCGGCGCCTCACCCGGCATCTACGACGGACCCCTGTTCGCGGGCGCTTTCGGCTTCCTGCCCACGGCCCCGGACAGCGCCGAGACCGCCGTCTCGGTCATCATCAACAGCATCCGCGACAACCTCAATCAGGACCTCGCCGGCCTGATCCACGTGCCCGGCCTGGCCCAGGTGGACAGCAAGCCCGTGCTGCAGGCCATCGTGGTCACCGACACGATGCTGACCTCGACCGAGTGGACCCGCGACGGTCACGACATCACCGTTGCCGCCACCGTCATCGAGAGCAGCCTCGACTCGCTGCGTTGCGACCTGGCGGCC
The DNA here is from genome assembly GCA_003353795.1 of bacterium. Classification (GTDB taxonomy): domain Bacteria; phylum Krumholzibacteriota; class Krumholzibacteriia; order LZORAL124-64-63; family LZORAL124-64-63; genus Glo-17. The sequence goes on from PIVY01000476.1 coordinate 357, forward strand.
TTCGGCGGTTCGGTCCTCGAACTGGCCGACGCCACGGCCGATGGCGACACCTACACCTGGACCTTCACGGGCGTCAGCGGCACCGGCGACGGTCCGGTCATCGCCACGATCACCGGCATCGACACCCAGGGCGCCAGCGCCGCCGGCGATGGTTCCATCACCGCCGACAACACGGCCCCGGCCGCCCTTGGAACCCTCACCGCCGTCACCGGCCACCAGAAAATCCACCTGACCTGGTCCGAACCGACTCCCGACGCGGGCTCCCCCGTGGCCGGCACCGAGTTGCGCTACGTCGCCTGGGGCGGCTATCCGTCGTACAGCGGTGCGCTGCCCGACCCGCCGGCGAGTGTCGACCAGGGTGACGACACCGGCGCCGGCGTGCAGAGCGGCACCACGCTCGAATGGGCCATCGCCCCGCGCGACGTCTACGTGGTGGCCGGCTTCGTGCGCGATTTCGCCGGCAACGTCAGCGCGCAGGGGGCCAGCGCCGCGGCTACCAACTACTGGCTCGGCGACGCCGACGCCGACGGATACGTCGATGTCATCGGCGACGTCTCGGCGCTCGGTAACACCTACGGCCTGACCTCC
>PIVY01000477.1 GCA_003353795.1 bacterium
GGCGAACAGCGACCCGATTCCGCCGGTGATCGCATAGGCGGGAATTTCGGCCACGCGATCGCCCAACGCCGCCTGCCACGCCGCCGCCTCGAGCGTGTCCTCGCCCGGCACGCCTGTGCCGTGCGCGGCGATCAGATCCACATCATCCGCGGTGATGCCCGCATCGCGTAGCGCGCTGCGGATGGCCGCGTCGAGCCGGCCGACTGTGGCTTGGGTCACGTCCATGCCTGCTCCGTCACAGGCCGCCCCGAAACCGGCGACCTCCGCGTAGATTCTCACGCCGCGATTGCTGGCGCGGTCGAGGTCTTCCAGGACGGCCAGTCCCCCGCCTTCGGCGACGACCGTGCCGGCGTGGGCGGCGTCGAAGGGTCTGACTGCGGAGGCCGGGTCGGCCCCGCCCGTCGTGCAGACACGTTTCAGCAGCGTCTGCCGCATCAGGACCATCGGGTTGACCTTGGACTCGGCCCCGCCGGCGATGACCACGTCAGCCGCGCCGCGACGGATCCACCGGCTGCCTTCCTGAATACTCAGCACGCCCGAGGCGTCGCCGCAGGTGATGCAGTTGCTGGGTCCCTCGGCCCCGTGCACGATGCTCACATGGCACGAGAGCATGTTGGGCAGGTACTTCAGCAGCCACAGGGGCGTGAGGTTGCCCATTCCCGTATGGCCCCAGGTCTTCAGGTCAAACTTGCCGTCGACGACGGCGGTGGTGACGGCCGAGCCGAGCTCATCGAGATCGCCGTGGCCGCCGCAGACCTGGCCGTCCGCGACGCCGGGCTCAACACCCGCGGCACCGAAGGCGAGGGGATGAACGTCGACCCCAAGCGTCTCGGGTGCAACATCGGCGCGGGACTGATCTGCACGGATCTGGACGAGCTCGGCTCGGCCGTCACCACGGCCGTCGTCGACGGCAAGTTCGATTTGAAGACCTGGGGCCATACG
>PIVY01000478.1 GCA_003353795.1 bacterium
GGCTGCGTCCGTATTCGCGGGCGCCAGCGGCCAGCAGGCGCCGGATGTTGCGGCGGGATACCATCAGCTCGACCAGACGCTCGGTATACAGGCCCATGATCAGGATCATGTAGAGTAGAACCGAGGTGGTCACCGGTCCCCGCTTCCCTGGTTGAAGGTCACCATTCCAGCAGCAGCAATTCGCTGGCGAACCCCGGACCCATGGCCGCTAACAGTCCTCGCTGACCACCCTCGGGGGAGGCGTCGGCCAGCAGGTCGGCCAGCACGAAGAGCACACTTGCCGACGAGAGGTTGCCGACCTCGGCGAGGGAACGCCAGGACCGAGCCAGGGCATCCGCCGGCAGGTCCAGCGCCGCCTCGAAGGCCTCTAGAACCCGGGGTCCCCCCGTGTGGATGATCCAGTGGTCGATGTCGCTGCGCGTGAGTCGGGAGTCGGCCAGGAAACGGTCGATGTCCTCGCCGACATGGGCGCGGACCACATCCGGTACTCGGGCCGAGAGCACGACCTTGAAGCCGGTGTCGACGACGTCCCAGCCCATCACGCGTTCGGTGTCCGGGTAGAAGACCGCGCCGGTGGCCGTGATCCGCGGCGGATGGGCGGCGGTCGCGTCGCCGATCCGCTCGGAGCCGGCCAGGACCACCGCGGCCGCGCCGTCGCCGAAGAGCCCCGAGGCGATGATGTTGGGGATGGACAGGTCATCGCGCTGGAAGGTCAGGGAGCAGATCTCGGCAGAGACTAGAACGGCGATGCGGTCCGGATAGGCACGCAGATAGTCGGTGGCGCGCGCCAGACCGGCGGCCCCGCCGGCGCAGCCCAGCCCGAACAGGGGGGACCGGCGGACGTCGGGTCTCATGTCCAGGCGGTTGACCAGCCGCGCGTCCAGACTGGGGGTGGCGATGCCTGTGGTCGTGGCGGTGAAGATGTGGTCGATGTCGTGC
>PIVY01000479.1 GCA_003353795.1 bacterium
TGCCCTTCGCCGAAGTTTCTGGCGACGTCGGCCAGGGCGTAGATGCGGCGTTCGAAAGGGTGCAGCAGCAGGTACACAGCCGCGCCGATCAGCAGCAGGATGGCCAGCAGCGTGCCGAGGAGGAAATAGGCGCCCTGTAGCGGCAAACGCCAGGGACGAGGACCGTCGTGGCCCAGGCGCTGCGGTCGTTCCGGACGCCGCATCTGTTCTTTGCGCAGCCCCCCCCATCTTTCGGGAGGGAACATCCGTCCCCGCAGCGGTCCCAGGGTGATCACCTCATCGTCGTCGAGAAGGGCGTAGACCATGCGCTCCTCGTCGGTGTACACCATGACGGTCTCTCCGGCGTTCAGACGTTTTTCCTGGCTAGCTGATAGTTCCAGTTCTGTCAGGGGAACAAGGCGGAGCTCGAAGGGGGTGAAGTTGTTCAGACGTTCGAGCGCCTGGGCGCGCAGTTCCTCCTCTGCGCCAGCGCTCGTCAGGCGTACACGGATCCTCTTGATCCAGGGATCCATGGTCTCTTCCATGCGGCGTTCGACGACCATGCGCATCTCGCGGTCGACGATAAAGAGGGTAGCCAGGGCCGCGATCAGGAGCACCAGGGCGATGCCGATGTAGACGCGCAGGAACTGCCGTCTCATTCTTTTTCACCCACCAAGAGATAGCCGACGCCGCGCACGGTTTTGATGTAGTGCGGCGCTGCCGGATCGTCGCCTAATTTCTGGCGCAGCCGAGAGATATAGACATCGATGCTGCGATCGAGGCCATCGTAGTCGAGGTTGTAGATCGCCTGGTAGAGGTCCTGGCGGCTGACCACCTGTCCGGCGTGTCTGACCAGGTACCAGAGAAGGTTGAACTCCACGGTGGTCAGGTCGACCACCTGCTCGTGAAGGGTCGTCTCGCGGCGGCTGGCGTCGACGCTTAGTTCTCCCAGGGAC
>PIVY01000480.1 GCA_003353795.1 bacterium
AGGCGTCCATGGCGGCCCACCAGCGGCTGTCGCAATCGAAGTAGCCGGCGTAAGATGAATCGATGCCCCAGGCGTTGAGTACCACGGCCGGAACGTCGTCCATGGTCGACGGATCGCCGTCCGGGTCGGCCATGAATTCGAAGGACGTGATGACATCGGCGTCGAATTCGTCGCCGGCGGCCTGGTAGAGATGGTTGGCGGCGATCCACTGGGCGCCGGGCGCCGCGCCCGAGGTGTCTCCGTCGGCATGTCCGACCATGGCGCCCATGAGCAGGGTGCCCTGGTAGTGGATGTCGATGGGATAGTGCGGGCTGCCGGAGTCGACCAGATCGAGCCAGCACTCGGCGGCCGGGGCGGTGTTGCCTCGCCAGCTGTCGGTCAAGGCCATGTGGGAACCGTCCACGCCGGTGTCCATGAGTCCCACCACCTGGCCGGTGCCGTCGTAGCCCAGCTCGTACCAGACCTCGGGAATGTTCAGGGCTTTCAGGCCATTGCCGGTGCTGGTGAGGGGCGAGGCGGGAATGACGTCATTGCTTTTCTCGGCGTTGGTCGGGCTGTCGACGACCATGTCGGATTCCAGCCGTTCGACGTCGTCTCGGAGGGCCAGGGCTCTCATGGTGGCAGCCGGAGCTTCCACCAGGATGGCATTGACCAGCCAATGAGGGGCGAACCCTTTGACCCGACCGTCGGCTTGCTGGATCGCCAGCTCGGCCAGCAATTCTCGCTGCGACTCCTGGGCCAGGTCCTGCAGGGATCGGATCACGACCTCGTGCCGTTCGGCGAGGGGCGCCCGGGCTGCCCGCAGTTCCTCGTCCAGACGTTGGATGTCGACCTGCTCGTGCAGCACGACCAGGGCCCGGACCGAATCGTTGTCCATGGCCTCGGTCAGCTGGGGTTCCAGAGATGGCGCAATCTTGCCGGCCTGGGCCATGGC
>PIVY01000115.1 GCA_003353795.1 bacterium
CGCGAGACCAGCGGCCTGATGGTCCGCGAGGCCCGCAAGATCGCCAAGGACTACCCCGGCATCGAGCTGTGGGAGACCAACATCGACGCCATGTGCATGTGGCTGGTGAAGAACCCCCAGGACTACGGCGTGCTGGTGGCCAGCAACATGTTCGGCGACATCGTGTCCGACCTCTGCGCCCAGCTCGTGGGCGGCCTCGGCTTCGCCTGCTCCGGCAACATCGGCAAAGAGGTGGCCATCTTCGAGCCCAGCCACGGCTCGGCGCCCAAGTACGTGGGCATGAACAAGGTCAACCCCATCGCCATGATGCTGTCGGCCAAGATGATGCTCGACCATCTGGGTGAGAAGGCCATGGCCGACAAGCTGGAAAAGGCCGTGGCCGACGTCATTGCCGAGGGCGAGTTCCGCACCTACGACATGGGTGGCAAGACCACCACGACGGAGATGGCCGAAGCCATCGCTGCCAAATTGTAGGGTAGCTCGACACACGAAATGCCCGGTGATGTCCTCGGCCCTTTGGGGCCTGCGGAGTTCACCGGGCATTTGTGTGTCTACGCCTGGAGTGGTCGGGCTAGTCGATGAGCTTGACCACGACCTTGTCGAGTTCTCCCGTGTAGGGGAAATGGTTGGTGACCTTGTACTTGTCGGTTACCGGGGTGCCGGCGTCGATGCCCACGTCGAAGGTCTCCGAGAGCGAGAACGTGGAGACGTGCATCTCGGGCATGGCCACCTCGTCCACCTTCTCGCCGTTGACGAAGAGTTCGGCGTGGCCGCCTGGAATGCCCGCTGTGGCGCCGCCGTCCTCGACGAACTCGAACCGCAGGTTGACCTCGCCCTTGGGCAGCTTGGGCGACTCCAGCGAGTAGTAGAGCCCGTTGTAGTAGTTGTAGTCGTAGTAGACGCGGTTGTTCTGGATGAACATGGTATATCCGCCCGTGAACCCGCCGCAGGCCACGATCACGCCCTCTTCCTTGCCCGTCAGCTGGAGCGTGGATTCGATGCTGTGCGATCGGCCCTTCACCGGCGGTGACGCCTTCTCGGCGATACGCCGGGCGCCCGGCGAGTAGTACACGAACTCCTTGCGATCGCCGAAGAGCCGGTCCTGCTGCTTGGCCACGCGCTGGATCATGTCGTCGTAAAGCGGGTAGACGTTGTTCTCCCAGGCCAGCTCTTCCCAGCGCGCCTTGAGCGCCTCGAGCTTCTCGGGATGCTGGGCGGCGAGGTTGTTCGCCTCGGAGAAGTCCTCGTCGATGTGGTAGAGCTCCCAGACGTCGTCCTCGAACGGCGCGACCTTGTTGAGGTTCCACGGCATGCGGCCGGCGTGGATGGTGACGGCCTTCCAGCCGTCCTGGTAGATGGCCCGGTTGCCGAACAGCTCGTAGTACTGCTCGGGATGCTGGGTGGGCGCCTCGGGAGCGTCGAACGAGTAGGCCATGCTCACGCCGTCCAGCGGCATCTGCTCGTGGCCGTCGAGTTCGGCGTAGAACTCGGTGCCGGTGGCGTCCAGGATGGTGGCCCCGATGTCGATGATGTGATGGTACTGGTCGCGGATCTCGCCGCGAGCCTCGATGCCCGCCGGCCAGTGCACCACCATCGCGTCCTGGATGCCGCCACGGTGCACGATCTGCTTGAAGTACTGGAAGGGCGTGTTGCCGGCCAGCGCCCAGCCCGCGTGGAAGTGCGCGTAGGTGGAGGCGCCACCCCATTCGTCGTAGTGCTCCATGTTGGCGTCGAACGGGGTCTGCAGCCCGTTGAGCACGTAGGTCTCGTTGAATGTGCCGGCGAGCCCGCCCTCACCCGAGGAACCGTTGTCCGCGGTGACGAAGATGAGCGTGTTCTCAAGCTGACCCGTGCGTTCCAGGGTCGCTATGATGCGGCCGATCTGCTCGTCCACGTGGGTGAGCATGGCCGCGAAGACTTCCATCTGGCGCGCGTAGAGCTTCTGCTCCTCGGGATTCATGGTGTCCCAGGCGGGGATCTCGGTGGTGCGCTCGGTGAGCTGGGTGCCGGGCGGAATGATACCCATATCGAGCTGCCGGCGGTGGATTTCCTCGCGCGCTGCGTCCCAGCCCTGGTCGAACTCGCCGTGGTAACGCTCGATGTATTCAGGCGGCGCCTGGTGGGGCGAGTGCATGGCGACCGGGGCCCAGAACATCATGAACGGACGGTCGGGAGAGACCGACACGTGCGAGGTGATGTTGCGGATGGTCTCGTCGGCCATGGCCTCGCTGTAGTGGTAGCCGGGCTTGTCGGTCCAGTCCTCGATGGGGTAGTGGTCGCGCCAGACGAGGGAGCGGTAGTTGTCCGCGTCGGCGGCCATGAAGCCGTAGTAGTGGTCGAAGCCTTCACCGCTGGGCCAGCGGTCGAAGGGGCCACTCTCGGAGACCTCGTAGAGCGGCGTGTGGTCCCATTTTCCCACGGCGTAGTTCACGAAGCCGGCGTGCTGCAGGTGTTTGGCCACCGACTTGGCCGACTCGGGCGGGAATGCGTTGTAGCCGGGGAAGCCCATGGCGGTGAGCGAGTGGGAGCCGAGGCCGATGCGGTGATGGTTCCGGCCGGCCATGATCGCGGCTCGCGACGGCGAACATAGCGCCGTGGTGTGGAAATTGTTGTAGCGCAGTCCGTTCATGGCCAGGCTGTCGATGTGAGGCGTGTCGATCAGGCCGCCGAAGCTGCCGAGGTGGCCGAAGCCCGTGTCGTCGAGCAGGAAGATGATGACGTTGGGAGTGCCCTCGGGCGGCTGGGGCGAACTGGGCCACCACTCCTCGGAATCGGTGTAGTTCTCGGCGATCTTGCCCTTGAACTCCTGGCCGTACTTGGCGAAGGAATCGTCGTCCTGGGCGCTCACGACTGTTGCCCAGGCAACGAGGCAGACGAGTACGAGCGCAATGCTTGTGGGTCTGGTCATGGGGATCCTCCCGGAAGGCGGGGCGAGTCTGGTCGATCACGATCAGCGAACCCGAAGATCGACCTAAACATAAGGTCCGATTTTGCAAATTGGCCATGGCCTGCCGGACCGGTTGAACTCCAGGCAAACGAACGCCCGCTCACATTGCCGGCCATTTCGGCGCGGTGCGTAGTGGGCGTCCCGATCCTGCGTCCGGGTTCGGTCAGCGCAATGGTATTGCCGCTATTCGATCCATCGTAGCGCCAGGCCCGCGATTCCAAGTCCCCAGGCGATCCAGGCCCCCGGCACCTGCGACGGCCGGCGTGGATTCACGGCCAACACCAGGGCCAGCACCAGGAAGGCGACGTTGGCCAGGTCGGAGGCGACGAAGGCGCCGTGCAGCGAGCGGCTCACCAGCACGATCCAGACCTGCAATGCCGCGAACATCAGATAGAACCGGCGTCCGAGGTCGTCGAAGAAAGTCTTCAGCTCGGCCGGCTCCTCGGCGGACGGCTCGGTGAGCATGATGCTGGTGGCGAAGAACATCAGCACCGGTCCCGCGATGGCCGCCAGGAAGCCCGCGAACTGCCAGTTCTCCACCGCGAGGATGGCCTTGGTGTGCCAGAACACATTGAAGTGGACGAGCAGCATCAGCATTATCCACGAGAGGTGCACCCGGTCACGTCGCGACGGCGTGGCATGGTTGAAGACATCGGCCAGCGTCACCAGGATGTTGCCGATCCCCATGCAGAGGATCGTCACGAACATCAGGGCCACGAGCAACGTGTTCAGCTGAATGTCCATCTCATCGCTCTTTCGGATGGATCGAGGGGTGCAAGTTGACGGCCGAGCCGACCGGTCCCCGCACGATACGCGTCGCAAGGACCGGTCGACAGTCGATTCTAGTGGGCTCCCGTCCGGTACATCGTCTTCATGACATCATCCACGTTGAACTTCGCCGGCTTCTGGCGCGGCGGGAAGTCCTGGAAGGTGCCGATGAAGCCGCCGACGATCTCCTGGATCGCCGTCACCGAGAAGGCACTACGCTGGATCCACCAGCGGTCGTAGTTGTTGGCGTCGGTGTCGGCCCGCTCGAAGGGGTCGGTGCGCAGGTTGAACAGCTTGGGGATGCGCAGCTGCACGAACGGCTCGGACCAGACGCGGAAGGTCTTGGCGCGCTGCTCGGCGAAGACCAGCTTCCATTGCTTGTGGCGCACGCTCACCAGCAAGCCGTCGTCGCTGAAGTAGAAGAATTCGTCACGCGGAGATTCTTCGGCCTTGCCGGTGAGGTAAGGCAGGAAGTTGAAGCCGTCGAGGTGGACCTTGAAACTCTTGCCGTCGGCCTTGTAGCCCTTAATCAGCTTCTCCTTCACCTCGGGCTCGCCCGCGGCGGCCACGAGCGTGGGCACCCAGTCCTGCATGGACATGATCTCGTTGGAGATGCGGCCGGCGGGAATCTGGCCGGGCCAGCGGACCAGGCAAGGCACCCGGTAGCCGCCCTCCCAGTTGGTGTTCTTCTCGCCGCGGAAGGGCGAGATGCCGCCGTCGGGCCACTCGTTGTAGTGGGGGCCGTTGTCCACGGTGTAGATGACGATGGTGTTCTCGTCGATGCCCAGTTCCTCGAGCAGGTCGAGGACCTCGCCCACCTGGCCGTCGTGCTCCACCATGCCGTCGGCGAAGATGCCGAGGCCGGTCACGCCCTCGCTCTCTTCCTTGAGGTGGGTGTAGAAGTGCATGCGGGAGGTGGCCAGCCAGGTGAACCAGGGCTTGCCCTCCTCGGTGTTGCGCCGGATGAAGTCGGTGGTGCGCTCGATGAACTCCACGTCGGCGGTCTCCATGCGCTTCTTGGTCAAGGGGCCGGTATCGACGATGGTCTGCTTGCCCACCTTGCCGAATCGCGGATCGACGGTCTTGTCATCGACATCGGTGGCCTTGCAGTCGAGCACGCCGCGGGGGCCCAGGCGCTCGCGGAACCCGGGGTCCTTCGGGTAGTCGGGGTTCTCCGGCTCTTCCTCGGCGTTGAGGTGGTAGAGGTTCCCGTAGAACTCGTCGAAGCCGTGCACCGTGGGCAAGTACTCGTTGCGGTCGCCCAGGTGATTCTTACCGAACTGGGCCGTGGCGTAGCCCTGGGCCTTGAGCAACTCGGCAAGGGTCGGGTCTTCCTTCTGGATTCCGATGGGCGATCCCGGGAAGCCGACCTTGGTCAGGCCCGTGCGCACGGGATGCTGGCCGGTGATGAAGGCCGACCGACCCGCCGTGCAGCTCTGCTCGGCGTAGTAGTCGGTGAACAGCGTGCCCTCGAGGGCGATGCGGTCGATGTTGGGGGTCTGGTAGCCCGCCAGGCCGCGGCTGTAGGCGCTCACGTTGGTGATGCCCACGTCATCGGACATGATGACCAGGATGTTGGGTTTCTCCTGGGCCTGGGCGCTCATCGCCGCAGACCCGAGAACCACGAGCACGACCAATGTCGACACCAGCTTCATTCGTTTCATCGACAGCTCCTTTTCGTTCATGACTTCACCGCCGCGGGTGGCGGCATTCGTAGCGATCTGTTCAACTTCTCGAAAGCAATGCGTTAGCCGGCAGCGGTCCACGCCGGTCTACCGCGGAAACAGGAACTGCAACGTCCAGCTCAGCACCCAGTCGGGCGCGCCCTCGGGCTTCTCGACGTTGCTGTAGGCCTCGATGCGCGTGTTCATGGCCTGCTTGCCGATGCTGAAGATCTTGCCCACGCCGCCGCCCAGCGGCACGGTCCACTGGTTGCCGTCCGGCGCCTTCCAGTTGGCAGTGATGACCATGTCGCTGACCAGGTACCAGCCGTTGGCCAGGTTGTAGTTGATGAAGGGCTCGAGCAGGATCTGGTTGACGTCGAGTCGCTCGTCGTCGCCGGCAAAGGACCAGAGCTGGCGACCGAGGAGGCCGATGGTCCAGGGCTTGGGCTGGGTCAGGACCACGGCCGTGGGGCCGGCGCTCCACTTGCCCGAGCCGAGCTGATCGTCGGTGGCCGTGGGTAGCATGATGGACGGGCCCACGCCCCAGATCCACGCGCCCGGTTGGGCCGGCGACAGGTATGTCGAGTAGTTGATGTCGCCGAGACCGGTCGCGCCGTCGCCGGGGGCGCCGACGGGAATCTCGGGTCGACCGACGATGGGACCGTCGACGCTGATGATCGGCGCGATGACGCGGTGGATCAGGTTCCACTCGCCCACGGTCTGCGGGATCACCGGCTGGATGTTCAGGAAGTAGGCGGTGCCGTTGGGCGCGCCGAAGTCCCAGCTGTTCTTGAACGGCAGGCTGATCATGGCGCCAACGGGGTTCTGGGTCTTGGCGCGGAGGTCTTCGCCGCCGGCGGCCGGTTCCTCGGCGAGGATCGGCGGCGGCGTCGCCAGCCCGATGGCGAGGACCAGAAGAGACAGACAGATAAATCGACGCAGCATGGTGCAACTCCCGTCACATTGTCGGAGCATGGATCCGCAACTAATCATTGAGAATAGCGAGGGCCAGGAGGGCTCGATATAGAGCCAAGTACCTAGTGGGTCACTGTAGACTGCGATCGATCGGATCGACCCCGGCGCGCCCCGCTAGGTCCAGGAGATCGGTGACTCGATCGATGCCGAGCTTGCCGGTGAGATGGCCGCGGTGAATCTTCACGGTCTGCTCGGCGATGCCCAGGGCGGCAGCAATCTCCTTATTGAGGGCGCCGCCGATCACGTGGCGGAACACCTCCGTTTCACGGGGCGTCAGCTCGGCGAGCATCGTCTGCGCATGCTCGGCGTCCCCACGGCGGATCCGGCGCCGGCGATGCACCTCGAGTGCCCTGTCCACCGCCTCGATCAGGTCCGCCTCGTCCACCGGCTTGGTGAGGAACTCGAGCGCCCCGTTCTTCATGGCATTGACGGCCATGGGCACGTCGCCGTGGCCGGTGAGGAAGATCACCGGACAGTTCGGTCTATCCTCCTGGAGGCGCGAGAACAGACCGAGGCCGCCGAGGCCGGGCATGCGGATGTCGAGGATCACGCAGCCCGGTGCGGGTCGATGAGCGGCCAGATAGCTCTCGGCCGAGTCGTGAGTGACGACGACGTAGCCGTGAGCCTCGAGAAGGCCGGCGATGGCTTCCCGCACGGACGGGTCGTCGTCGATCAGCGTCACCGTATCGCGGATCTCAAGCATGATGAGCCTGCTTCGCCTGCACAGCCCCGGGGAGGCTCACCGTGAAGACAGCACCGCCACCTTCGTCATTGCGGCCCGAGATTGTGCCGCCGTAGGCCTCGACGATACGCCGGCTGATGGTCAGCCCCATGCCCAGTTGCCCGTCGCGATCGCCATGGAACGGCTCGAAGAGACGGGAGATCTGATCGGCCGCGATGCCCGGGCCGTTGTCACTCACCGTCAGTTCGATCCGTTGCCCGTTGACGGACGCCGCCACCTCGATCCTCCGGCCGTTGATCGCTATCCGCTCCAGCGAGCGGAGTGCGTTGACCAGAAGGTTCAGCAGCACCTGCTGAATCTCGACCCGCCCCGCATTGATCTTTGGCAAACCGGGCTGTAGGTCGATGGCGAGCACCACGCGCAGGTGTTCGGCCTGCGTTCGGATCAGCGCCACGACATCCGCGACGATCATCTCCAGGTCGAGTTCCTCGGCAACGATGTCGCCCCGGGTCATCAGGCTGCGGAGGCGGTCGATCACGTCAGCAGCGCGCTTGTCGTCACGGACGATGCGATCGATGATGGACTGGATCTCGACGACCGAGGGCTGCTCGCGATCGAGGTAGAGCCGTGCCGTCTGAGCATTGCTCAGGATCGCGGCGAGGGGTTGATTCAGCTCGTGGCTGAGTGCCGACACCAGTTCGCCGAGCAGTCCGGCGCGGACCACGCGATCGAGGCGATCGCGGGTCTGCTCGAGATCGTGACGGGTAGCGATCTCGTCGGTGACGTCGGCGCCGATGCTCAGGACACCGTCGTACACGCCGGCCGCGTCGAACAGGCGAACCGACGACCAGTCGAGGGTCCGCGTGCCGCCGTCGCTGGTGGTGAGCCTCCAACGGCTGTGCGGACGCGGCGGTCGCCGGTCGGCCGCGCACACCCGATCCCGCAACTCCAATGCCTCGTCGGCGGCGACCAGTTCCTCCACCGGCAGACCCCGCACGTCCGTCTGCGTGCGACCCGTGAGCGTTTCGAAATGGGGGTTCGCGCCACGCACCCGTCCGTCCGGTCCCACGTCGAGCACCACCAGCTGGACGTTTTCAATGAGTGTGCGCCAGCGCTGTTCGCTGGCCCGGATGCGCCGTGCGAGAAGGAGCGTACGGGACGCGTCGTCGGCGATCTGATAGCTGAGAGCCAGCACGATGGCCAGGAACGCGATGCTGATCATGGGCGGCGTGTGCACGACGCCGGCGTCGACCAGGGGCGTGTGGATACCAGCCGCCACGATGAACAGCGTGATGGACCCGCCGACGACGAGCGCCGAGCGTCGCGCCCCCTGGCGCCAGGCTCCGAGCGTTGCATCGACGACGTAGATCATGATGAAGAGACTGGCGAGGTCGGCCAGGTATTTCGCCGGATGCGCCACACCCACCGCGAGGTAGAATTCCTCACCCCAGAAGGTGAGGCGTGGGTCTAGGCTGGTGATCTCGGCAAAGGTCAGACTCGCCGGCGAGAAGATATTGAAGACGAGACCGACGGACCAGAGTGCGGTGATGGCTGCCGCCAGCCAGCGGCGCCCGGCGCGCAGGTAGCCGCGAACGAACCAGGCCATGGCCACCAGCATGACGCCGACGACGACGTTTCCAACCCGCAGAAGGGTCACGTACTCGGGAATCGTCGCTGTCTGCATCAAGCGCATCTCGTTGAGCGCCCCGACACTGGACACGAACGCCATGACCGCAGACAACAGGAAGTAGCGGCGTCTCGGCTCGCGCAACCAGAGCAACAGGTGCGTGAAGCAGAGCACGCCGCAGGCGCCGGCGACCATGGACCAGACCGTGTTGAGTAGGCTCATGGCAGTTCCCTATTCGTCCCCATCCATCTGCGGCGGGCGGCTATCGGACCCGGCCTCCGGTTGCAGACTGCGCGGCATCTCCACCCGCCCTCCATTCGGAATCGGCGCCGGCGGATCCACCGAGTAGATGTGAAGATCCCGCTGGGGGAACGGGATGGTGATGCCCGCTTCTCTCAGCGCCGTGTCGATCCCCACGGTGACCTCGCTGGCGATGAAGATCCAGTTGCCGAAGTCCGAGGTCCAGAAACGGACCACAAACTCGAGGCTGCTGTCGCCGAAGCCCTTGAAGAGCGCGTAGGGCGAGGGGTACTCCAGGACCTTCGCGTGCTTCCTGGCCTCCGCAACGAGGATCTCCTGCACCGTCACGGGATCGGTCCCGTACTTCACGCCGACCTTCACTTCCATGCGCCGCAACTGGTCGGACAGGGTCCAGTTCACGACGTGGCTCGAGATGAAGTCGCTGTTGGGGACGATGACCTCGGCCTCGTCGAAGGTCCGCACGGTGCTCGAGCGGATGCCGATGCGGCGGACCGTCCCGATGAGCGTGCCCACCTCCACGGTGTCACCGACCTGGACGGGTCTCTCGAACACCAGGATGAGACCCGACACGAAATTGCTGACCACGTTCTGCAGGCCGAAGCCGATACCCACGCCCAGGGCGCCGCCGATGAGCGCGAACTGCTCGATCTTGATGCCCGCCGAGGCCATCGCCGCCACGAAACCCAGGCCGACGATTCCGTAGTTGAACAGCATGGAGATGGCGTGAGCACGACCGCGCGGAATGTGCGCCCGCGGCAACACGTCCTCTTCGAGCAAGTGTCGCACGATCTTGGCGATGAGCAGGGAGCCCCACAGCACCAGGATGAACAGGAGGATCGCGCCGAGCGAGATCCGCATGCTGCCCACTTCCCAGTGCGTGGTGAGCCAGGCGGTGATGGTGTGGATGATGGGCTCGGTCACGAGCAGACGGTCGACCAGCGCCCAGAGCCAGTACAGGTACGAGGCCAGGCGCACGAACCGGCTGATATACGCCCGGATCCCGTCGGTGTAGTTCTGCACGACCTTGAGACGCCTCATGACGGCGGTCCGCAGCAGGAGCAGGAGCAGGGCGTCCGCGACGCGATAACCGGCCAGGAGCACGAATGCGATATACGCCGATTCGATGACCGAAGCGGCCAGATGTTCGCCGACGGGAATGAAACCCAGCGCAGCCGCCGCGAAGATCGCCAGGAACGACAGGTTCCCCAGGATCAGCGCCCAGAGGCTGAGATTCGGCCATATCACATCAGGTTGCTCGCGCCGAACCCGTCGCCGAAAGACCTCCAGACCGATCAGCCCCGTGACCGGGACCAGTAGAAGAACCGTCTGGCGCAGCAGACCTGAATCCACGATCAGTTGCTGGATATTGGTCAACGCCGCGAGCGCAAGCACGCCGTAGATCAAGCGGCGGCGTTCCGGCGGCACCAGTGCCGACGTGATCCGGATGGCGAACGCCAGGGCGGTCAGCGGATAGAGGACGTGGATGACCGACGGCGCGTCCATGTAGAGTGGCCCCATCACGATCATCGTGAGCAATCCCGCGGACGCGACGGGACGGCCGAGAATGGCCTTGGCCGCCTCGATTCCCAGGTCGGAGTCGTCCTCCAGCACAGCCCGTTTCGCCAGTTGCCACATCCCCAGCACCAGCAGCAGGAACAGAACCAGGTGCTCCAGCATGAGCGTACGGTATTCGCCCCAGAACTCGGCCACGCCATCGGCGATCCGGACCCAGGTCGAGACGACGTCCTCGTCGATACCCAGCGAGCCGTCATCATGCCGCCACGGCGACCAGATGGGCGGCGCCGTGGCCCGGAAGAGGTCGTTCTGCCGCGTCGCGATCTCGGAACGGATCTGCTCGAGATCCGTCGTGATGGCAATGGACTGTTCCGACACCTTGTTCTGCAGGTTCAGCAGGTACTCCTGCCGCTGGCGGACCTCGTCGTCGGCCGCCAGGAGTTCAGCCTCGACGGTTCGAACCTGCTCCTGCACGGCCTCGGGCAACTCGACCGTGACGGAATCGATCGCCGTGATTCGCCATACTTCCCGCATCTCGGCCAGCTGATCGAGAATGTCCTGGACCGCGGTCGCCCGCAGATGGAGATCATTACCCCACTTGTCGAGCGTATCGGTGTACTTCTGCCACTGCTGTTGCGCTTCTTCCAGCAGTTTCGGGGCCGCGGCGTCCATCTCCGCATTCACCGCCGTGCCACGGAAGGCCTCGATGTCTTCGATGGTTGTGGGCAACTGCTCGGCGATCTGCTCCAGCAAGTCGTCCGGTGCCGCGGCGCGCACCAGCTCCCGCGTGCCGGTAATGTCCGCCGCTGCGTGGCCGGCGATCTCCGCCGCCGCGACCGACGTGACCTCCAATTTGGCCGCCTCCGGCGGCGGCGTGGTCGCTTCCGGTGACTGCTGCGCCATGGCCATGGATGCCGAGACAATCGACAGCAAGTAAAGCAGGAGGAAACGGGATAGGCGTGATGGCATGACTTACCGGTCCAGTTCGAGGTCCAGCCCTGACGTCCGGGGCGGGTCGCCGCCGGCAGCGGTCATCATAGCACCGCCGACCGCTGCCAGGCGAGCAACGATCGGGGAGCGACATCCGCCGCAGATTTGTTACCATGATGAGCAGCGACCCGGAATTTCGAACAGGAGACCACGCCCTTGTCCTCGCCCGACCAAGACATCCTGGCGGCAGCCCGCCACGACCTTGCCAGGCAACAACTCCAGGCACTCCTGGTGATCCTGGGCCTGGGCTTGGTGATCCTTTTCATCGTCGGTCTCATCCTGCAGGAAAGCGAGACCCTCTATCTCACCGGCATCAATGCCCTGATCCTTGCGGCCATCAGCTGGCTTCGCAGTCGCGACAAGGTCACTGCCGCCGCCATGCTGGCGAGCCTGGCCCTGCTCGCAACCGGAATCTGGGGAACCTGGACCTCCCGCTTCGGACTCCTGGACTCCACGGTCGTCGTCATTCTCGCGGCGCTGATCTACGGTACGCTGCTGCTATCGCATCGGCCGTTCATGATCATGCTGGCCGTCACGACCCTCTCAGTGCTCGTGGTCGGTTTCCGAGAACCGCTCGGCCTGGCCTATGGACCCGATGCGAACCTCACCTTGCCCATCGACGTGGCCGTGGTGATGGTCACCGTGGTCCTGGTCTCCCTGGCGGTGAGGCGGCAGAACAATCTGCTGTGGAAGACGCTGCGCCGGGCCGTGTCCAACGAGCGCGACCTCGCGTCGAGCCACGCGGAACTCCAACGCCGTCAGGAGCAGGCCGTCGCGTCCGAGGCGCGCTGGCGCACGCTCGTCACGGCGGCTCCCGAGTGGATCGTCCAGCTCGACGCGAACGGCACCATCGTCTTCGCCAACCGCGAGGAGTTCTTTCACGGCGATGCGCTCGGCAAACCACTCACCGACCTGGTCGAGGGCGCCGAGCTTCCGGATCTCGCCGGCGCCATCGGCGCCGCGCTTCATGAAGGCAGAACCAGCAGCGTGGAGGTCTCGGTAACGGTCGGCGACGCCCGACAACGTTGCGTGTTCCACCTCGGTCCACTGGAAGCCGGTGGCGCCATCGTGCTCGTGAGTGACGTCACCGAGCGCCGGCGGCTCCAGGAGCAACTCCTGCAGACCCAGAAGCTCGAATCCATCGGTCAACTCGCCGGTGGAATCGCCCACGACTTCAACAATCTGCTCACGGTGATCAGCGGCCATGCGGATCTGGCCCAGATGAAGCTCAATGAGACCGATCCGATGAACGAGGACCTCGAGATCATCCTGCGTACCTGCGACCACGCCACCGCACTTACCCGTCAGATCCTGGCCTTCTCCCGACGGCAACCCCTGCGACCGGAACCCGTGGATCTGGCGGCGGCCATCGGCAAGATGCACCGCATGCTTCAGCGGCTGATCGGTGAGGACATCCGGCTCGAGGAATCCCTGGAAACGGATCTGCCACTCATCAAGGCAGACCCCGGATCGGTGGAGCAGGTCGTCATGAACCTGATGGTCAACGCTCGCGACGCCATCCGCGATCTCTCCGGCGGCGGCGATCAATCCATCCACATCGCCACCCGACTGCGGCAACTCGACAGTCAGATGGATGGCCTGGAACCGGGTTCGTACGTGGAGTTGTCGGTGCGGGACAGTGGCATCGGCATGGATGCGTCCATACGATCCCGGATCTTCGAGCCGTTCTTCACGACCAAGGAACCGGGCCGCGGCACGGGCCTGGGCCTGGCGACGGTCTACGGAATCGTCGCGCAGAGCGAAGGCACCATCCAGGTCGTGTCGACCCCCGGCCAGGGCACGACCTTCCTGATTTACTGGCCGACGACCGATAGCGGGGCCAGTCTCTCTCCTACCGAGCCTCCCGCGGTGGGCCCGCTGAACGGCGACGAACACCTGCTGGTGGTGGAAGACGAGAAGGCCGTCCGTGATCTCGCCGTACTCGCCCTGCGCCGGCAGGGGTATCAAGTGACGGCGGCCAGCGACGCCCAGGAAGCGCTGGATCTGGTCGAGAACGGCAGTCGATTCGAGCTGGTGATCTCCGATGTGGTCATGCCAGGATTGAACGGCTTCGAACTGCGCGACCGGTTGCCCGACGATATGCTCGTGATTCTCTGCTCGGGCCACACTGACCTGAGCTGGCTGCCGGACGGCGAGCTGCCCGCGCCGGAACTCTTCTTGCCCAAGCCTTATGGCCCGCACGATCTGGCGCGGAAAGTCCGTCATCTTCTGGACGCGGGGAGATCTTCATGAACCTTTCCGGCCCCGCCAACGTCTGACTGGGGCAACATCCCGCCGACGACACGCAAGAACTCTATGGGCGCCGGTGCTCGATCCGCGGAGAACTCGTGATATCGTTGTCGACTCCGACGTGACTGGCACCGTCGCCCCCCCTCTGTGCCGAATCATCACACCTGTGATCCGTGACCACGAGAGACGGCGCCCCCGCCCGCAGGACCGGGCTGTTGCCAATTCGCAACTCATTTAAATTCAACGCATTGAATAGCCAGCCAAGGCAGGCACGCCGCCTGCATACGCTTCTCCACGACGGACCGATTCCAGACCGTGTTCCCGAATCCCCGTCGATCGACTGCCGCCGCCGCCGAGCAAGACGGAGCGCGCACCCCCTGGCGGACAACGGCACAGGCCGGATCGATCGGCGGGGTCGGGACACCGGCAAGATCACGGGTCCGAGGGAGCGGGCAGACGCTGGATTCCGGCGCGGGGTCGTCCCGCAATTCAGCGGGGTCATGTCGAATCCGGCGCCGCCCGCTCCCCCGGACCTCATTTTCTACCCGAGATCGCCACCCGCGAGGCTGTCATGGATGCCCACTGCCATTTCACACATCTGCACCGTCAGGTCCACGTAGGCGTCGGAGTCGAGGTCTCGCGGCGCTCGATGCAGCAACCACTTGGTCACGCCCTGGCAAGCGGTGAGTACCAGCCGTGCAGCGACCGTGGGATTCGTCGTCCGGCAATCGGGACGCGCAGCCACGATGGCCGCGATGCGCTCCACCAGCGCGTCTTCTTCCTCGGCCGATTTCTTCATGCCCGGACACGCGTGACTCAGCTCAACGGCCAGCGCCTGCATGAGCTCGTCGTCGCGACGCCGAACGTCGACCATGCTCTCGAGCACCCGTCGCAACGCCACGGGGAACGGCGTGGCGTGGTCGGCCATGGTCACCAGCGCCTGCTCACCGAGCGCCTTCATCTCCGCCGCATGCCCCTCCAGGATGGCCGCGAAGATCGCCTCCTTGTTGGGGAAGTACTGGTAGAGCGACCCCACCGACACACCCGCACGCCGGGCGATGAGATTGGTGGACACCTTGGCGTAGCTGTGCTCGACGATCAGTTGCTCCGCCGCCTCGGTGATGGCCGCCACGGTGGCGCGGGCGCGATCCTGGCGCGGGTGCCGGCGCGGCTCCAGATCCGTCGAATCACCGTTCGGATGCCTCGAAACCCGAGCACCCGGCGAACTTGCGGGCCCATGCGAGCGTTTGCTCACGTTCCACCTCGTTTCCCTGCAACCCTTTGCGCGGCAGTGCGTCCCATTGCTCGCATTCAGCCAAAGCGAGTCAACAAACCGAGCGATTGCTCGTATCATAACAACATGCGAGCAATCACTCAAGTTTGATTCATTCCGAGGAGAGAGACCGATGCCAGCCAGCTCCGTATTCGCCCTACCGGACGGCTATCGCCACCACCGCCACGTCGCCCCCTGGTGGGTCGGCTACATCATGCTGATGCCCGTCCGCAACTGGTTCCAGAATCCGCGCCGGATCCTGCGGCCCCACGTCAAACCCGGTCAGACCGTGCTCGAGGTGGGCACCGGCATGGGGTTCTTCACCCTCCCGCTGGCCGAGATGGTCGGCAACCACGGTCGTGTCGTGGGTGTGGACTGCCAGGATCGCATGCTCGACACCCTGCGCCGGCGGGCCGACCGGCACGGTCTGCTCGATCGCATCGAGACCCGTGGCTGCCGCGGAGAGACGCTGGAGATCCGCGACCTGGGCGAGAAGGTCGACCTGGTGGTGGCCTTCAACGTCGTGCACGAGGCCCGCGACCCCGAGCGCATGATCGGCGAGATGGCGCGTAGCCTGCGCCCGGGTGGCCGGCTCTTCCTGTCCGAGCCGCGCGGGCACGTGGATCGCGACCTGTTCCTCTGGGAGTACGGCCTCTGTCGCGAGGCTGGATTGCGCGCCGTGGATTGGCCGAAGCACGTCAGGCAGATGTCGGTGATCATGGAGAAACCCGTGTCGGACGGCTAGGCTGTTTTCCCAGTACGAACGTGTTATCATCATGGCGTCACCCCTGACCTCGCTCCGGGAAGGCGCCATGATCGCGTTACTCAGGGTGCTGCTGGGAACGGCACTGCTACTGGCCATGCCGGCAGCGGCGGCGGAAATTCATGTGGCGCCGGACGGATCCGGCGATGTCGCCACGATCCAGGACGCGCTGGCGATGGCTGGCGGCGCCGACGTGATCGTGCTCGCCGACGGTGTGTTCATCGGCCCGGGCAACCACTCCTTCGACCTGGCCGCGCGCGACGTTTCCATACGTTCGGCCAATGGCGATCCAGCGCTGTGCGTGATCGAACTCGATGGGCATCGTGGATTCGTCCAGGAGCACGAATTCCACCTGGCGCTCGACGGCGTGACCATGCGCAACGGGTCCCACTCGCTGGGCGGCGCGGTGGCCTGCACCGGCGCCGGCGTCACCATCACCCGCTGCGTGTTCGAGAACAACGGGGGCGCGGAGGCCGGCGCGGTGTACGCCAACCGGTCGGGACACGTGGCCAGGAACGAAATCGAGGACTGCGTCTTCGCGAACAATCGCGGTACGGCCACCGCAGCGTTG
>PIVY01000481.1 GCA_003353795.1 bacterium
CGAAACGCCGGCGCCGAGTGTCTCGGAGGAACGAGTCGCACCCGCTCCTCCGGCGGCGTCCGACCGCACCTATCCTGCACCGGTCTCCGGTCCCCGCAAGCAAGTCCCTGCCTCTCCCTCTGTGCTGCGTCTGGCCCGCGAAATCGGCGTCGACATCGGCCAGGTCACCGGCACCGGTGCGGCAGGTCGCATCTCCGAAGATGACGTCAAGGCGCACGCCCGCCAGCTGAACAGTGCACGTCCGGCGGCCACTGCCGGCCCTCCTGCTCTGCAACTACCCGACTTCGGCCAGTGGGGCGAAATCGAGCGAGAGCCGATGAGCAACGTGCGCCGCGTAACCGCCGAGCGTCTGCAACAGGCCTGGTCTACCGTTCCCCAGGTCACCCAGTTCGACAAAGCCGATGTCACCGACGTAGAGCGCTGGCGCAAAGAGTACGGCAAGAAGGCCGAGGAGGCCGGCGCCAAGTTGACCCCCACCGCCATCATTCTCAAGGTCGTCGCCTCGGGGCTCAGGCTCTTTCCCCAGTTCAACGCCAGCGTCGATATGGCCAATCGGGAGGTGATCTACAAGAAGTACTGCCACGTCGGCGTGGCCGTCGACACCGAGCGCGGCCTGCTGGTCCCGGTCGTCCGCGACGCCGACCGCAAGAACATCGTCGAGTTGGCCGTCGAACTCGGCCAGCTCGCCGAAAAGGCGAGAGCCCGCAGACTCTCTCCGGACGACATGCAGGGAGGCTGCTTCACCGTCAGCAATCTGGGGGGGATCGGCGGTACCGGGTTTGCCCCCATTATCAATCCGCCCGAGGTGGCCATTCTCGGCGCCGCCAGAGGCGCGCACGTACCGGTGTTCACCGACGGCGAGTTCAAGACGCGCATGATGTTGCCGCTTTCACTCTCCTACGACCGCCGTCTGATCGACGGAGCAGACG
>PIVY01000482.1 GCA_003353795.1 bacterium
CGGAGAACCAGTGGAATAGCGGCTTCGCGATGCAGGACTTCTCGCAGCTGCGCAACCTGACGCCCTACCCCGACCGCGACGGTGATCAGATCCCCGACGATGGCGACTTCTCGGGCATCGCCGGTGACAATCCCTGCGTCGGCGGCAACACCAGCGGATGTGACGACAACTGCGGCGGCCTGCAGAACGCCGCCCAGAACGACACCGGCGGCCCGGGCGGCCCCGACGGCCAGGGCGATGGCTGCCAGTGTGGCGACCCGACCGGCGACGACCTCGTCACCGCCGCCGATCTGCTGGAAATACGCCAGCAACGCGTCGGCCTGCTTTCCTCGCTGACCGTACCCGAGCGCTGCAGCGTCCATAGCGATGGCCAGTGCTCACTGGTCGACATGGTCGTGCTCGATCGCACGCTCGCCGACCCGAGCGATGCGCCGGGCTTGGCGCCCACCTGTCAGGCCGCGGCGATCCCGACCGACCAGACCGAATTGATGTTCGATCCCGATCGCGTGCTGGAGGTGAACATCCGAATCGACCTGAACAGCTGGAATCTGCTGCGCAATGAAGAGAACGCCATCTTCGACCTCTTCTTCTCACCGACCTGCGGCGACGCGCCGTGGAACGACCCCTACAACTTCTATTCGGCAGACGTGACGGTCGACGGTCACCTGCTGGCCAATACAGGCGTTCGCAAGAAGGGCTTCCAGGGCTCGCTCTCCACGACGACTCCCTCCTTCAAGGTCAAGTTCGACGAGTTCGTGGGAGGGCAGCAGATCAGCTCGATGGACCGCTTCACCCTGAACAACAACAAGCAGGATCCGGCCGTGATCAAGCAATGCCTCGGCTACGCGCTGCTGCGCAAGGCCGGTATCCCCGCCTCGCGCTGCAACTTTGCCCATGTCACGGTGACCACGCTCGACGGCCCGGTCGA
>PIVY01000483.1 GCA_003353795.1 bacterium
GCGACGGAGTAGCCGCCGTAGCCCTCGGCCGTGACGACGAACCCGATTCCGACCGCGACGTCCTGCGTCCTGCCGCCCCAGGTGGTGGCCAGGTTGCCGCAGACCCAGGGATCCGCGGGGTCGGCGACGTTGATGATCGTCATGCCGGCGCTGCTGTTGGCCGTATAGATGTAGTCGCCGCTCCTGGCAAACGTGAGGATCTGGTAGTGAGCCATCCCATTGTCCGGCAGCAGCGCGGGCAGGGCGGGATCGCTCAGGTCGTAGACCAGCAGCCCGTCGTTGCTGGCGGCCACGTACATGTACTCACCGTCGGTATCCAGCTCGTTCACGGTCTGGGTCGTCGGCAGGTTGACGACGAGCGCCGGAACCGCCGGATCCGAAACGTCGATCACGTTCAGGCCGGTCCACCAGCCCGCCAGGTAGGCGTAGTCGCCCACGACGGCGACGCCGCGGCAGTTCGTGTCCGCGAATTCGCCGACGAGCACGAGCGAGTTCGGATCGCTCACGTCGATGATCTTCATCCCCTCGTAGTAGTCGGCGACGAAGATCAGGTCACCCTGCCGCACCAGCCCGTCCGGGGAGGTCATGGGCACCGAGCCCAGCAGCACCGGGTTCGCGGGATCGGCGATGTCCAGCACCTGGAAGGTGTCCCAGCCGGTGAGCGTGTAGGCCAGATCGCCGTCGAACAGCATGTCGTGGACCACGAAGTCCCATTCCGCCACCAGCTGGGGGTTCGCGGGATCCGACGCGTCGAGCACGACCGTCGGCGGATTCTGTCCGCCCAGGAAGGTCAGCCGGCCCCTCACGTTCACGTGCGTGGAGTAGGTGTCCCAGGTCTCGGGGCTCGTGGTCCGATCGGCGGGAGTGCCGCCCGCGAGGGACACGAGATTTAGGGTGCTTACGCTCACCATGGAGACCTCCTCCGCA